>JBHOQW010000137.1:0-68796 GCA_042408665.1 Dehalococcoidia bacterium
GCGGCGGCAGCCGCCATCGCCCGAGCGCGGGCCTCGGCGATGCGGCGGGCGCGTTCATCGGCGCTTTCGGGCGCGCGCTCGCCACGGGCCGCGGCGCCGGCTTCGCCCGTCTCGGCCTGCGGTTGCGCGGGTGGCGCCGCCTCGCCGCCCCGGGCGGCGCGCGCGGCCTCCGCCCGAGCGCGGGCTTCGGCGATGCGGCGGGCCCGCTCGTCCTCGCCGCTTGCCGCCTCCGTCGCCGGGGCCGGTGGCGGTTCCGCCGGTGGTGGTTGCTGCTGACCTGCCGATGGTGGGGTGCCGGCCTGACCCGCCAGACGGGCCTGACGGGCCGCCTCCGCCCGGGCGCGGGCCTCGGCGATGCGGCGGGCCCGCTCATCGGCAGATTCGGTGGGCCGCTGTCTCTCGTTGTCGTTCGTCACGGTCGGTCACCACTCTTTGCTCCGGCGGAGCCGGACGCTGACGCATAGCTTGTCCAGACGGGCCGGGGTGCGCCGCGGCCTCACTCCGGTGGATGGACCTGCCACGGCGGAAGCAGCTCCAGCCCTTGCCCGCGGAAGGCGGTGCCGATGACCGTCAGCACCACGTACACGGTGATGAAGCCCGTGAACAGGGCGATCATGGCGTCGCGTCGCGTCAGGCGGCCCAGCCAGCGACGGATGATCAGCAGGAGCAGGATGGGCAGGCCGACCATCGTCGCCACCGGGATGAACTGCTCCACCAGGAACGCGGGCAGGTCCAGGGTACGGAACTCCTGACCGCGCAACTCGAGCGTGAACGGCAGGTAGGGGATGTCTTTGGTCCAGTCTGGCCAGGCCACCGCCGTCTGCAGGGCGCGCAGGTTTTGCAGCCAGTTCAGCTTCTCCGGCCATGGCCGGTTGAACAGCTTGTGGTACAGCACGACGTGCTTGCCGCCGTCGTACAGCACCAGCAGCCAGGTGAGCACGGCGGCGTAGACGGTGGAGAGCCAGGTGATCCGGCCGGCGTCCGGGGTGCCGAACCAGACGCCTTGGCCCTCGTTGGAGCGGTCAAAGTACGGGATGGCGGCTAGCAGGATGAGCGCCACCGTCGGCACGATCACGCCGGCCAGCGCCGGGTGCATGTGCAGGAGCAGCTCCTGCAAGTTGAGGAAGTACCACGGCGCCTTGGAGGGGTTGGGTGTGACGTCTGGGTTGGCCTGGTCCAACAGCGGGCCGTTTATCGCCGCCGACAGCAGGGTCAGAGTGAGGGTGAACAGCACCGCGCTGATGAACTCGACGAACACCAGGTCCGGCCAGACGAGCAGCTCCTCCTCGCGGGCGCGCCGGGGCCGGGGTACGGCGGTGGTGGTCGCGGGCCGGGTTTCAACTCGCTGCGCCATGGTTGCCTTGCTCCGCTACCGGGCGCCGTGGTGGCCGGCGCCCGATCGTCACACACCTATAGTGGGCGGGCCAGCCCGCCGTCGCGGCGGATCCGCCAGAAGTGGACTGCCATGAAGATCGCCGCCAGCAGCGGCAGGCCAAGCACGTGCAGCGTGTAGAACCGCACGAGCGCCCCCTGTCCCACCTCAAAGCCGCCGATCAGCAGGTAGCGGGAGTCGGCGCCGAACACGGGGGCCGAGCCCACCATATTCGTGCCCACCGTGATTGCCCAGAAGGCGAGCTGGTCCCACGGGAGCAGGTAGCCGGTGAACGAGAGCAACAGGGTGAGCACGAGCAGGATCACGCCCACCACCCAGTTGAACTCCCGCGGCGGCTTATAGGCACCCGTGTAAAAGACGCGCATCATATGCATGAACACCAGCAGCACCATGCTGTGCGCCATCCAGCGGTGCATGTTGCGCATGAGCTGGCCGAACCGCACCTGGGTCTGCAGGTCCTGGATGTCCGTATAGGCCCGGTCCACCGACGGCACGTAGTAGAACATGAGCAGCACACCGGTGACGGTCAGGCCGATGAACATAAAGAACGTCAGCCCGCCCAGACAGTAGGTGTGCGTGATCTTGACGTGCGTGCGATGGATGCGGGTGGGGTGCAGGTGGAGGAAGACGTTCGTCGCCACCACCAGCATCTGGTTGCGGGGCGTGTTCGGATAGCCGGACCTGAAGATCGACTGCCAGATATAGTTATGGAACAGCAAGTCGTACAGGCGGTCTCCGAACGAACGCTTCGTCGGTCGTGGATGCTCGGATACGGCCATACGCTCCTCCGCCATCCGGCTCGACAACAAAAAGGGCACGCGCGTGGCGCCCCTCGCTGCTCCCTGGATCGGTCAGCGATAGCATGCGCCACAGAACGGGTTGCGGCAAGAGTCAGCCGCCGGCGGGGAGCACTGCCGGCCGGCGCCTATGTATAACCCCCGGTGCAAGGCGCAATCTAACACCCCCCTTTGTGAGTGTCAACACGAACCGGAGGCGGCGCCCGCCGCGCGCCCGCCGCCCGAACGCTCAATAGCCCGCCCGCTTGAGCCGCCACAACCCGCGCAAATCCTCGATGGCGGTGCTGATGATCTTCACGCGCGAGTCGGGGTCGTCGACCCAGCGCACCGGGATCTGCTTGATGCGGTACCCCTTCTTCTCCGCCAGGATCAGCAGCTCGGTGTCGAAGAACCATTCGTTGTTGCGGATGAGGGGCAGCAAGGCGTCGGCGGCGCGGCGGGAGAGGGCCTTGAAGCCGCACTGCGCGTCGGTAAAGCGCGTGCGGAACGCCAGCTTGATCAGCAGGTTGTACCCGCGCGAGGCGATCTCCCGCTGTGGCTTGCGGCCGATCACCTTCGCCCCTGGGCCCAGTCGCCGGCCGGTGGCCACGTCATACCCCTCCTCGGCGATGGCCCGGATCAGGGGCGGGTAGGCGGCCAGATCGGTGGACAGGTCCACGTCCATGTACGAGACCACGTCGGCCGATGAGCCCAGCCAGGCCGCGCGCAACGCCCGCCCGCGCCCCTTCTGGTCCAGGTGCAGCACCGCCACCCGCTCCAGGTGGCGCTGGAGCGCGCAGGCGATCTCCAGCGTGCGGTCGGTGGAGGCGTTGTCCGCGATCACGATGCGCCAGTCATACGGCAGGTGCTCGCGCAAAAAGGTGTGCAGGGTGGTGACGTTCCGTTCCAGCACCCGCTGCTCGTTGTAGACGGGGATCACCGCGTCGACGCGAATCGAGGCTGGGTCGCGTGTGCTCATGACCTATTCATCACCGCCGGCATGCCTAGGCGCAAGCGGGCGGCCGCCCCAACACGCGGCCGCGCCGTGCGAATCTTCACCCCGTCTGGCTCACGTCTCGGTCTCCTGTCCGGCCAAACGGCCGGAGCACCGTGCCCCGCGCCGGGTCTACGACCGCGAGGTCGGGCATCCCCAGCGACCGCCACAGCGCGGCGGGGTCTTCTCCGCTGAGAGCGGCGACGTACAAGCTCAGGGCGAGTCCGTGGCCGACGACGGCGAACGGCTCGGGTTCCAGGGCTCGCAGCCGCTCGACGCAGGTCCGGATGCGTGTCAGCGCCGCACCGGCCGGCTCCCAGCCCACCGGTGGCTCGTGCGGGCAGGCAAACCAGGCGGCAACCGCCTGTGGGTAGTCGGTGATGCCGTGCGGTCGCCGCACCTCGTGCAGATCCTCCACCACGGTCACCGTCAAGCCGTTGACGCCGGCGAGGATGTGCGCGGTTTCCTGCGCCTTCAGCTCCGGGCTGGTGAAGATCCGCCGCATATTCCGCCACATGGGTTCGCGTGCCAGCGCCCGCACCGCCGCCCGGCCGGCGTCCGAGAGCGGCCACAGCGCCGGTGGCTGGGCCGGGTCGGTCTCCGGCTGCGCGTGCCGCACCAGCACGATCGGCACCGAACACCCTCTACCCCGCGGCCGTGGACCGCGGGTGCCCGTCGCGCCCGCTCAGGGTGCCAGCCCGGAGGCGCGCAACACCCACAGGCCGCTGTTGATATCGCTCGCCAGCACCAGATCTCCCGCCCGCGCGACGCCCCACACGTTCGCCACGGGCGGGAACACGCCGAACGGGTCCGGCGCGGCCGGCGGCACGAACGCGGCCACCTCACGCGGATGGCTCGGATCGGTGAAGTCCACCAGGCGCACGCCGTCCGCGTACCACGAGAACAAGGCATAGCGACCAGCGCTCAACGGGTTGTGCACCGTGTAGTAGCCGGGGCCGGGTGGCGGAAACCGCTCACCGTTCTCGGTGCGGAAGACGGTCAGGAGCGACGGCCGCGCCGGGTCGCGCATGTCCCATACCTGCACGCCGCCCCATGGCCGCGTCACCGGCAACGTGACCCGTGCCCCACCGCTCTGGGCCAGCGACCGCAGTCGGCGCCCATCCGCGCCGCCCACCGCCACCACCGGCAGCGGAGGCCGGCCGTCGCTGCTGCGCGGTGCGACCGCCGCTTCGTTCTGGAGCACGATCAGGGCGCGGAAGCCGGCATCGCGGGCACGTCGCGCCTTGGCGGCCAGGCCGCAGCCGCCTTCCTCCACCAGCGCCACATCCCCGCCGGCTGCCAGCGCGCTGCAGCCATTGCCGGCGTAGACGAGCGCCCCCGCGATCACGCCCGTGTCATCCAGACCCTGGTCGCTATCCCCCTCGCACCCGTGCGCCGTGACCGTGCCGCCGTTGCCCTCCGCGCGCAGGGTGAGGCCGCGCGGCGTGCGGAACACGTCATCCTCTTCCGTAACCAGCAACAGGCCGCTGGGCGTCTCGTCCGCCGAGTGCACCGCCCCCTCGCTTCCTGGGGCCACCGCGCGGCCCAGGAAGCGTGGCGCGGTGGGATCGGTGATATCCAGGACGATGACGCCGGCGTCCCAGTAGGACAGATAGACGAGCCGGCCGTCCGGGGAGGCGCGCACGCTGTGGCCGTAGACGGCGTGGTTGCAGCCGACGCCGTCGGTGATGCCGAGCCGGGCGCCCGCGCCCCAGGCCGCGAGCTGGACCGGATGGCGGGGGTCGGTGATATCCACGATGCGGAAGTCGCCCCCGCCGCCCCGCTCACCGTACGGCACCGCCAGGAGGGCCAGGGCCCGGTCCGGCCGCACCG
The DNA here is from genome assembly GCA_042408665.1 of Dehalococcoidia bacterium. Lineage (GTDB taxonomy): Bacteria > Chloroflexota > Dehalococcoidia > CAUJGQ01 > CAUJGQ01 > CAUJGQ01. The sequence goes on from JBHOQW010000137.1 coordinate 4,997, forward strand.
TCACGTCCAGCTCGTGCACCCCGCGCGCACCGGTGCCGACAAAGCTGAGGGGGGCAGGGTTGCGCGGGTCGGTGATATCGACGAGGGCCAAGCCGGCCGGGTCGCTCCCGACGGCGGCGCAGCGCTGGATGCCGACGGCCAGCACGTCGCCGGAGAAGGCGGTGGTCTCCAGATGAAAGGGCACCACGTCCTCGGCGGTGGTGCCGGGGAAGCGTGCTGCGGTGGCCACCACGCGTGGCGCCGCCGGATCGCTCAAGTCGACGACACGCACACCCAGCGCCGGGCAGGCCGTGCTGGTCCCCCAGGAGCCGACGTAGGCATAGCCGTTGAGCGCCCGCACGTTGGCGTTGAAGCCGCGTCCGCCTAGATCGGTGTGCCCGAGCAGGTTCAGCGCGGGCGGTGGAGACGGCGGCGCGGCGACCGTGGCCTGGGCCGGCACGGCCGTGGGGGTGATGGTCTCGGCGACGAGGAGCGGCGTGGTGGGCGACGCGGCCTCGGGCTGGCCGGTGCCCGGCTCGCCCGAACACGCCGCGATCAGCACGGTTGCCGCAAGCAGGATCGCGCCTGTGGCCCCACGGCGCGCGGTCAAAGCGGTCATGCGGCGTCCTCGGCCGGCGGATCTGTCCCCCCAGCGTAGCACAGCCGGCCGTGTTTCCGGCGGCGCCCGGCGCGACAGCGGGTCCCATGCCGACCCCGGGGATAGACGGTGAGCGCTCAGGGGGCAGGAACGGCCGCGGCGCCGTACAAGCCGCGGGCGGCGATGAGGATCACCTCCGTCGCCTCCTCCACGGTCAGGCGGGCGGTGTTGAGCACGCAATCGTAGAGCGTGGGCTCGTCCCACTGCACACCGTAGAGCCGGCGGTAGAACTCCACGCGGTCGCGGTCCGACTCCCGCACCACCCGCTCGGCGAGCGGGCGCTGGACGTCCTCGCGCAGCATCATGCGCTGCACGCGGGTGGCCAGCGGTGCCACCACCAGGGCGTGGATGGCGCGTCCCGGCTCGCGCAGCAGCACCTGGGCGGGAAAGCCGGCGATCACGAACGAGTGCTCGGCGGCCAGGCGCCGGATCATGGTCTCGATCACGCGCCGGTAGCCGGCCTCGTACATGGAAGGCAGCGGCACCAGCGCCCAGTCCGGGTCGTCGGCTGGCTCACCGGCCATGTCTAGGGCGATACGCGCCAGCCGTTCCCCCAGCCGCTCGGCGCGGTCCGGGGCGCTGAGGTCCTCCCGGTGCAGCCCCAGCCGCAGCGCCGCCCGCGCCACCACTTCCGGGTTGATGAGCGGCAAGCCCAGCCGCTCCGCCGTGCGGCGTGCCACGAGGTCGCCTCGGCTGGCCGCCTGACGTGAGATAGTGATGATCATGCGCCGGCTCCGCGTGTTCCGCGTGTATTGTAGCGTGCGGGTTTGGTCGGGGTGGTCCGGGCAGAGTTTAGCCCGGTGCGGGCATCGTGATGGCGCTCATGGACATGGATCACTGCCAACAGAAGGCGTAGCGTAGGCAAATAGGAAGGCGGGAGGGCGTCCATGGCCCCTGAGCAGGAGCAAGAACCACCGCGACGGCCGCACCGGCGCCGGGTAGCGCCACCCCGGCGGCCGCCCCTCACCCCCGGTCCCTCCCCCGCGAGCGGGAGCGGGGTGCCCGAAGGGCAGGGTGAGGGCCCGCTGCGGCCGGTGAGCCGCACCACGCCACCCCCGCCACCGCCGGCGCGGGAGGAGTCACCACCGCGTCCTGCCAGCGCTGTCACGCCGGACCTCGAGGTGCGGGAGGTGGTGCCCGGCTCCCGCCCGGGCGACCGCTACGTGCGCATCATGCGCGACGCCGGCGGTGAGCGACCGTTCCGGCGTGTGGCGCCGGGCGTGCTGGAAGCGCAGCTGGAGGCGCACATCCCGAAGACAGGGCTGGGGCGCACGTGGGCGCAGGTGCGGCGCTTTCTCGTGGGGGCGCCGCTGGCCACGGCCGAGGCGCCGCACGAGCGCTTGTCCAAGCTCAAGGCGCTGGCCGTCTTCTCCTCGGACGCCCTATCCTCCGTGGCCTACGCCACGCAGGAGATCATCCTGGTGCTCATCTTTGCGGGGCCGATCGGGCTGAACTACGTCTTCCCGATCAGCCTGGCGATCGCCGCGTTGCTGGCCATCGTCACCATCTCTTACCGGCAGACGATCCGCGCCTACCCGAGCGGCGGCGGCGCCTATATCGTCGCCAAGGACAACCTGGGCACCTGGGCCGGGCTGGTAGCGGGGGCGTCGCTGCTCATCGACTACGTGCTCACGGTGGCGGTGTCCATTTCGGCCGGGGTGGCGGCCATCACCTCGGCCTTTCACGGGCTGGAGCCGTGGACGGTAGAGCTGGCGCTGTTGGCCGTGGCCATCATGGTGCTGGGCAACCTGCGCGGGGTGCGCGAGTCGGGCACGATCTTCGCCGCACCCACGTACGTGTTCCTGGGCGCGGTGCTGCTCATGCTGGCGGTGGGGCTGGCGCGCGTGTTCACGAGCGGTGACTCGCTGCTCGTCGGACGTGAGCCGGCGGTGCCGCTGCCGGTCACCACGAGCCTGGGGCTGTTCCTGATCCTACGTGCGTTCGCCTCCGGGAGCACGGCCCTCACCGGTGTGGAGGCCATCTCCAATGGGGTGCCGGCGTTCAAGCCGCCGGAGTGGAAGAACGCCTCCACCACCCTCACTTGGATGGCCGTGTTGCTGGGCACCACGTTCCTGGGCATCAGCCTGCTCGCCCATCACTACGGTGTGGTGTACTACGACGAGCACGCCGTGCGCGTGCTGGAGTCCCGGGGGCTCGAGGTCAGCCGCACCGCGCAGGAGACGGTGCTGTCGCAGCTCGCCCAGATCGTGTTCGGTGGCAAGAACGCGCTCTACCTCCTCGTCCAGTTCGCCACGATGCTGATCCTGGTGTTGGCGGCCAACACTAGCTTCGCCGACTTCCCCCGCCTGGCCTCGATCATGGCCAAAGACGGCTTTATGCCGCGTGCCTTTACCTTCCGCGGCGACCGGCTGGCCTTCACCAACGGCATTCTGGCGCTGGGCGGGCTGGCGATGGTGCTGTTGCTGGTGTTCCACGCCCGTACCGAGCGTCTCATCCCCCTGTACGCCGTGGGCGTGTTTACCTCCTTCACGCTTTCGCAAAGCGGGATGGTGCTCCACTGGCGGCGCCTGCGTGAGCCCGGCTGGCGGCGCAGCATGGTGATCAACGCGGTGGGTGCTGTGGCGACGGCGGTGGTGACCCTGGTCATCGCCGGCACAAAGTTCCTCAGCGGCGCGTGGCTATCCGTTACGCTCACGGTGGTGCTGGTGGCGATGTTCCGGCGCATCCGGCGCCATTACGAGGAGGTGGAACGAGAGCTGCGCCTGGCCGATCTGTCGCGGCCGCTCTCGGTCGCCACCGAACCGCCCCTGGTCATCGTGCCGATCTCCGATCTCAACCGGGCTACGGAGGGGGCGCTCAGCTACGCGCTCAGCCTCTCGCCGCGTGTGACGGCCATCCACATCACCGACGACCTCAGCGCGGCCGAGTCACTGCGCCGGCGCTGGGAGGCGTGGGCGGGGCGTGTGCCGCTGGTCATTATTGAGTCCCCCTATCGTTCCTTCACCGGGCCGTTCCTGCGCTATCTGGATGAGCTGCAACGGCGTAACCCCCAGGCGCGCATTACCGTGGTGCTGCCGGAGTACGTGCCGCGTCACCTGTGGGAGCATCTCCTGCACGGTCAGACGGCGCTGCGGCTGAAGGCGGCGCTTCTCTTCCGCCCGAACACCGTGGTGATCGATGTGCCGTACCTGCTCTCACATTGAGCGCGCTCGATTGTGACCCAAGTCCACCTGCGATCTGCCTTTTGTATCGGGACCGGCACGTTTGAATGCCGATCCGCACGGGAGTAACCTGATCACCGGAGGGGAAAGCGGCACTCCCCGCACCGTGAGAGCCTGTCACACCGGGGGCACGGGAGCTGCGGCACGCGCGCTTACCCAGCAGCGATCCACGGTTACCTGTACCCCTTCCTGCGTCACACGGCCTCCCACGCCCGCTCGGTCAGCGGCGGGCCGACGTCTGGGGAGGGTCAGAATGGATGACGAGCGCCCCGAGGAGGGCCAGCGCCGTCCCCACCCCCGGCGGGTGGCGCGGCCCGGCCGGCCGGTAAAACCCGTCGAGCCGCCTACCGCGCCGGAGCGACCCGACGCGCTGCGCCCCGTCTCTCGCAATGTCCCGCCGCCGCCCGGTGAGGGCCGGGAGGACGGCCGCAGCCCGGTCCGGCGGCCGGAAAGCGTGATCGTGCGTCGGGGCTCCCGCCCGGGCGACACGTTTGTGCGCATCATGCGCCCGTATGCCGGTGAGTTTCAGCGGCGTGCCCCCGGGTATCTCGTGGCCACGGAACGGGTGCTTCGGCCGACGACCGCGTTCGGGCGGTTGCGCGAGGCCATGCGCAGCTTGCTGCTCGGGCGCCGGATCCGCACGGAATCCGAGCGTGAGGAGCGGGCCGGTAAGCTTACCGGCTTGGCCATCTTCGCCTCAGACAACATCTCCTCGTCGGCCTACGCCACCGAGGAGATCATGCGCGTGCTGGTGCTGGCCGGCGTTGGCGCCCTGGCGCTCACCATGCCGATCACGCTGGCCATCGTGGCGGTGCTGGCCATCGTGGTCAGCAGTTACCTCCAGGTCATTCGCGCCTACCCCGGCGGGGGTGGTAGCTACGTGGTGGCGCAGGACAACCTGGGCGCCCTGGCCGGCCTCACAGCGGCGGCGGCGCTGCTCACGGACTACATCCTCACGGTCGCCGTCTCGACATCCGCCGGTGTGGCGGCGCTCACCTCCGCCTTCCCAGAACTGTTCGCGCATCGGGTGCTGATCTCCGTGGCGGTGGTGGCGCTGATGGCGCTGCTCAACCTGCGCGGCATCCGCGAGGCGGGGACGATCTTCGCCGCGCCCACCTACCTGTATGTGGTTGCCATTCTCGGCGTTCTGGCCACCGGTATGGCGCGCTTCCTGCTCGGTGACCTGCCGGAGTACAACCCGCCGCGGGAGTGGGTGGAGGCGCACGGTGCGGAGAGCCTGGGCCTGCTCCTGGTGCTGCGCGCCTTCGCCTCCGGTTCGGTGGCGCTCACCGGCACGGAGGCGGTGTCCAACGGCGTGCCCGCCTTCAAGCCGCCGGAGGTGAAGAACGCCCAGACCGTGCTGGTGATGATGGGCTGCCTGTTCGCCACGGTGTTTTTGGGCATCAGCTTCTTCGCCGCGCGGCTTGGCGTGGTACCGGACCCGCACGAGGTGGAGACGGTGGTCAGCCAGGTGACCCGTGCGCTGATGGGCAAGAGCTGGTATTACTACCTGGTCCAATTTGCGACGGCGATCCTGCTGGTCTTGGCCGCCAACACCGCCTTCAACGGCTTCCCGCGCCTTACCAGCATCGTGGCCCGCGACGGCTTCCTGCCGCGCCAGTTCCAGTTCCGCGGCGACCGCCTGGCCTACAACACCGGCATCATCGTGCTGGCGCTCATCTCGTCGGCGCTCATTGTCGCCTACCACGGCAGCGTGACCGGACTCATCCCGCTGTACACGGTGGGCGTGTTCGTGGCCTTCACCCTCAGTCAGGCCGGCATGGTGCGGCGCTGGCTCAGGCTGCGTGAGCAGGAGCGGGGTTGGCGGTGGCGGGCCGCGATCAACGGCGTGGGCGCCACCGTCACCGGGATCGTGGCGCTGGAGGTGAGCATTTCCAAGTTTGCCCTGGGCGCGTGGATGGTGCTGGTGCTGATCCCGCTGCTGGTGCTGATGATGGTTGGCATCGGTCATCACTACCGCACCGTGGCCCGACAACTGGCGCTGGACGGCGCGGCGCCGCTACCCCGCCGACTGCAAGAGCCGGTAGTGGTGGTCCCTATCAGCCGGCTGGACCGGGCCACGCTGCACGCGCTGGCGTTCGCCCGCTCCATCTCCAGCGACGTGCGTGCGGTCCACGTGACCGATGACTTAGAAGATGCCAAGCGTATCAGCGAGCCATGGCCGCAGTACGCCGGCGACGTGCCACTCGTGATCGTGGAATCGCCCTACCGCGCGCTCATCCAGCCCCTGCTGGCCTACATCAACTGGGTCGATCGGCAGTCGCCGGGTCCCGTCACCGTGGTGCTGTCCGAGTTCGTGCCGCGTCACTGGTGGGAGTACCTGCTCCACAACCAGACGGCGCTGCGCCTCAAGCTGCGGCTCTTCTTCCGGCCGAACACCGTGGTGATCGACGTGCCCTACCACCTCACCAAGAAGCCGGAGCCGATGACGCCCGAGGCCTGAGCGCCAGCGCGGCTGGCCCCTCTCAGTCCCGAATGGTACCCTCTTCGCGGTTGGGGGTGCGGAGCGATGGAGCGGCTGTGGTTCGGCCTGGGGTCGGCACTGGCCTTGCTGGCGGTGGTGAGCGGCGCCTTCGGCGCACACGCGCTCGAGGACCGGCTGGGATCAGACGACCTGGATCTCTGGCAGACCGCGGCCCGGTATCACATGTACCACGCCCTGGCCTTGCTGGCGGTGGCCTATGCGGCCGGACGCTGGGGTGGCAGTCTCACGGCCGCGGCTGGCTGGCTGTTTCTCGCTGGGGTGGTGCTGTTCTCCGGTAGCCTGTACCTCCTCTCCCTTACCGGCGCCCGCGTGCTCGGTGCGGTGACGCCTTTCGGCGGCCTGTGCTTTATCCTCGGCTGGGCGGCTCTGCTCGCCCAGGCGTTCAAGGCGTAGAGGTGGAGCGGCGCGGGCGCTGGCACGGGATGCGCGCGAGCGTGTCGCCCACGGGAGGACGGCGTGATGCGGCCCGACTTCTCGCTGCTGGACCGGCCGCACGTCCTGGCCTTCATGTTCTACCCCCGCTCGGACTGGTCGCCGCCACCCGCGGGGGCCGAAGACCTCACCATCCCGGTCGCGGACGACATCTCCCTCTCCGCCCGTCTCTACACCGGAAACCGTGACTGGCCGGTGATCCTCCTGTTCCACGGCAACGGGGAGGTGGTGGCGGATTACGACGGCATCGCCCCGCTTTACCACCGCTACGGCCTGAACCTGCTGGTATCAGACTACCGCGGCTACGGCCGCTCCGGCGGGCGGCCGACGTTCACGGCCATCCACGCCGACGCTCACCCGGTGAAGGCGATCGCCTTCGCTCACCTGGACGCGGGTGGCTACCGCGCGGGGCGGTACCTCATGGGCCGCTCCCTGGGCGCCTTGCCGGCCGTCGAGCTGGCTGTCACAGACGCGGCCGGGTTTCGCGGCCTGATCCTCGAGTCTGGGGCGGCCGGCGTGCGCGGCTGGAGCCGCTTCGCCGCCCCCGGTGATGACCCGGCGGCCTGGCAGGCGCTGGAGGCGGCCCAGCGCGCCCGGCTGGCATCCATCACCCTGCCGTTGCTCACCATCCATGGGGCGTGGGATGAACTGGTGCCGCTGCAGCGAGCGCTCGAAGCGCACGAGATGATCGGGTCCGAGGACAAAGAGCTGGTGATCATCCCCGATGCCGGGCACAATGACCTGCTCGCCCGCGGGCTCGAACAGTACTTCCAGGCCCTGGCGGGGTTCGTGGCCCGGCACGAGGGACGCTCGTGAAGAATTTCGCGCATCACTGGCGCGTAACGGTACGGTAGGTAGACTAAAGGCACGCGGGCCGGAGGCAGGGTCCGGACGCACGGTGCCCGGAGCGCCCCGCTGCAGCGGGGGGTGAGGCCGGCCAGGAGTAGCGGCACGTATGAAGTTCATCGTCTGTATCAAGCAGATTCCCGACCCGGAGACGCCCGCCTCGGCGTTCAAGATCGACCCGAGCGGCAAGAAGGTGGTGCCGGCGCAGGGCATCGCGCCGGTGGTCAGCCCTTTTGACACCCAGGCCGTGGAGGCGGCGCTGCGCATCAAGGACGCGCAGGGTGAGGGGCACATCACGGTGATCAGCATGGGCCCGGCCAGCGCCCGCGACGTGATCAAACACGCCCTGGCCATGGGCGCCGATGACGGCATCCTCATCGATGACCCGGCGCTGCAGGACGTGTTCGATCCCTACGTGACGGTCACGGTGCTCGCCGCCGCCATCCGCAAGGTGGGCGAGTTCGACGCCGTCTTCACCGGCCGCCAGGCGGCGGACTGGGACTGGGGTGTTACCGGCCCCGGTCTGGCTGAGGTGCTCGGTCTCTCGCAGGCCACTTTTGCCAAATCCGTCACCGCCCGAGACGGCAAGCTGGTGGTGGAGCGGGTGCTGTCCGACGGCTTCGAGACGATGGAGATCCCCACGCCGGCGCTGGTTACCGTCTCCAACGAGCTGGGCGATCCCCGCTACCCGCAGCTCCGTCAGATCATGATGGCGGCGCGCAAGCAGATCACCACCTACACCCTCGCCGACCTTGGCCTCACCCCCGACCAGATTCGGCCGCGGTTGGAGCTGGAACGGCTGTACATTCCGGTCAAGGAGTCCAGGGTCGAGATCATCGAGGGCGACAGCCCGGAGGAGAAGGCCGCCAACCTGGCCCGCAAACTGCGGGAGGCGAAGTTGATCTAACCGTTCCGGCCCCGGGCCGCGCGCTGGCCGGCACCCGCGCGAGCGGGCACGGGACCGATGCCAAGGGGAGCACGTCATGGCAGAGGGTGTTCTGATCATCGGTGAAACCGCCGATGGCAAGCTGGCGCCGATCACGCGGGAGCTGATCGCCGTCGGCAGTCGCATTGCCGGCGAGACGGGCGGGCTCGTGAGTGTGGCGCTCTTTGGCAGCAACGCCGAGGCGCTGGCCCAGTCGGCCATCGAGGCAGGCGGCGACCTCATCTACACCTTCACCGAGAACCTGCTGGACGAGTATCTGACCGATACCTGGCTGCCGGCGGCGCAGATGGCCGTGGAGGTGGCCGACCCGGCCGTGGTGCTGCTGGGACAGAGCAACGTCGGGCGCGACCTGGCGCCGCGGCTGGCGTTCCGCCTCGGCACGGCCGTGGTGATGGACGTGACCGAGCTCAGCATTGAGGGTGGCACGGTGCACTGGACCCGCCCCTGCTACGGCGGCAACGCCCGCGCGGTGGTGAAGGTGCTCACCAGCCCCCAGGTCGTCACGGTGCGCAGCAAGAGCTTCGACCCGCTGGAGCCGCAGCCCGGCCGCAGCGGTGACATCATCCCGATGGAATCCGGCATCGACCCGTCCCAGGTCAAGCAGCGCATCCTTGGCCGCGAGACCGCCAAGGCGGAGGGCGTGCGCCTGGAGGATGCGGCGATCGTCGTCTCTGGCGGCCGCGGGCTGGGCGGCCCGGAAGGTTTCAAGCTCCTGGAAGAGCTGGCCGCCGTGTTGGGCGCCGCCGTGGGCGCCAGCCGCGCCGCCTGCGACCTGGGCTGGTATCCGCCCTCGCAGCAGGTGGGGCTCACCGGCAAGACCGTCAGCCCGGACCTGTACATCGCGGTGGCCATCTCCGGCGCCAGCCAGCACTGGGCGGGCATGGCCAACTCCAAGAACATCGTCGCCATTAACAAAGACCCGGAGGCGACGATGGTGAAGAACGCCCGCTGGGCGATCGTTGAGGACTACCGTAAGGTGCTGCCGCCGCTCATCGAGGAGTTGAAGAAGCTCAAAAGCTGAACGGCTCCGAGAGCGGCCCTGGCAGAAGCGCGCCCCGCTCCACGTGGGGCGCGCGTTGCTTCTGATGGAGGGCGGCGCCACGCCGCGGACGGTGCGGCCCGTCGCCAGCCGCGGTACAGTGGGTTGGCGCGGACGACGGGAGGCAGGGATGGGCGAGACGGCGGACGTGGTGGTCATCGGCGCCGGGGCGATGGGCTGCAGCATCGCCTTTCACCTGGCGCGCGCCGGCGCGGGCCGGGTCCTGGTGCTGGATAAGGGCGGCATCTGCTCCGGCATGACGCACCGCTCGGGCGCGCTCGTGCGGCTGCACTACACCAACCCACACGAGGCGCGCCTGGCGCTCAAGGCCTACGAGTACTTCCACCACTGGGGGGACATCGTCGGCGGCACGTGCGGCTTTCAGCCGACCGGCTTTCTGTTCGTCGTCGGCCCGGAGCAGGTGGATGCGCTGCGGCACAACGTCGCCATGTTGCGCGCGCTGGGCGTGCCCACCGAGGTGGTCTCCCCTGAGGAGGTCAAGGAGGCACAACCGTTCGCGCGGGTGGACGACATCGGTGCCGCGGCCTACGAGCCCCTCTCCGGGTACGCCGACCCGGTCAAGACTACCCTGGCCTTCGCCGAGGCGGCGCGGCGCTATGGGGCGGAGTTTCGTACTGGCTGCCCGGTGACCGCCATCCGCGCCGCGCGTGGCCGTGTGCGCGGGGTGGACACCGCCGCCGGCCCAATCGATGCCGGCGCCGTGGTGTGCGCCGCCGGGCCGTGGGCGCCGGCCCTGTTGCGCACGGCCGGTATCGAGTTCTCCATCCGGCCCGTGCTGGCGGAGGTGGTCTACTTCCGCCGTCCACCGGAGACAGCGCTGGGGCACATGGTCTACATCGACCGCGCCGCCGGCTCTTACTTCCGCCCGGCGGACGGGCGCATGACCTTCGTGGGCGCCGGGCACGGCGAGCCGCGCCTGGGTGATCCGGACGGCGTGCTGGACCGCAACACGCCGGGGCAGGAGGAGCTGGCGCGTGCCCGCATCGCCGCCCGCATCCCGCCCTACCAGGCCGCCGTCTACGCCTACGGCCACCAGGGCGTGTACGACATGAGCGAGGATGGCAAAGCTGTCCTGGACGAGGCGCCGGGTGTGGAGGGCTTGTTCATCGCCGGTGGTTTCTCCGGCACGGGCTTCAAGAAATCGCCGGCCGTGGGGCTGGTCATGTCGGAGCTGGTTCTGGGCCGGGAGCCCAGCGTGCCCATCCACGCCTTCCGCCTCACCCGTTTCGCCGAGGGCGCGCCCATTCGGGGCGAGCACGAGTACGGCTTCGTGGAGAGCGCCCAGCTCAGCATCTGACGTCGCCTCCGCGCCGGTTGCTGTACGCTGGCGCGGCGCGGTGGTACAAGCGGGAAAGGACGCCTGATCGCCGCGGCCGCGCTGGCGCAGGCGCGGCGCGGCGGGGCGCGTCGCGCAGGAGGTGCTGGTCGTGCGTGTTGCCATCGCCGCCGACCACGCGGGGTTTCCCCTCAAGCAGTTGATCGCCGAGCGGATGCGTGCCGAGGGCCACCAGGTGGTGGACCTGGGCACGTACAGCACGGACCCGGTCGACTACCCGGACTTCGCCGATAAGCTGGGCGAGGCGGTGCGCAGCGGCCAGGTGGAGCGCGGCGTGCTGATTTGCGGCAGCGGCGTGGGGGCCTGCATCGCTGTCAACAAGCTGCGCGGCGTGCGCGCCGGCCTCTGTCACGACACCTACTCCGCCCATCAGGGCGTGGAGCACGACGATATGAACGTGCTCTGTCTCGGCAGCCGTGTGGTCGGCCCGGAGCTGGCCGCCGAGCTGGTGCGAACGTTTCTCGGCGCTCGCTATCTGGGCGAAGAGCGCTTTGAGCGACGGTTGGAAAAGCTGCGCCGCATCGAAGCGCGCGAGATGGGAGTATGATCGTTGTGCAGGGTGTCGGTCACCGGCCGCGGCGGCGCCACCCAGCGCTGTAGCCACCCCAGCAAGCCGGGGGCGCCGACCGACCCCTGTCCGCCGTCCTCCCGGAGAGGGGCGGGTACAGGTCATCCTGTATCCCCGCGCACTCGCAGATACCATCGCCGCGCGCACTAGGTGGGACATCCCGCCTGGAAGAAGGAGTAAGTCATGGCAAAACCGGCCATTGAGGTGCGACGCTTCGGCCAGTCCATCTGGCTGGACAGCATCAGTCGGGATATGCTCACCTCCGGTGAGTTCCGGCGCCTGGTGGAGCAGGAGGGCGTCTCCGGCTGCACATCCAACCCCACCATCTTTGATAAGGCCATTTCCGGCAGCACTGCTTACGACGCGCAGATCGCGGAGCTGGCGGCGCAGAACCTTGATGCCAGCGCGATCTTTGACCAGCTCGCCCGCGCCGACCTCCAAGAAGCCGCCGATATCCTGCGCCCGCTCTACGAGGACACCGGCGGCAACGATGGCTTCGTGAGCTGGGAGGTCTCGCCCGAGCTGGCCTACGACACCGAGGCCACGATGCGCGAGGTGCGGCGGCTGTGGTCGCTGCTGGATCGTCCCAACGCGATGATCAAGATCCCCGCCACGCGCGCCGGACTGCCCGCCATCCACGAGATGCTGTACGAGGGCATCAACATCAACATCACGCTACTCTTCTCGATCACCCGATATGAGGAGGTGATGGAGGCGTACCTCTCCGCCCTCGAGCGGCGCCTGGCCGAGGGCAAACCGGTGGACCGCATCCGCTCCGTGGCCAGCTTCTTCGTCAGCCGCGTGGATACGCTTGTGGACAAACAGCTCGACGCCATGATGGAGCGCGCCACCCCCGCCGAGCGCCAACGGCTGGCGGCCCTCCGCTCGAAGGTGGCCATCGCCAACGCCAAACTGGCCTACCAGCGCTTCAAACAAATCTTCGCCGGTCCGCGCTGGGAGGCGCTGCGGGCACGCGGCGCTGCCTTGCAGCGGCCACTCTGGGCCAGCACCAGCACCAAGGACCCGTCCCTGCCCGATACTTACTACGTCGACAACCTGATCGGCCCACACACGGTCAACACCGTGCCGCCGCACACCTTGGCCGCGTTCAACGACCACGGCCGGGTGGCGCCCACCCTGGAGGAGGGCCTCGCCGAGGCGCAGGAGATCATGGACCGGCTGGCCGAGGTGGGCATCGACATCGTGGCCGTGACGGACCAGCTCGAGCGGGAGGGCGTGCGCGCCTTCGCCGACTCGTTCGTGGCCCTGCGCAAAACCATCGACGAGAAGTGCGCGCGTTTGCGGGCCGGCACGGGGGCGGCCCCGCGCCCCTTTTGAGCGCGCGGTGGCCGAGGCGCTCGCCGAGCTGACGCGACGGGACGTGGTGCGCCGGATCTGGGACGGTGACGGCTCGCTGTGGAGCGATGACCCCGCCGTGCAGGCCCTGGCGCGGGAGCGGCTGGGCTGGCTGCAGACGCCGGAGCTCGCCCGCAGCCAGCTCGCTGACCTGCGTGCCTTCGCGCGCACGCTGGTGCAGGAGGGATTTACCCACGCCGTGGTGCTGGGCATGGGCGGTAGCAGCCTGGCGCCGCTGGTCCTGCGCGAGACGTTCGGCGCGGCGGCCGGTGGCCTGCGCCTGGAGGTGCTGGACTCCACCGACCCGGAGGCGGTGCTGGACCTGGAGGGGCGCATCGATCCGGCGCGCACGCTGTTTATCGTGGCCTCCAAGTCTGGTACCACCACCGAGGTGCTTGCCTTCCAGGCGTATTTCTGGCACAAGGCGCCGCACGGGGGGCGCCAGTTCATCGCCCTCACCGACCCCGGCTCACCCCTGGAGCGGGAGGCGCTGGCGCGCGGTTTCCGGCGCGTGTTCCCGCATCAGCCGGACGTGGGCGGTCGCTACGCCGCCCTTACCTACATCGGCCTGGTGCCGGCCGCCTGCTTGGGCGTGGACCTGGACCGGTTGCTGGCCGGCGCCGCCGACATGGCCCGCCGCTGCCGGGAGGCAGGCCCCACCAACCCGGGCCTGTGGCTGGGCGCCGTGCTGGGCGCGGCGGCGCGCCAGGGGCGGGACAAGCTCACCCTCATCTGTTCACCGGGGATCGGCGCCTTCGGTACGTGGGTGGAGCAACTGGTGGCGGAGAGCACGGGCAAGAACGGTACCGGCATCGTGCCCGTGGAGGGCGAGCCGCTGGGGCCGCCCGATGTGTACGGTAGCGATCGCCTGTTTGTCTACCTGCGGCTGGACGGTGCGGCCGACCCAGTGCAGGATGCGGCGGTGGACCGCCTGGAGGCGGCGGGGCACCCGGTGGTGCGCCTGCACCTCCGGGACCGGCTCGATCTGGGCGCGGAGTTCTTCCGCTGGGAGTTCGCCGTGCCGGTGGCGAGCGTGCTGCTCGGTGTGGAGCCGTTTGACCAACCCAACGTGCAGGAGAGCAAGGACAACACCAATCGGCTGCTGCGCCGCTTCCTGGAGGAGGGCCGGCTGCCCGCAGACCCTCCCCTTCTGCGCGAGGCCGGCGTCGCCTTGGCCGCGCACGGGCGGGCGGCGCGCGCTATCGATGAGATCCATGCCGCCAGCCTGGCCGCCGCCCTGCGCGCCTATTTCGGGCTGGTCCGCCCCGGTGACTACGTGGCGTTGACCGCGTACATCGCGCCGACCGCCCAGCGCGCGGCGCTGTTGCAACAGGTGCGCGTGCGCCTGCGCAACCGGCTGCGCGCGGCGACTACCCTGGGCTACGGCCCGCGCTACCTGCACAGCACGGGCCAGCTCCACAAGGGCGGACCGGACACCGGCGTCTTTGTGCAACTAGTCAGCGAGCCCCTCCGGGACGCCGACGTGCCCGGCATGGGCTACACCTTCCAAACGCTGAAAATGGCGCAGGCCCTGGGCGATCTCGAGGCTCTGGAGACGCGCGGGCGGCGGGTGATCCGTCTCGATCTGGGTGCGGACGTCGATGGCGCCCTCCAGCGGCTGGTGGAGCTCGTGGCGGAGGCGCTGGCGTAAGCGAGGCCGGGCGGCGCCGCGCCCGCGGTGGAGGAGCGCGAAGTATGGACATCGGCATGGTCGGGTTGGGGCGGATGGGCGCGAACATGACGCGGCGGCTGCTGCGGGGCGGTCACCGGGTGGTGGTCTACGACCGCGACCCGGCCGCCGTTCAGGCCCTGGTGGCCGAGGGGGCGACGGGCGCGGCATCGCTGGCGCAGCTCGTCGAGTCCCTGCCACCGCCGCGCGTGGTGTGGCTGATGGTACCGGCCGGCGCGCCGGTGGAGGAGGCCGTGCGCGAGCTGGGCGGGCTGCTCCAGCCCGGTGACGTGCTGGTGGACGGCGGTAACTCGCACTATCGCGATTCGATGCGGCGGGCGGAAACCCTGCGCCGCTTCGGCGTCCGCTTCCTGGACGCCGGCACCAGCGGCGGTATCTGGGGCCTCCAGGTCGGCTATTGCCTTATGGTCGGTGGTGATGCGGAGGCGTTTGCCTTGGTGGAGCCGGCCCTGCGCACGCTGGCGCCGGAGGGCGGTTACTTGCACACCGGCGCTTCCGGCTCGGGCCACTTCACCAAGATGGTGCACAACGGCATTGAGTACGGCATGCTGCAGGCGCTGGGCGAGGGGTTTGAGCTGCTGCACGCCGCGCCCTTTGCCCTGGACCTGCCGCGCATCGCGGAGTTGTGGACGCGCGGCAGCGTGATCCGCTCCTGGCTGCTGGAACTGCTGGCCGACGCCTTGCACCAGAACCCCTCGCTGGCAGGCATCGCCGGCTACGTGGAGGATTCCGGCGAGGGGCGGTGGACGGTCCAGGAGGCGGTGGACCTGGCCGTGCCGGTGCCGGTGCTGGCGCTGTCGCTGTTTGCCCGGTTTGCCTCCCGCCAGGAGGAGTCGTTTGCCGCCAAGGTGATCGCGGCGCTACGGCAGGAGTTCGGCGGGCACGCGGTGCGGCGGCTGGAGTAACACGGCGTGCCGCCCGGCAAGGGGAGCGGTTCATGGCCGATCAGCGGGAGGAACTCGAGCGCAACCCGCTGCGTGAGGGGTTGCAGCAGGCGCGCACGCCGGATCCGAACTGCTTTGTGATCTTCGGCGCCTCCGGGGACCTCACCCGGCGCAAGCTGATGCCCGCCCTCTTCCGGCTGTACGTCCAGGGGCTGTTGCCGTCTCGGTTCAGCGTGGTCGGGGTGGCGCGTCGCCCGCTCGCGGACGAGGAGTTCCGCGAGCAGATGCGGCAGGCGGTGGCCACCTACGGCACCCTGCGCGAAGAGGCGGCCGGGCTATGGGAGCGGTTCTCCGCCCTGCTGCGCTACGTCGCCTTCGAGTTCCACGACGAGGCGGGCTACCAGCGCCTCGGCCAGGTGCTGGCCGAAGAGGACGAGCGCCGCGGCACCGGCGGCAACCGGCTGTTTTATCTGGCGACACCGCCCGACGCCTTTCCCGTGATCGCGCTCCATCTCGGCCGGGCAGGGTTGGCCCGGGCGGCGTCGGGGAGCTGGACGCGCATCGTGGTGGAAAAGCCGTTCGGCCGCGACCTGCAATCCGCGCGCGAGCTGAACGCGCGGCTCCACGAGTTCTTCGACGAGCCCCAGATCTTCCGCATCGACCATTACCTGGGCAAGGAAACCGTCCAAAACATCCTGGTGTTCCGCTTCGGCAACGCCATCTTCGAGCCGCTCTGGAACCGCCGCTATGTGGACCACGTCGAGATCACGGTGGCGGAGACGGTGGGTGTCGAGGGCCGTGGCGCCTATTACGACGGCACCGGTGCGCTGCGGGACATGGTGCAGAACCACATGATGCAGCTCCTGGCACTGACCGCCATGGAGCCGCCGGCCACCTTCGCCGCCGATGCGGTGCGCGACGAGAAGGTCAAGGTGCTGCGCTCCATCCGCCCCTTCACCCCGGAGCAGGTGCGCACCGACGCCGTGCGCGCCCGCTACGTGCCGGGGCTCGTGGAGGGGCGGCTGGTGCCCGGCTACCGACAGGAGGAGGGTGTAGCGCCAGACTCGAACACGCCCACCTACGTGGCCCTGCGCCTTATGATCGACAACTGGCGCTGGGCCGGGGTGCCCTTCTACCTGCGGCACGGCAAACGGTTGCCCAAGCGCGTGACGGAGATCGCGATGGTGTACAACCGGCCGCCGCTGCGCCTGTTCCGCGAACGCGACGATGCCTCGGACCGGGTAGAGCCGAACACGATCATCCTGCGCATTCAGCCGGATGAGGGCATCTCGCTCAAATTCGCCGCCAAGGCGCCGGGGCCGGCGATGGACCTGCGCAGCGTGACCATGGACTTTCTCTACAGCGCCTCCTTCGGCATCACCCCGCCCGACGCCTATGAGCGCTTGCTGCTGGACGCGATGCTTGGCGATCACACCCTGTTCACGCGCAGCGACGAGGTCGAGGTTGCCTGGGCGATCCTGCAGCCTATCCTGGAAGAGTGGGATCGCAGCGGCGAGGGCATGGCGATCTACGAGGCCGGTACCTGGGGCCCACCCGCCGCCGATGAACTGATGGCCCGCGATCACCGCCGGTGGAGGCAGCTATGACCGTCCAGCCGCTGTTTGGCTTCGCGACGCCGGCCGAGCCCGTCCCCGTGAGCGCGGTGCAGCACTACCTATCGGCGCTGTGGCGGCGTCTGTCGCGAGAGCAGCCGGCCGGCGTGCCACTGGCCCCCGCGCGGATGCTCAACCTTGTCCTGTACGGTGAGGATGAGGCGTTGCCGGAGACAGCGGAGCGGTTGGCCGGGACGGTAGCCGCCCGCCACCCCGGCCGCCTCATCGCCGTGCGGCTGGACCGCGGCCGCGCAGGCACGGAGATCGCGGCTGAGGTATCGGTGCGCTGCGTGCCCGACCCGACGGGCCAGCGCCAAGTGTGCAGCGAGTTGATCCTGCTCACCGTGCCGGCCGCGCTGCGTCGCTACGTGCCCCATGCGCTGTGCGCCCTGCTGTTATCCGACCTGCCCGTGGCCTTGTGGTGGACCGGTGCGCCTCGGGTGGACGACCCGCTATACCGGCGCCTCACCGCCGACCTCGTCAGCCGCGTGCTGCTCGACAGTCGTGCCGACGACCAGCCGGGGGTCACACTCAGTGCGCTCGCCCGCTGGTGCGCCGAGCGGTCGCAGGCCACGCTCGGTGACCTGGCCTGGGCGCGCCTCGACCCTTGGCGACGGGCTATCACCGCTTTCTTCGACCAGCCCGGCCTCTCTCCGCCGCCCGCTCGTATCCGCCGTGTGGAGCTGATGAGCGGCGATGCGGCCTTGCCGGCCGACGCCCTTCTCCTGCTTGGCTGGCTTGCCTCACGGCTGGCGTGGCAGGTAGAGGGGGTGCGACAGGAGCCCGACGCGGTGCAGATCGACTTCCTGTGTGGTGGGCGCCGCGTTCAGGCATATGCCACACGGGTCGCTGATGCCCAGCCCTCGCCCGGGCTGGCAGCGGTGCACCTGCACGTCGCGCTTGGCGCGGAGGCGTTCTACTTTTTTGAGGCGCATCGCGGCCATGACGCCAATGTGGTGCACACCCACGTGACGCCGCCCGGTGGCCCGCGCTCCGCTCGCTCTCCGGGTCTGCCGGAGGCCGCCGACGAGGCGCTGGTGGCGCGCCTGCTTGACGCTTCCCTGCCCGATCCGCTCTACGTGGCGGCCCTGAACCGGGCGGCCGAGATCGCGGGCGCCCTGGGATGACGCGTAAGGTGCGGGTGCTGCCCGATGCAAACGCGGTTGCCTGGGAGGCGGCGGCACGCCTCACCGCCGCCGCGCGGCGGGCCGTGCAGGCGCGCGGCCGGTTCACGCTCGCCCTCTCCGGTGGTGCTACGCCGCTCCGATTGTTCGCGCTCCTGGGCATGGGCGAGTGGCTGGTGCGCGCCCCCTGGGAGCAGACGCACATCTTCTGGGCCGATGAGCGCTGCGTGCCGCCGGACCATCCGGACAGCAACTACGGCGCCGCGCGGGCTGCCCTGCTCCTCCGTCTGCCCACACCGGCCGAGCAGATCCACCGCTGGTACGGCGAGGCGCCGGACCCGGAGGCGGAGGCGCGCCGCTACGCGGACGTGTTGCGGCGGCACAGCGACCGTGCCGCCGATGGGATGCCGCGTCTGGACTACATCCTGCTGGGGATGGGCACGGACGGCCACACGGCGTCCCTCTTCCCGCACACCGCGGCGCTGCGGGTGACGGACGCGCCCACGGCCGCCAACTACGTGCCGCAGCTTGCAGCCACGCGCCTTACCCTGACCTTTCCGGCCCTCAACGCGGCCCGTGCGGTGCTGTTCCTGGTGACCGGCGCGGAGAAGGCGCATACCCTGGCGCGGGTGCTGGAGGGCCCCGCGCAACCCGATGAGCTGCCGGCCCAAGGCGTGCAACCACGCGACGGCGCGCTCACCTGGCTGGTGGACGCGGCGGCCGCCGCCCAACTGCGGGAGCGGTGAACCGGCGCCTATCCCTCCCGTGCCTTCATGGCTTCCAACTCGCGGCGGGCGGCGGTCAGCACCTCCGGCCGCATGAGCACGTCTACACCGGTCATGGCCAGCGCCTTGGCGCCGTCCAGCACCGCCTTATCGCCGAGCGGCCCGGCGGCGGCCGCGGTCATCTCCAAGGAGTGGCCGGGGATCGGTGTATCAGAGATGCAGATCATAGGGTGGATAGCCGGCACCACCTTGCTCACGTTGCCCATGTCGGTACTGCCGGTGGGCATCGGCGGCGCCTCGCGGCCGTTGAGCACGGTCCGGCCCAAACGGGCGGCGTTCTCCCGATAGCAGGCGGCCAGCGTCTCGTTGGTCCACAGCTCGCTGGTCTGCTCGTTGATCCAGCGGTGCTCCATCCGCGCGCCGGTGGCCAGCGCCCCGGCGCGGAAGCAGTTGAGCGCCCGCTCCTTCAGCTCTTCCAACTCGCGCTCGGTGCGGGCGCGCACGTAGAAGCGACCGGCGGCGTGCGCCGGCACGATGTTCGGTGCCTGGCCGCCGTCGGTGATGATGCCGTGCAGGCGGGCCAGGGGCGGGATGTGCTGTCGCAGGGCGGCGATGCCCATGTAACCGATCACCAGCGCGTCTAAGGCATTGATCCCCTGGTCTGGGGCGGAGGCGGCGTGCGCAGCCCGACCGAACATCTCCACCTCGAACGTGGCGCGGGCCACCACCGGGCTGCCGTCCACGTCCCGCCGGCCGGAGGGATGGACCATCATCGCCACGTCGATCCCCTCCAGACAGCCGCGCCGCACCATCGTCACCTTGGCGCTGCCCCCTTCCTCGGCCGGCGTGCCGAACACCACCACGCTGCCGCCGGTCTGTTCCAGCACGCTGGCCAGGGCCACGCCGGCGCCGGCGCTGGCCGTGCCGATGATATTGTGCCCGCAGCCGTGGCCGATGCCGGGCAGGGCGTCGTACTCGGCCATGAAGGCGACGGCCGGTCGCCCGCTGCCCCGCCGCGCCACGAACGCCGTGGGAATACCGTAGGCCCCGCGCTCCACCGCGAAGCCGTGCGCCTCCAGGTAATCCGCCAGCCAGGCGCTGGCCTGATACTCCTGGAAGGCGGTTTCCGGGTTGGCGTGGATGCGGTGACTGAGCGCAAGCAGCGCCTCCCGCTCCCGCTCCACCACAGCACAGACCTGCTGCTTGACGCTCTCGATGTCGGCCATGCACTTCCCTCCCCTCGCGCGTTCGCACACCCTCAGCCGAGCCCGCGGCCCCGGGCGGCGCCGGCGGCACGCTGCGCCCATGCCGAAGGGCTCAAGCCGGCACCGCATCCGTGCGGCGGCATGGTAGCGGGCGGCGCGGCTTGGAACAAGGCGGCAGGCAGGGTGCCGAGGAGGCCGGGAACGACGGCGATGAGCCACGGTAGGGCCGGGGTCAACGACCGCGACCGCGACCGCGGCCCTTGTTGTCCGGTCGGTCGTGCTCCTTGCGCGCGTCATCGTCGTCGGCCTTCACCCCCGGACCGGCAGGCGGCTCGGGCGCCACCTGCGCCGTGGGCACCGGGAGCGGCGCGGCGGTGGCGGGTGAGGCAGGTGGCGCAGGGTTGAGGACGGTGAGAGACAGCAGTGAGTCGTGGCCGCGCGGGAAGCGCACGCGCAGCGGGTACGTGCCAGGGGCGAGGTCCCTGGGCAGAAGGGCCGTGACCAGGTCGGCGCTGACCCAGGTGACGCGCTCGGCGGCCCGGTCGCCGATCAGCACCTCACCGCTCGCCGGCAGGTCGCGCCCGCGCAGGAGCAGAAACGCGCCGGGTGCGGCGCTGGGCGGCAGCACGTGCGTAACCATCGGGTCGGGCGCAGGTGCACCGCACGCCCCCGCGAGCAGCATCGCCGTCATGAGCGTCGTCGCCATCGTTAGGTATCGGCGGCCGGAACGCATGGCCTCACCCCCCGTGGGCCCTGGCGCACCCTCACTATAGGGGGTGGATGCCTGCCGTGGCGTACCCAATGTGTTAGAGATCAGGCAGTGCCTGCACCCGGCACGGCCCTGTCGGGCCGAACGCGGGGTCAGCGCCGTACCCGCGCCGAGCGGCATCACGGACGTGCTCAGGGCTCGTCTGCCGGGTGGTGCGGCTCCACGCGCTCCTGTTCGTGGGGGGCGTTGCGCGCCACCAGGGCGACAGCCGCCTCCGGGTCGCTTTAGAGTTCGGCGTCCACCGCTTGGATTGCCTCGCGCACGATGCCCACCAGCTCGTCCACCTGCTGCTCCGTGGTGATGAGCGGCGGGGCGAAGCAGAGCACATCGGCGCGGTTGCGCGTCACCACGCCGCGCTTACGGAGCTCGGCCACCACGCGGTCGCCCACCCGCGCCTGGGGCGGGAACGGTTCCTTTGTGGCCGGGTTCTGGACCAGCTCCACGCGCGCCAGCATGCCCAGGCCGCGCACGTCGCCCACATGCGGCAGCGCGCGCAGCGTTTCGAGCTGGCGGAGCAGGTAGGCGCCCACGCGCTGGGCGTTCTCCCACAGGCGCTCCCGCTCCATGATGTCCAGGTTGGCCAAGGCCACGGCGCAGGCCGTGGGGTGAGCGGAGTAGGTGTAGGCGTGCATCCAGCGCACCTCGACCGGCTGCTCGGCGAGCACGCGGCGGATGCGCTCGGAGATGATGATGCCGCCGAGCTGGATGTAGCCGCTGGTCACGCCCTTGGCGAAGGACATGATGTCCGCCTGCACCCCGAACGTGTGCCCGGCAAACCAGTTGCCGGTGCGGCAGAAACCGGTGATCACCTCATCGAAGATAAGCAGGATGTCGTGGTGGTCACACAGCTCGCGCAGGCCCTTCAGGTACTGCGGTGGGGGGATGATCACGCCGCCCGCGCCCTGGATCGGCTCCACGATCACGGCGGCGATGGTGTCCGCGCCCTCGCGCTGCACGATCTGCTCGATGGAGTCGAGCGCCAACCGTGCCGTTTCCTCCGGCGTGGTGCCCAGCCGGTAGGGGTTGGGCGAGACGGCGTGTCGGAAACCGGGCGGCAGCTCACCGAACCGCTCCCAGTAATTCGGCATGCCGGTGGCGGCCATCGCCGCCAGGCTGACACCGTGGTAGCCGTCGTATCGGGAAATGATCGTGTACTTGCTGGGCCGACCCTGGACGTTCCAGAAGAAACGGGCCATCTTGAACGCCGATTCGTTCGATTCGGCGCCGCCGCTGGTGAAAAAGACGGCGTTCAGGTCGCCGGGCGCCAGGCGGGCCAGGCGCGCGGCCAGCTCGATGGCCGGCGGATTGGCGAAGCCGGTGTAGGAGTTGCAGAAGGCCAGTTGCTCCATCTGCCGCTTCGCCGCCTCGGCCAGCTCGCGCCGCCCGTGCCCGACGTTGACGTTCCACAGGCCGGAGAGGGCGTCGATGTAGCGCTTGCCGGCCACATCCCACAGGTAGATGCCCTCACCACGCTCAAAGATGATCGCCCCTTCCTGCGCCTTGGGGTGGTAGAGGGGGTGAATGAGGTGGGCACGGTCGAGCGCGGACAGCTCCTCCGCGCGCGTCCGGACGGTCATGTCGGCGCCTCCGAGGTGGAATCTGGGCGGACGCCGGACACAGCGTCCGGCCCGTTCGGCTTGGCGCCAGTGTACCGCAGCCGGGCGGCAAAGCCTAACGCGCCCGGCCGGCCTCACGGGATCGCCCCCTGCTCTTTGAGCGCCGCGATCTCCTCCCATGTGTAGCCCAGCTCCAGCAGCACCGCCTCGGTGTGCTGGCCGGCCTCCGGCGCCGGGCCGCTGGGCAAGGCCGGCTCCAACGGGAACCCGACCGGCGGCGCCACCATGCGCACGCTGCCGCCGGCGCCGTCCGGCACGTCCACAAACGCGCCGATGGCCGCCGCCTGTGGGTCGGCGATGATCTCCTCCAGCGTCTGCACTTTGGCCCAGATCACGCCCTCGCGGTCGAAGGCCGCGCCCCACACGTCGCGCGGGTGGCGGGCGAAGACGCGGTCCAGCAGGGCCACGATCTCGGCGGCGTGCTCGCGGCGGGAGCGCAGATCGGCGAAGCGCGGGTCGTGCAGGGGCGCGGCGGCCTCCGGACCGGCGACCTGCTCGATGGCGCGCAGGAAGCCCGGCCAGTAGCGGTCGGCCTGGAGGTTGACGAGGTAGAACCAGCGGCCATCGCCGGCGCGGTAGGGGTTGACCAGCGGGTTGTTGACCTGGGTGCGGCCGAGCTGGGGCACAATGCGCCCCACCCGAAGCTGCATGCTGAGGTCCCACGACATGATGTAGATGCCGGAACGGTACAAGGAGGTGTCCACCACCTGGCCGCGGCCGGTGCGGGCACGGGCCAGCAGGGCGGCGCAGATGCCGGCCACCGCCGCCACCGCCGTGGTGTGGTCGCCCACGGCGTTGCGCGGCATGGGTGGGTCGCAGTCTGGCGTGGCCATAGTGGCCATGAAGCCGGCCTGTGACCAGAAGGCGCCGGCGTCGAAGCCGGGCCGGTCCCGGTCGGGGCCGACGACGCCGTAGCCGGTGATGTGGCAGTAGACCAGGCCCGGGTTGGTGTCCTTGAGGTCCTCGTAGGTGAGGCGCAGCCGCTCGACCACGGTGGGGACCATGTTGGTGATGAACACGTCCGCCCGGTCGATCAGGCGACGGGCAATGCGGTAGCCCTCCGGGTGGGCCAGGTTGAGGGCCACGCTGCGCTTGCCGCGGTTGTCCAGCTCGAAGGGCGGGTTGACATCTGGGATGCGGGCCGGGTTGGACATGCCGCGCAGAGGGTCGCCGGTGGGCGGCTCGATCTTGATCACATCCGCGCCCCAGTCGGCCATGATGCCGGCCGCCGCCGGTCCGGCCACCCACACCCCGGCCTCCACTACCCGAATGCCCGTCAGCGGTCCCGCCATCGCCCTGGCCCCCTGTGCACCGTGCTCGTCGCGTTTATTATCCCGGCCGGCCGGCGTGGCGTCAGCCTGCCCGGCACCCGCCGCACCCGATTCGAGAGGCGACGAGGGGTGGATGTGGGGCGCTATGATCCGGGTGGGGATACCCCATGGGACAGTCCCAGACCGAGATGGGAGGTGCCGCGATGCTGACCGCACGAGAGCTGCGCGAGGGGCTGATCATTCGTCGCAACGGCGATCTCTACCGCGTCACGTCCGTCACGCTCCACTCTGCCACCGCCCAGCAGGGCGGCGTGGTGCGCGCCTCTGTGCGCAACCTGCGCACCGGTCACGTCACCGAGGCGCGCTGGGCGCCGGACGAGCGGGTGGACGACGTGCCGCAGGAGGCCGCCGAGCTGCAGTTCCTCTACGCGGACACGGACGAAGTGGTGCTAATGCACCCGGAGACGTTCGAGCAGTTCTCGCTGCCCCGCGCCGCGCTGGAGCGGTACCTGCCCTTCCTGAAGGAAGGGTCGATGGTGCGGGCCTGGCTGTGTGAGGGGCGACCGGTGGACCTGGACCTGCCCAAGCAGGTGCCGCTGGTGGTGACCTCCTGCGGCGCCGGCCTGCGCGGCCGCCAGGAGAACACGATGAAGGAGGCTACCCTGGAGAACGGGATGGTGATCCTGGTGCCGCAGTTCATCCAGCCGGGCGACACGGTGCTGGTCAACGTGGAGACGGGCGAGTACCAGGAGCGCCTGCGCCGCCGCTAAGCGCCCTCACGGCTCCTCGGCCGGCACGTCGCCCCGGCGCCGGGCCAACCACTCGCGTAGGTGCGCCTCGTAGCCGTAGCGGCCGGGCCGGTAGTAGGCCGCGCCGCGGAGCGCCGCGGGCAGGTTCTCCTGAAGCTTGACCGGCGGCGGCAGCGCCGCTTCCTCGGGCGTGGCCGGTGGGTACTGTGGGGTGTCGTCGTGGGCGTAGCGGTAGCCCCCGCCGTAGCCAAGCGCACGCATGAGTCCGGTGACTGCGTTGCGCAGGTGGAGCGGCACCGGCTCGTTCAGGGTGCGCTGCACGTCGTCCAAGGCGGCGAAGTAGGCGGTGCCCACGGAGTTGCTCTTGGGCGCGGTGGCCAGGTAGAGGGTGGCATGGGCCAGTGGGTACATCCCCTCCGGCATGCCCAGGAAATGCACCGCCTGCTGCGCCGCTACCGCCACCAGCAGCGCCTGCGGGTCCGCCATACCGATGTCCTCTGAGGCCGCGATCACCAGCCGCCGGGCGATGAACAGCGGATCCTCGCCGGCCGCGAGCATGCGCGCTAGCCAGTAGAGGGCGGCGTCGGGGTCGGAGGCGCGCACGGACTTAATGAAGGCGGAGATGGTGTCGTAGTGGGCGTCGCCGGCCTTGTCGTAGAGCGGCGCCCGGTGCTGGAGCGCCTCGCGCACGTGCACGGCCTCGATCACCCCACCCGGCTCCACCTGCGCCGCCGCGATCTCCAGGGCGTTGAGCGCCGCCCGCGCGTCGCCGCCCGCGCCCTGGGCCAGCAGGGCGAGCGCCTCCGCGCTGATGCGCAGGCCCAGCCCGCCCAGGCCGCGCTCGGCGTCTGCCAGCGCCCGTTGCACCAGCACGGCCAGCTCCTCATCGGTGAGGGCCCGCAGCACCAGCACCCGGCAGCGGGAGAGCAGCGGCGCGTTCACCTCGAAGGACGGGTTCTCGGTGGTGGCGCCGATGAGCGTCACCGTGCCGTCTTCGACGTAAGGTAAGATCACGTCTTGCTGCGCCTTGTTAAAGCGGTGGATCTCATCGATGAACAGGACGGTGCGGCGGCCGACGTCCCGGTGGCGGGCCCGCGCCTGCTGCACCACACGGCGCAGGTCGGCCACCCCGGCGGTCACCGCCGAGAGCTGTTCGACGTGGGCGCCGGTGGCGCGGGCGATGAGCAGGGCGAGGGTGGTCTTGCCGCTGCCCGGCGGCCCCCACAGGATGAGCGAGGGCACCGTGCCGCGCTCGATGGCCCGGCGCAGCATCCGGCCGGGGCCGGTGAGGTGCTCCTGGCCCAGGAACTCGTCCAGCGTGCGCGGCCGCATGCGCGCCGCCAGTGGTGCACCCCGCGCCGCCTCTGCCTCTTCCAGCGCGCCGAACAGGTCCGCGTCCTGACCGGGGATCCCTCGTCCCGCCCGCATATCCGTTTGCTCCCTACCTCCACCGTAGCATGCGCCCCCGCTCCAGCGCTGCGTGCTACGGGGTACGGTCCTCACCCCCGGTCGACCCTTACCCCGCCCTTCGGGCACCCCCTGCCCTGGCTGAAGCACGGGGCTGGGGGGTGCGGGCGGGTGAGGCTCGCTCCGCACGCATCGCTCAGCACCCGTGGGGACCGGAGTGAGGGTGCGTTCGCAGAAACTCCAGGAGCAGCCGGTTGATCTCGTCGGGCCGCTCTAGGGGCAGCATATGACCCGCGCCCGGCATCACCACCAAGTGGGCGTGCGGGGCGTTGGCGGCCACCAGCTCCGCCGCCAGCCGGAAATCGGGCAGGTCCTCCGCGCCCACCAGGACCAGCACCGGTGCCCGGAGCTCCGCCAGCCGATCGATGGCCTCCGGACCTTCGGGCTCCGGCTGGTCGATCAGGTAATCGCGCGCCGGGAAGTCGAGCACGATCTGGCGCACTGCCTGGAAGGTAGCGGGATGGCGGCGCAGGCCGTCGAACAGCGGGTGCGGCAGCCACAGCCGCTCCGCCGCCGCCCGCCAGCCCTCGGCGCGCACCGCCGCGACCAGCGCCTCGATGGTGTCGGCGAAGTCGGCGGAGTAGGCGAAGCCGGGCACGGCGGCGTCGATCAGGGCGAGCGAGCGTGCTCGTGCCGGGTGGTCGAGCGCGAACTGGAGGGCGATGCCGCCACCCATGGAGAAGCCGACCAGGTGGGCGGCCGCCACGCCCAAGGCGTCGAGCAGGGCGCGCAGGTCCGCGGCGTAGACGGGCCAGGTGTAGCCGCTGTCCGGGGCGGAGGAGCGGCCGTGGCCGCGCACGTCGTAGCGGATGACGCGCAGGCCGGCCGCGCGCAGGGCCAGCCATTGGGCCGGCCACATGCGCCGGTCCACGCTGTGGCCGTGGATGAGCACCACGGGCTCGCTCGCGCCCCCGCTGTCCTCGTAAAAGATGTCGATACCGTTGGCCCGCACCACCGGCATTGGCGCCTATCCCGGCGACGGCCTATCCTGGCATCGCCCGTGGCCCGAGTGTAGCGCGGCGGGCGCATGCCCGACGAGGCGGTCATGGCAGGGCGTGCTGGCAGTATCAGGTGGGGGGTGTGAACAGGCGATGAGCCACCAGCCCCGGCAGGGCGCCCTGAGCGGGATACGGGTGATCGACGCCGGGCAGATCATCGCCGGCCCGTTTGCCGCTACGTTGCTGGGTGAGTTCGGCGCCGAGGTGATCAAGGTCGAGCAGCCGCGCGTGGGCGACCAGGGACGCGGCGGCGAACCGCCCGCGCCGGAGTTCGCGCAGAACGCCCGCAACAAGAAGTCGATCACGCTCGACCTGCACCGGCCGGAGGGCCAGGCCCTCTTCAAGCAACTGGTGGCCGTGGCCGACGTGGTGGTGGAGAACTTCCGCCCCGGCACCATGGAGCGCTGGGGGCTGGGGTATGAGGACCTGGCCGCCGTCAACCCCGGCATCGTCATGCTGCGCGTCTCCGGCTACGGCCAGACCGGCCCCTACCGACACAAGTACAGCTTCGACCGCATCGGCATGGCCTTCGGCGGGCTGACCTACGTTACCGGCTACCCGGACCGCCCGCCGGTGCGGCCCGGCTTCTACATCGCCGATTACGTGACCGGCCTGTGGGGCGCCTTCGGCGTGCTGGCCGCTCTGCACGCCCGCGACCGGACGGATGGCCGCGGCCAGATGATCGACATCTCGCTGTATGAGAGCGTGTGGCGGCTGTCCGGGCCACTGGCCGCCAACTACGCGGCGAAGGGCGTGGTGCGCGAGCGGCAGGGCAACACCATGCCCGGGGTGGTGCCGGCGGAGCAGTTCGAGACGGCGGATGGCCGCTACCTGGTGCTGCACGCCGGTACGGACCGCGTGTTCCAGCGCCTGTGCACGGTGATGAACCGGCCGGACCTGGCCGAGGACCCGCGCTTTGTCCGCCGCGCCGAGCGGGTGCAGCATGCAGACGAGCTGCACGCGGTGATCGGCGCCTGGGTGAAGGGGCTTACCCTGCACCAGGCGCTGGCGGCGCTGGAAGCGGGCGGCGTCCCCGCCAGCCCCGTGTACTCCATCGCCGACATCTTCCGCGACCCGCAGTTCGCGGCGCGCGAGAACCTGATTCGGGTGGCGGACCAGGTGCTGGGCGAGATGGTGCAGCCGGGGGTGGTGCCCAAGCTGTCGCGCACGCCCGGGGCGGTAGAGCGCGGGGCGCCGCTCCTGGGTGAGCACAACGAAGAGGTCTACCTGGGTCTGCTGGACCTGCCCCGCGCCGCCTACGAGCGCCTTCGCCAGGACGGTGTCATCTGAGGCGGGGCGCCGGCCCGGCCGGCAGGGCCCGTGACCGTGTGAGGTGAAGCGTATGAGTGCCTCCCCTGTGCTGTACGAGGTGCGAGACCGCGTGGCGCTGATCACGCTCAACCGGCCCGAGCGCCTGAACGCCATGAACCGCGCGATGAGCGATGCCCTGCGCGACACCTGGCGCCGCTTCCGTGATGACCGCGATGCCTGGGTGGCGATCATCACCGGGGCCGGGGATCGCGCCTTCTGCGCCGGCGCCGACGTGCGCGAGCTGGCCGAGCGCGCCGGCCCGCCTGCCGAGCCGTTCGTGGCGGTGGACATGGACCCTACGCTGGAGAGCGGCTTCGACGTGTTCAAGCCGATCATCGCCGCCATCAACGGCCACTGCCTGGGCATCGGCCTGACGGTGGCGCTGGCCGCCGATTTCCGCATCGCCGCCGAGCACGCCACCTTCGGCTTCCCGGAGGTGCAACGCGGCGTGCCCACCATTGTCGGCGCCATCCGCGCCCCTTGGGTGGTTGGCCAGCAAACGGCGTTGGAGATGCTGCTCACCGGTGACCTGTTCGATACGGCCTATGCCCTGCGCGTGGGCCTGGTGAACAAAGTGGTGCCCAAAGAGCGGCTCATGGAGGAGGCATGGGCGCTGGCGCGGCGGCTCTGCCGCAACGGGCCGCTGGCCATGAAGGTCACCAAGGAGGTGCTGGTGCGCGGGCAGCGTATGCCGCTC
This sequence comes from Dehalococcoidia bacterium, assembly GCA_042408665.1. Taxonomy (GTDB): domain Bacteria; phylum Chloroflexota; class Dehalococcoidia; order CAUJGQ01; family CAUJGQ01; genus CAUJGQ01. The sequence goes on from JBHOQW010000137.1 coordinate 33,985, forward strand.
GCCGAGGCCTGGCGACTGGGCGAGGCGCTGCGGGCGCATGCCCGCCAGACGGAGGACGCGCGGGAGGGGCCGCGCGCCTTCCTGGAAAAGCGCGAGCCCCGCTACCAGGGGCGCTGACCGGGGGACCGACGCGAAAACGTCGGTCGCGGTAATGCGTAGCTCAACCCGCATGAGGGGGCGAGGACAGAGATGACCGTGTACGCGCGCTTTCGACATAACGGCGTAGAATCCCTGGGGATCGTGGAGGACGGCCGGGTGCACGTCCTGCGCGGCGAGCTGTTCGGCGCGCACGAGCGCACCGGTGAGAGCTTTGCGCTGGCGGACGTCACCCTGCTGGCGCCGCTCAAGCCGACGAAGGTGCACGCCGTGGCGCTCAACTACCGCAGCCACCTAGGCGACCGCCCGCCGCTCAAGGTGCCGGGGATGTTCCTGAAGCCGACCTCCTGCATCATCGGGCCGGAGGAGCCGATCATCCTGCCCAAGGACGCCGGCCGTGTGGACTACGAGGGCGAACTGGTGGTGGTCATCGGGCGCACGTGCCGCAAGGTGTCCGTGGACCAGGCGATGGAGTACGTGTTCGGCTACACGTGCGGCAACGATGTGAGCGCACGCGAGTGGCAGCGGGAGGACCGCCAGTGGTGGCGGGCCAAGGGGGCGGATACCTTTGGCCCCATCGGCCCCTGGATTGTCACCGGCCTCGACCCGGCCAAGCTGCACCTGGTGACGCGCGTCAACGGCCGGGTGGTGCAGGAGACGGACACCGAGCTGCTCATCTTCAGCGTGCCGGAGATCATCAGCTTTGCCAGCCAGGCGATGACGCTCGAGCCGGGCGATATCATCTTCACCGGCACGCCCGGTGTGACGGCGCAGGCCAGTCCGGGGGATGTGTGCGAGGTGGAGATCTCGGGGATCGGCGTGCTGCGCAACCCGGTACGGGCGGAGGAGTGAGCAGTGAGGAGGGAGCGGTGAGCGGGGCGCGCGAGCTCGCTGCCGTCCTCATCCCCCGCTCCAGTGCTGTGTGCTGAGCGGGCAGCCGACGACCACGCGTCGCTCAGCACGCAGCACACATCGGCAAGTGTACGTACGCACGCGTAAGTAGGGCTTGGGCAACGCTTCGAGGCCCGTGCCGCGTTTCACACACCGTGGCGCTTGTGTATGCTGTCGCGAGAGGTCTGGGGGGTCCATGAACGACTGCACCATTCCGTGTGACGCCCCGAGGCTGGTTCGCGCCCTGCACCGGCGTTTCTTCTTCGTGGAGCTGCGCGGGCGGCTGCCGACGCTCGGCGTAGCCTTGCTGCTGGTGTTTCTCTCCCCGTTCGTGCTGCTGTTGGCGCCACCGCTTACCGCGGTGGTGCTGTGCCTGTGGGGCCTGGCGGCCGTGCTCGTCGTGCTGGCACAGGCGTGGCTGGGCGCCGCCGGGCCGGCGCGGGCCGCGGTGGCGGCCGAGCTGCGTCGGTTGATCGAGGCCAACGCGGAGCGCCTGCATCCCCCGCGGCTGGCGGAGCTCCGCGCTCGCGCCGCGGTCCTGGACCCGGAGCGCCCCGTCGGTGCGCTGACCGTCACCCGCCTCCTGCAGGACCTGCGTGAGGCCACGGGCGAGGCCTGGCGCTGTCGCTGCCCCCACCCCAGCCGGGCCGGGGTGCTGGCGCCGTAAGCATGCTCCTCCCCGGCGCGTAGGCGCCAATGGCCCTGGGCGCGGCGGGCCGCGCCGTCGGGGGGAGGCCGACAACGGCGGCGGAGCGGGCTACGGCAGCCGGCGGTCGAGACGGCGCACCACACCTGCCGTCCCGTCCACCTCGATCCAGTCACCGGTCCGGAGCTCGCGGCAGGCGATCTTGGTCGCCACCACGCAGGGGATACCGTACTCGCGCGCCACGATCGCCGTGTGCGAGAGGACGCCGCCGGCATCGGCCACCACCGCCGCGGCGGTGGCGAACAGGGGCGTCCAGGCGGGCGAGGTCATCGGGCACACCAGGATCTCGCCCGGGGCGAGCGCGTCGGCCTCCTCCAGGGTGCGCGCCACCCGCGCCGGCCCGGCGGCCACCCCCGGGGCGCCGGGCACGCCCCGCAGCACCGTCTGCCCGGCGGCCGGCTCCGCACCGACCCCGAAAAACCCGGCAATCAGCGGGTCGGCCGCCAGCTCCGGCGAGAGCGGCGTGCCGATGGTGGCCGGCGGACGTCGACCCCACCAGCGGGCGCGCTCTGCCCGCCGTACCGCTACCGTCTCCCGCCACGCCTCGGGGCGAGCGGGCGATGAGGTCACGAGCGCATCCCGCAGCTCCGCGCGCGTCAGGTAGAACACGTCGTCGGGCCGGGAGATGCGGCCGCGCGCCGTCAGCCGCCGACCCATCGCCAGCACCGGCACGCGCAGGGCGGTGAGCCCCGTCTGGTCGATGAAGAAATTGTGGTCCTCGGAGAGCACGGGGTAGGCGCGGGCAGCCGCCAACGCCTCCGTGAACGCGGCACGGGTCGCCTCGTCCGGCAGGCGGGCGAGCACGGCCGCCGTGCGTTCCTCCCGCTCGGCGGCGGCGCGGCGCAGCTCTGCCTCCGGATCCGGGTGGTCGGCCGCTAGGTAGCGCCGCAACCGGGCCAGGAGCGGCCCCGGCGCCTCGCGCAGCGCCGGATCAGACAGCTCCCAGCCCTCGGTGCGCCAGCCGTAGGTGTCCAGGTAGGCGTGCAGGGCGGCGGGCACCGGCGCGCCTGCGGCCGGTCCCTGGGCGGGCGCATGGCGCAGGAAGCGGCGCACCTCCTCATCCTGAGCCAGCCGCCAGAGGGCGGTAGCCGCCTCCACCGTCTTATTGGGCAGGCCGCGCAGCAGGGCGTGCGCTTCCGCTGGGTCGGCGCCTGGAAAGAGGCGGGCGTACTGGTCTAGGAAGGCGTTCAGGGCCGCCATGGCCGGCACGAGCACCAGGTCGTGCAGCTCCCAATGGCGGGCGCGCAGGGCGTATAGCTCGTCCAGGGCGGCGGCCAGCGCGGCGTCGGTGAGCGCCTCCCAGTCCGTGAACCGCATCCGGTCCAGGCTGGCCTGCACCTCGGGCAGCACCTCGGCGGACCAGAAGCGCGCCACGTCTCGGATGCGCGGCGCCAGCAGCGCCCGGTGCTCGGCCAGGCGCTGGGCGCGGTCGGGCGGGATATCGAAGCCGAAGTAGACGAAGCCGTGGACGACCTTGATGTGGTAGGCGGGGAAGGGGCGGCGCAAGGCTTGGGCGGCGCGGGTGAAGCCCTCGGCCATGGCCGGCAACTCCAGCGTGGCCGAGAGCGGCGTCGTCGGGTGCGGCCAGTGTGACTCGTCCCAGAACCAGAAGCGCTCCCGCTCCCCCGGCGCCCAGGCGATGGGGAAGTCCTGCATCTCCGCGTGCGCGCGTTCGTCCGTCACCGTGTGTGCACCACCAGCTTGTCGGCGCCGGACTCGGCGCCTCCTATCTCGGCCAGTCGGCCCAGGAGCTAGCGCACGTTGCCGTTCCGGCTGGGCAGGGGCAGCGCGGCACACGCTCCGCTCCAGGGCGAAGCGGACCAGAGCGTCCCGAAATCGCTCAGCCAGGCGGCGTCCGTATCGGCCACGTAGACGGCGTCGGCCTGGGGCCGCTCGCCGGACAAACACCCCTCCCGCCAGGCGTCGGTGTCCGGATCGTACACGGCCACCTGGCCGACGTTCCACTCGCTTACCCAGATGCGCCCCCGCGAGCCGGCCTACACCCGTCCGGTGCCATGTCGAGACGTGGGGGCGGGGTAACGGCGGCGCCCATGTCCGTGTCGATGCGGGCGATAGAACAACCCTCACCCCCGCCCCCGGCGGAGCAGGGCCCGGCCTCCGGCCTTGCCCAGGCCCGCTGAGGAAATCGGTACCACGGACCCAACGGACCGGGGCAGAGGGGTGGCCACAGGCCGGGGCGAGGGCCGGGCGGTGGTGATGCCGCCGGGGCCGGGGCCGCGTGTTGCATCGTCCGCCTCATGGTGCTGCTCCGTAGCTCCCCGTGTGGGGCTTCAGGTGGGCGGCCGGGCCATCGAAGTTTACGGTGAGCAGATGGCAAGAGAGACGACGATGCAGCGATGGCTCAACCTGGGCCTAGCGGCAGGCGTGCTGCTCAATCTGACGGTGAATGTGCTGGCCCTGCGCCGGGCGCACGTCCCGGACACCCGCCTGCGCCCGAACGTGCCCACCAGCTTCAACCCGACCGTGGACGCGCCCCGCGTCGGCGCCGGCACCTACATCGACCCTCTGGCCTCGGTGATCGGCGACGTGCGCATCGGTCGCCGGGCGCTGGTGGCGCCGTTCGCCTCCATCCGTGGCGACGAGGGCCAGCCCATCCGCATCGGCAGCCGCACCAACATCCAGGACGGGGTGGTGATCCACGCCCTGGTGACCGAGGACGGGGGCAAGGTGAACGAGCACAACCTGGTGGAGCACAACGGCCGCTCCTACGCCGTCTACATCGGCGACGAGGTCTCGCTGGCGCCCCAGGCGCAGGTGTACGGCCCGGCCCTGATCGGCGACCGGGCCTTCGTGGGCATGCAGGCGCTGGTGTTCCGGGCCGAGATCGGCGAGGGGGCGGTGGTTGAGCCCGGGGCGAAAGTGATCGGGGTCAAGGTGGCGTCCGGCCGCTACGTGCCGGCAGGAAGCGTGATCACCGCCCAGGCCCAGGCCGATGCCCTGCCGACGATCACCCCGGACTATCCCTATCAGGCGGTCAACGACGTGGTGGTGCACGTCAACACACAACTGGCCGACGGTTACCTGGGCAACGGGCGCACGGACCCCGCCCGCCCGCCGGCCGCCCGGGCGGAGGCCACGCCCATGCCTACTCGTCGCCCGAGTGTGACGGCCACGCCGGCGCCGCCGCTGTTTGCCACACCCCCGCCCCGCTGATTCCGGCGGTGCCAGGGCTGTCAGCGGATGAGGGTGGGACGGTACCGACCGCGTGGGCGGCCGACCCGACCGGCACCAGGACAGGAGGATGGATACCGTTCACTCCCTTCAGACGCGCATCTCCCTGGGCATCGCCCTGGCCGGCGTGCTGGTGGCCGTGGGCGCACTGGCCCTGGCTCTGCGTGCGGCCGGCGAGCGCGATCCTGCCCGCCGGCTGCGGGACGACGACCTGGCAGTGGCCGAAAGCGTGGCGGAGGCGCGCGTCCTCGCCCTGCGCCTGCAACTCGGCGTTGCCGCCGCCACGGCCTGGCCCGGCGACCCCGCCCTGGCGGACCGCTTCCGCAGTGACGCCGCCCGTCTGGCCGACGAGCTGCAGCGGGTGCGTCTGCACGCCCACGATCGCGCCGTAACGGACGTGGCCGACGACATGGAGAACGCTGTGCTGCGCTACCGGGCGGGGGCGGAAGGGGTGTTCGCGGCGGCCGCATCCGGGCGCGGTGAGGAGGCACGGACGCGGGCCGCGGCGCTGGAGCGGGCGGAATCCGTTGGGTTGCGTGAGTTCGCCGAGGAGCTGGCCACGCTGACCGCCATGCGGGCGCGGGCACGGGTGGAGCGCATCCAGCCCGGCGGCCGCCTGTGGGCATTGCTGGCGCTGGCGGCCGGGGCGCTGGTGCTGGCCGTGGAGGCGGCGCTGACCGCGCTCGCCGCTCCGGCAGCGGCAGCGCCGGCGGCATGGGGATTTGTTCGGCGGAGCCCGACCGGAATCAAGCCGGCCCATAAGCCATCGACCGCGGTGGACGCTACATCGATCCAACCCGACGGCGCCCACCGTTGGTCCGCGTTCCCGGGAGAGGCTGCCGGACCGGATCCTGGCACTGGGAAGGCGGTCGCCAAGGAGGGCGCCACGTCGCACCCGACGGACGCCGCCTGACCACCGCCTGAAGGTTCACACTTGACCTGCCTCACAATGTGAATGAGCATCTGATCCTATTCGAAGGCGGACGCAGCGGCGCCAGAGCACCCAGCGATGGAAGGCGGTGGGGAGACGCCGCGCGGGCGCACCGCGCGGTGGCAGCTGCCCGGGCAGGAGCCGCTCCCCCTGCGGGATCTGCTCCAGCGCGCGCAGCACCGCCTGCGCGCGCTGGCCGGGGCCGCCTCACAGCTCGGCCAGTAGCCCGGCCGCCAGCGCCGCGCGGCGGGGCAGGCTCTCCACGATTACGTGCTCGTGCGCGGCGTGCGCTCCCTCCCCTTCCGGCCCCAGGCCGTCTAGGGTGCCGATGCCCAGCGCGGCGGTGAAATTGCCGTCACTGGCGCCGCCGGTGGCACCCTCGCGCAGGTCCATGCCCATCGCAGCGGCGATAGTGCGTGCGCGCTCGAACAGGGCCACCGTGGCGGGGATGCGCTCCATCGGTGGGCGGTTGAGACCGCCCGCCACGCGGATACCCGCCCCGGCCAGCACCGGTGTGAGGCCGCGCAACGCCCGGTCCACCCGCTCCGCCTCATCGGCGCGGGCCACGCGCACGTCCACCTCCATCTCGGCGCGGGCCGCCACCACGTTGGCGCGCGTGCCCGCCCGCACCACACCCACGTTCACCGTGGTGCCGCGCTCGGGGGCGTTGAGCGCGTGGATGGCCAGCACCTGATGCGCCGCCTCCTGCGCCGCGCTGATGCCCTTCTCCGGCTCCACCCCGGCGTGCGCCGCGCGGCCTTCGATGGTCACGGTGTAGCGACCCACCCCCTTACGCGCCGTCTTGAGCGTGCCGCCCGGCAGCGGGGACTCGAACACCAACACGCACGCGCTCTGCCGGGCCAGCGCCTCGATCAAGGGGCGGGAGGTGTGGCTGCCCGTCTCCTCGTCGGACGTGAACAGCACCCATAGCGGGCGCCGGGGCCCCGGCACGTCGGGGCGGGGCCGGGCGGCTAGCGCCCGCAGGGCATACAGCAGGCAGACGATGCCGCCCTTCATATCGAACACGCCGGGGCCGCGGGCGAGACCGTCCTCCACCCGGAAGGGGTTCTCGGCCAGGCTGCCCAGGGGCCACACCGTGTCGTAGTGGCAGAGGGCCAGCACCGGCGCCTCGTCAACCTCGCCCGGCACCCGCAGCAGCAGGTGGTCACCCGCCGCCGTCTGGGGGAAGCGCTCTATCGGTCCGAAGGGCGCGAACAGCTCCACCAGGCGGTCCGCCATGCGGCCTAACCCCTCCGGGCTGTCCGTGGGCGATTCGATGGACACCAGCTCGCCAAGCGTGGCCACCATCGCGTCGAGCTGCCCCGCGAGCTGTGCCCGCACCGTCGCTGCCACCGACACGGCCATGATCGCGTGCCCCCTTCGGCCCATCGTTCGCCGCTGACCGCCTACCGCTTGACCGCCGCCGCCAAGGCAATGGTCTCGGTACGCACCAGGGCGGCGCGCAGGCGCTCCTCCACCACCTCGTGCCCGAGGCCGGGCCGGTCCAGCGGTACCGGCATAATCCCGCGCTCGGCCACAATGGGTGGCTCGACGATATCCTCGCGGTAACGCTCGTGGTAGCTGGAGATATCGCCGGGCAGGGTGAAGCCGGGCAGGCTGTTGATGGCCACGTTGGCGGCCCGGCCGACGCCGAACTCGTGCATGCCGCCGCACCACACCGGCACACCGCGGGCGCGGCACAGGTCATGCACCCGCTTGGCCTCCGCCAGCCCGCCCAGGCGCGAGACTTTGATGTTGATCACGCGCGCGGCGTCGAGGTCCAGCGCCTTGCGGCAGTCGTCAACGGAGTGGATGCTTTCGTCCAGGCAGATGGGCGTGCGCAGCTCCTTCTGCAGGGTGGCGTGGTCGATGATGTCGTCGTCACCCAGGGGCTGCTCGATCATCATGAGGTTGAACCGGTCTAACTCCTTGAGCACGGGGATATCCGCGAGGGTATAGGCGGAGTTGGCGTCCACCATCACCGGCAGGTCCGGGTACGTGGCGCGCACGGCGGCCACGTAGGCCACGTCGTGCCCCGGCCCGATCTTGATCTTGATGCGTTTGTAGCCCTCTGCCACGGCACGGCCTACCTGCTCCACGAGCCGGGCGGGTGTCGGCTCGATGCCGAGCGAGACGCCGCTCTCGAAGAACGGCCGCGCCTCGTCGCCGCCCAAGGCGCGGGCCACGGAGATGCCGTGCGCGCGGGCGTACAGGTCCCAGCAGGCCATCTCGATGCCGGCCTTGGCGAAGTTGTTGCCGCGCACCTTGGCCCAGAAGCCCCCCACCTGCACGGGGTGCTGCCACCGCTGGCCTAGGAGGGCCGGCGCGAGGAAGTCGCGCAGCATGTGCCAGCAGGTCTCCACCGTCTCCGGGCAGTAATACGGGTCGGAGGGGCTGGCGCTCTCCCCCCAGCCCTCGGCGCCGTCCGCCGTGCGCAGGCGCACGATGATGTGCTCCAGGTGGTCCTTGGTGTGGCTGGAGGTGGTGAAAGGCCGCACCAGCGGCAACCGCACGAGGTACAGGTCCACGCGCGCGACGGCGAAGCTCATGGCGGCATCCTCCCGCTCGGCTGAAGGGCGGTTGCCTTCATGGTACTCCGGGCAGGGCAGCGCATGGGAGGCGGTCTCCACCGCCGGCCGTCACCTCGGGCCACCCCGCCGGGGCCAGGGTGAGGGCCCGATCGACCCCTCCTCTCGGCCTTACCCCGCGTCGGGCCGCACGCTGTCCTCGCCAGCGGGTTGCCAGCGCAGCACGGGCCGGCGGGCGGCGGTGGCTTCGTCCAGGCGGGTGAGTGGTGCCGTGTACGGGGCACCCTTCACCAGCTCCGGCTGCTCCTCCACCTCGCGGGCGATGGCCAGCAGGGCGTCGCAGAAGGCGTCCAGCGACGCACGGCTCTCCGACTCGGTGGGCTCGATCATCAGCGCCTCGTCCACGATCAGGGGGAAATAGATCGTAGGCGGGTGGAAGCCGTAATCGATCAGGCGCTTGGCGATGTCGAGCGTGCGCACGCCTTTGGCGCGCTGGCGGCTGCCCGAGAACACCACCTCGTGCATCACCCGCCGGTCGTACGGCAGGTGATAGGCGCCGCGCAGCCGCGCTTGCACGTAGTTGGCGTTGAGCACCGCCGTGCCGCTCATCTCGCGCAGGCCGTCCAGACCCAGCGTGCGCAGGTAGGCGTACGCCCGCAGCAGCACGCCGAAGTTGCCCGCGTGCAGGCCCACCCGGCCAATGCTGCGCGGTGGGGTGACCGGCCGGTACTGGCCGTCGTTTGCCGAGCGTTCGATATGGGGCGCCGGCAGGTAGGGCAGCAGGTGGGCTTTGACGGCCACCGGGCCGGCGCCGGGTCCGCCGCCGCCATGTGGGGTGGCGAAGGTCTTGTGCGTGTTGATGTGCCAGGCGTCGAAGCCGAGGTCGCCCGGGCGCACCCGACCGGCGATGGCGTTCAGGTTGGCGCCGTCGCCGTACAGTTGGGCGCCGGCGGCGTGCACCAGCGCACTGATGCGCTCGATCTGCTGCTCCCACAGGCCGAGCGTGTTGGGGAGGGTGAGCATCAGCGCCGCCGTGCGCGCGTCCAGCGCCGCCTCCAGGGCGGCGAGGTCCATGTTGCCGTCTGGGGCGGTGGGGATGCTCACCACCTCAAACCCGCACATGGCGGCCGTGGCCGGGTTGGTGCCGTGGGCGGAGTCGGGCACCAGCACGCGGGTGCGGTCGACGCCGCCGCGGTCGCGCAGGTAGGCGCGGATCATGAGCATGCCGGTGAGTTCGCCCTGGGCCCCGGCCATCGGTGCCACGGTGGCGCCGTCCATGCCGGTGACGGCGGCCAGCAGCGCCTGCAGCTCGTACAGCAAGCGGTAGGTGCCTTGCGCCGTTTCCGGCGGCTGGGCCGGGTGGACGCCGGTAAAACCCGGCAGCCGCGCCAGGTCCTCGTGCACCTTGGGGTTGTATTTCATGGTGCAGGAGCCGAGCGGATAGAAGCCGACATCGATGGAGTAGTTCAGGCGCGAGAGGGCGGTGAAATAACGCACCAGGCTGAGCTGGTCCAGCTCCGGCAGGCGCAGGCCATCGCGCAGCAGGGCGGTGTCGGGCAGCACGGCCTGCGGCACGTCCAGCGCCGGCAGCGACACGCCCTGCCGTCCCGGCAGCGAGCGGTCAAAGCTGAGGCGGTCACCGATTGTCTCGCGGCGTGGCTCCTCCGGCATCGGTGCGGCTCCTTGGGGCGACGGCGTGCTCTCATCATCGCGATGGGCGAGGATTGAGGAAAGGGGGCGGTGAGCAACGTGCGGCCGCGCGGGCATCCGCCCGTGGGTGAGGGCCGGCCCCGGCGTGCTACAATACTCCCGACCACCCGACAGGCACGGAGAGGTCCGGTTCATGACCAGACGCGCCATACACCCCGCCGGGCGCCGGTTGTGCGCGAGCTTCGTACTGGTCGCCTTGGCGTTCATCGTCGCCTGCGGTCGCGGTGGCGAGAAGAAGCAGGCCGCCACCGTCACCACCGAGCCCCGCGTCTTTGATGCCACCCTCGTTCCCGGTACGTCCGAGCCCGCTGCTTCGGAGACGCCCACACCGCCGTCCGTTCACTTCCCCACTCCTAGCCCGGACGCGCATATCGCGCGTCTGATTATCCCGGCGGCGAAGGTGAACGCGCCGGTGCAGGTCAAGGGCGTCAACGCCCGCAACGAAATGGAAAACCCGGACGGTAAGGACAACGTCGCCTGGTACAATTTCACCGACCGCCCTGGCTTCGGCCCGAACGCCGTCTTCTCCGGTCACGTGGACTGGTATACCGGTGAACAGGGCGTCTTCTGGTACCTGCGTGACCTTAAAGAGGGTGACGAGATTATCGTCCGCATGACGGATGGCACCGAGCTCAAGTATCGGGTGACGGAGAACAAGACGTACCGGGCCAGCGACGCACCTGTAGCTGAGATCGTGGGGCCAACGCCAAACGAGGTGGTGACGCTTATCACCTGCGAGGGGGTGTTCGACCGCCGCTCTCAGGACTACAACCTGCGCCGCGTCGTCCGCGCCGAACGCGTCGCGTAGCGGTATCCCGGCAGCCGGGGAGCAGGCGCTCACCCCACAGCCAGAGGGACCCTCACCGCCGCCCCCTTGCCAAGCCAGGAGGAAGCGGGAGTGCCTGACGCCGGCAAGCGCGTTCGCGGAGCGCCAATGACCCCTCTCCCGCTCGGCGTGGGAGAGGGGTCATTGGCGAGGGACGAAGCACGTTCGCCTGGCACGAGCCGGGTGTGGGCCTGTAGCAGGCACCCCTCACGCCACGTGTCCCGGCGCACCGGGGTGCACCGCCTCGGTCAGCGCCTCACGCAGCAGCTTCAGCGCGCGGGCATGGAGCTGCGACACGCGTGACTCGGATACCCCCAGCCGCTCGGCGATGGCGCGCATGCTCTGATTCTCCCGGTAGTACATGCGGATCACCAGCGCCTCTCGCTCCGGCAGGCGGTCCACCGCGTTCAGCAGCAGCAGGTATGTCTCCGTTGTGTCCAGCACCGCCTCCGGATCGGCGTCCGGGTCCTCGTCCGCCAGGGCGGAGAGCCAGGAGTAGCCGGCATCCTCCCCAGCATCATCCACGTGCTCCAGCGACACCAGCGATTTGTTGATATCGCGGAGCGTGCTGCGCAGCTTGTCCACCGGCACCCCCAGCTCCGTGGCTACTTGGTCCATCGTCGGCCAGTAGCCGGTACGGTTGGCTAGCTCTTGGCTCACCCGCTCGATCTCCTTGCCCTTGGAGCGGAGCGAGCGCGGCAGGGGGTCGAGCGCGCGCAGCGCGTCCTGGATCGTGGTGCGGATGTGCATCACCGCCCAGGTGGAGAAGCGCACGTTATAGGCCGGGTTAAACGTGTCCACGGCCGTGATCAGGCCCTCGATGCCGTAGCCGATCAGGTCGTCGAAGTCCACCACCGCCGAGGCGTTGGAGTGGCGCGCCATCGCGCCGGCGACATAGCGCACCAACGGCAGGTGGCGGGTGATCATCGTTTCCCGCAGCGCCGCCGCGTCCTGCATCGGCAGCGCCGGTCCATCCCCCGTGATCGGTTCCCGCTCCACTGGGATCGAGCGCATCGCTACCATTGCCACACCCCACCTTGCGCGACTGTGGTCCCCCCTCCCCGGGGTGGCCACCGGCGATGCCATTGTCCCGGCCCTGCCCGCTGGCCGACATTCAGGATGAGGCGCGTTATGTTCGGGAGAAACCCGGATTGGGCTGCGGGAAAACCCTATCTTTAGAGGCGGTGATCCCCTAATTGCCCGTATGGACCGACTGTCCGGTGCCGCGCACGTGTGCTACCTTCGACGACAGGCGCGCGCTGGGGTGAGGGTCCGCCCCCCGCCAGGCTCCGGCCTTGCCCCATGGAGGTGCCTATGCCCCGTCTTCGCTGGGCCGTGCTGGCCCCCCTCCTGCTCCTGCTCGTCGCCTGCACCGGCGCCAGCGATGGGTCCGGCCAGCACGATCAGAACGGCCAGCAAGGCCAGAACGGCGCCCAGTCCGCCGAGCACGCGCCCGACCTGCCGCGCGTCGTCTTTCAGAAGGCCGACGGCACCACCGCCACCCTCTGGATCGAGATCGCCGATACGGACGAGGAACGTCAGTGCGGCCTCATGCATCGCCTATCCATGCCCCAGGACCAGGCCATGCTCTTCGTCTTCCCGCAGGACGTGACCGGCCCCTTCTGGAACCGCAACACCTTTATCCCCCTCACCCTGGCCTGGATCGCCGCCGACGGCACCGTTCTTGACCTCACCGACATGGCCAACGTCCGCCCCGAGGACAACCCGCAGCCGGTGCAACTCTACGGCCCTCGCCCCGGCACCCCGCCCTACCGCTATGTGATCGAGGCAAACCAGGGCTGGTTCGCCCGCCACGGTATCCAGGCCGGCGACCATGCCGACCTGAGCGAGGCGCTGGCCCGCCCGCCGGAGGACAGCAACCCCATCTGCCGCCAGAAGGGCTACTGAGGCGATGAGGCAGCCGATGCCCACCCACCTGGCACGCATGCTCCGGCTCGGCGCCCTGCCGCGGCTGGGCGGGACGATCGCCGCGCTGGTCCTGGACGTGCTGGTGCCCCGCCGCTGCGGCCTGTGCGGCGCTTTCGGCGAGTTCCTGTGCGCCGCGTGCGCGGCCGCCCTCCCCCGCGCCGCTGGTCCTCGCTGCCGCACCTGTGCCGCGCCGCTGGTTCCCGGCATGGTCTGTCGCGCCTGCGCCGCCCTGCCCGATCAGCCGCTCACCACCCTCGCCGCCGCCTGTCGCTTCGAGGGTGACGCCCGTCGCCTCGTGCACCGTCTCAAGTACGAGTCGCTCTCCGCCCTGGCCGAGCCGATGGGCGCGCTCATGGCCGCCTGTCCGTTGCCGCATCCCCGCCCAGACGTGCTCGTGCCCGTGCCGTTACACCGTGCTCGGGTGCGACGGCGCGGCTTCAACCAGGCCGAGCTGCTGGCACGCGCGATCGGACGCGCGCACGGCATCCCGATGGCGCCGCGGGCGCTGGTGCGCGTGCGCGCCACCCCCTCCCAGGTGCGCCAGGCCGGTGCCGCCCACCGTGCCGCCAACGTCACCGGCGCCTTTGCCTGCCGGGACGATGTCTCCGGCCGCGTGGTGTTGCTCGTGGACGACGTCGCCACCACCGGCGCCACCCTGCGCGCCTGTGCGGCCGCCCTGCGCGCCGCCGGCGCCGCCACCGTGCACGCCCTCGTCTTCGCCCACGACGACTGAGGCCGACCACCCGTCCCCGTTGCGTCCCCTGTCGGGCCGGCCCTACACTCGCACCAGACCCGCCGACAGGGCGGGCGGCGGATGGGGACGATGGAGCTGACCTTCCGAGGGGCGCTGGATGAAGCGCTGCGCGAGTACGCGCGCCGGCGCATCGGCAAGCTAGACCGCTACCTGCCGGCCGTGCAGGACGCCGTGGTGGAGGTGCGGCGGGAGAACACCCGCTCCGCCCAGCAGCGCTATGTGGTGGAGGTGACCGTGAACGTGCGCGGCGCCATGCTGCGCGCCGAGGAGCGGGCCGCCGATCCCCGCACGGCCCTGGACGAGGTGGCCGATGCCCTTGGCCGCCAGGTGCGCCGGCATAAGGACAAGCTGTACCGCAGCGGCCGCTCCGCCCACGCCGCCCGCCACGCCGAGGAGGCCGAGCGCGCGCCGGGGCCGGAGGACGCCTCGCCGCCTGAGGAGGAAGAGGAGGTCCTGCCGGGGCGCGTGGTGCGCGTCAAGCGGTTTGACATCAAGCCGATGACGGTCGATGAGGCCGTCGAGCAGATGGAGCTGCTCTCTCACAACTTCTTTTTGTTTTTCGACGCGGCCGAGCGCCAGTACGCGCTGCTCTACCGCCGCCGCGACGGCGATTACGGCCTGATCATCCCCAGCGGACCGTGAACGACCGAGGACGAGAAACGAACGCCGGGCGACGACGCGCCTGATCCCTCGTTCCTCCGCATCGGCGCTTCACCGGAGGGAGCATGGACCCGCGCCCCGTGTTAGTGGTGTTCTGCGGCGGAGTGGGCGGCAGCGAGGTGGAGGAGCTGGTCGCCGCGGCGCGCGCCGCCGCGGGGCTGGACACCATCGAGCGGGCGCTGGCCACCGAGGCGTTCGCCGGCGCCATCCTCGTCGCCGACCGACCGGCCGCGCTCTCGGATGTCCCCCCAGGTGTGGAGGTATTGCCCGCGCCGGAACCGTTTCATTTCGGTCGGGCGCTGGCGGACCTGGTAGCCCGCCGCGGCCTGGAACGGGTGCTGTACTGCGGCGCCGGCGCCGCACCACTGATCACCGGCGAGGAGTTCGCGGCCATCGCCGCCCGCCTGGCCGCCGGGCCCGTCGTCGTCTCGAATAACTTCTACTCCGCCGACCTGGTGGCCTTCACACCGGCGAGCGCCCTGGCGCGCGTGCCGCTGCCCGCCACGGACAACCCGCTGGCCCGCCTCCTGCACGAGCACGGCGGCCTGCCCTCGGAACCGCTGCCGCGCACCATCGCCACCCAGCTCGATATCGATACCCCCACCTCGCTCACGGTGCTGGCGCTGTACGGCGGCACCGGGGGGCGCCTCGCCCGCCTGCTGGCCACGGCGGACCTGCCGCTGGACTGGTTCCGGCGAGCGGCGCGGGTGTTCGTGGACCGGGAGCGCACCGCCCTGGTGGCCGGACGGGTAGGGAGCCACGTCTGGCAGCACCTGGAGCGGGAGACGGCCTGTCACGTGCGCCTGTTCGCCGAGGAGCGCGGCATGCAGGCGGACGGGCGCGAGGAGCGGGGCCTGGTGCGCAGCCTGCTGGGCATGTACCTGGCCGAGGTCGGCATGGTCCGCTTCTTCGCCGCCCTGGCCGAGCTGGCCGATGCCGCTTTCCTCGATACGCGCGTCCTCACCGCCCACGCCCGCCGCTTCCCAGATCGCCGTGACCGCTTTCTCTCCGATCTGGGCCGGCCCGCCGCGATCGCGGACTCCTTCCTGCGCGAGCTCACCACGCGCGCCCTGGACGCGCCCATCCCGGTGCTGCTGGGCGGCCACGCCTTGGTGTCCGGCGGGCTCATGGCGCTGGTGCAGGCCGCCTGGGATGAGCACGACCGCGAGCAGGCGGCGCGCCGGTAGGAGGCAACGACTACGGCCGACACCTGATCACGCCTCAGCGCCCGCCCTGGCCGGCGAAGTACATGCGGATGCCGCGGTAGGTTTCCAGCACGATCTGGTTGCGGCGGCTGTCCGGCTGCGATGTGGGGGCGAACAGGGCGCGCGCCTCGGCCGGGTTGGTGAGGAACACCGGCTCCACGATCACCGCCGGCATGAAGGTGCGCAGCAGCACGTGCCCGTCGAACGGCCGCGCGCCGAAGGCGTAGAACGGCCGCCCCGGGGCGGTGCGCGCCAGGCCGTTCTGCAGGGCCACGGCCAGCACCTCCGCCAGGCGGCGGTCAATCAGCTTGGCGAACAAGGTGAGCGCGCCGTTCCAGGCCGGGTCGTCGCCGCCGTTCAGGTGCAGGGAGACGGCGATGTCCGCCCCAGCGCTGTTACAGATGACGGCGCGTTCGTCCAGTGCGAGGTAGCGGTCCTCGGTGCGGGTAAGGGTGACGTCGGCACCATCGGCCTGCAACCAAGCGCGCAGCGTGCGGGCGATGTCCAGCACCACGTCCGCCTCGCGCAGCACCCGCCCGTCGCCGAAGTCGAACACCGCCCCCGGCTCAACGGCACCGCCGTGGCCAGGGTCCAGACAGATGCGCCGCCCGGCCAGCGGGCCTTTGCTCGTCGGCGCCGCCACCGCCAGCGGCAGCGCGGCCGGCAGGGTGAGGGTGGCGCCGGCCAGGACCCGGTCCGGGTCGCTGATGCCGTTGGCGGCCGCCAGCGCCGGCGCGTAGGCTGCCGAGCCGTACTCCCGCGCGGCGATGGCGGAGAGCGTCTCCCCCGGCGCCACCGTCACCCGCCGGACAGGGCCGCCGCTCACGGCGGGGACGGTCGCGTCGTCCGCCGGCGGGAGGAGGAGCGTGCTTCCGACCAGGATGCGGTCCGGGTCGGATAGCCTGTTGGCCGCGCGGATGCGCTCCACCGCGGCCGGCGAGCCGTAGAAGCGCACCGCGATGCCGGACAGGGTGTCGCCCGGCTGCACGATGACCTGCTGCGGGCGGTTGGGACCCTGGGCGCGGGCCGGCGCGGCGCGCGCCGCGCTGAGCAGGGCAAGCAGGAGAAGCACCGGCGCGATAAGGAGGACGCGCGGAAGGGCGGAGACGCGAGGCATGGTCGCACCATCTCCCGAACCGCCTCGGTCCACTGAGTCTGAGGTACCCCTCTCCCCAGCGGGCGGGGCGGGCGAGCATGTGGTCCAACGGCTCGGGGAGGGAATGGGGAGGGATTGCTGAGCGTGACTATACGAAGGCGGGTGCGGGCCTGTCAACGCCGCTGGATGCGGGCCGGCGGGCGCGGTTGATCGGTGTGCTCTCGGCTTCCTACACTGGCCCTGGGCCCCCGGCCGGGCCGGGGGCCGCGTGGTGCGATCGGCGGCAGGAAGGAGCGCGACAGATGACGCAGGTACAGGCCGCGAGCGCCCTGGCCGCGGTGGACCCAGAGATCGCCGAGGCCATCCGGCGGGAGCAGGAGCGCCAGCGGCTGAAGCTGGAGATGATCGCCTCGGAGAACTACACCAGCGCGGCCGTGCTGGAGGCCACCGGCTCGGTCCTCACCAACAAGTACGCCGAGGGCTACCCCGGCGCGCGCTACTACGGCGGCTGCGAGGTCGTCGATGTGGTCGAGGAGCTGGCGCGAGCACGCGCCAAAGCGCTCTTCGGCGCTGAGCACGCCAACGTGCAGCCGCACGCCGGCACGCAGGCCAACATGGCGGCCTACTTCGCCGTTATGGATGTGGGCGACACGGCCATGGGCCTGCGCCTGGACCAGGGCGGTCACCTCTCGCATGGCCTGTCGGTGAACTTCTCTGGCCGCCTGTACCGCTTCGTCTCCTACGGTGTGGACCGCGAGACCGAGACCATCGACTACGACGAGATGCGGCGGCTGGCGCACGAGCACCGGCCGAAGCTGATCGTCACCGGCGCCACCGCCTACCCGCGCATCATCGACTTCGCCCGCTGCCGCGAGATCGCGGACGAGGTGGGCGCCCTGCTGATGGTGGACATGGCGCATTTTGCCGGCCTGGTAGCCGCGGGCGTACACCCCTCACCGGTGCCGTACGCGGACATCATCACATCCACCACGCACAAGACACTGCGCGGCCCGCGCTCGGCCTTCATCCTCTGCCGGGCGCAGCACGCCAAAGCTATCGACCGTGCCGTGTTCCCCGGCCTGCAGGGCGGGCCGCTCATGCACGTGATCGCCGCCAAGGCGGTGGCCTTCAAGGAGGCGATGACAGACGAGTTCAAGGCCTACGGCCGCCAGGTGGTGGAGAACGCCCAGGTCCTGGCGGAGGCGCTGCAGCAGGGCGGCTTCCGCCTGGTGTCCGGCGGCACGGACACGCACCTCATCCTGGTGGACGTCTCCGTGAAGAACCTGTCCGGCAAGAAGGCCGAGCGGCTGCTCGACGCCGCCGGCATCACCGTGAACAAGAACACCATCCCCTACGACCCGCGCCCGCCGGCGGTGGGCAGCGGCATCCGCGTGGGCACGCCGGCCCTCACCAGCCGCGGCATGGGCCCGGACGAGATGCGCCGCATCGCCGCCTGGATCACGCGCGTGCTCGACCACCCGGACGACGAGCGGGTGATCGAAACTGTCCGGCAGGAGGTGGCGGAGCTGGCCGCCCACTTCCCGGTACCGGGGATCGGGTGAGCGGGCCGGGATCGGGCCGCTCCGGGGTGGCGCGATCCTGCTATACTTGAGCCGCGTCCCGCGAGGGGCGCGCTGCATATGCGGCCGCATGGCCGCCAACACCGCGGGTTGCGGGCGGCAGGACCGTCCGCATTGGCCCCCCGCGACGAGGGAGCAATGCTGCGCGAATACGAGCTGGTAACGATCTGGAACCCCGATCTGGGGGAAGAGGGCGTGGCGAACGCCGTGGAGCGGCTGAAGGCGTCCATTCAGGCGCGCGGCGGTGAGGTGACGGACACCAACGTGTGGGGACGGCGCAAGCTGGCCTACTTCATCAAGAAGCGCGCCGAGGGGCACTACGTCGTCATGCAGCTCAAGCTGGACGCGGCCCGCGCCGCCGAGTTGGAATCGCAGCTCAATATCAACGAAGATGTGCTCCGGCACCTCCTGGTGCGGACGGACCAGTAACGCCGGCCCGCCTGCGGCGGGTAGCGGGCGATCCGGAAACGAATGGATGGTGGAGGTGGTCGGGTGTCGCATCCGGCTAGACGGCCGGGTGAAGATGCAGATAGCTCCGCAGGAGAGCCGATGTGAGTGAGGAACGCGCCCGTACGGGCAGGATGAGTGGGTGAGAAGGAGCGAACCGACATGGCCGACCTGAATAAAGTCATGATTCTCGGGAACGTGGGCCGCGATCCGGAGATCCGCTACACGGCGCAGGGCAACGAGCTCACGACGTTCACGGTGGCCGCCAACCGCAACTACCGCAAGCCGGACGGCGAATGGGGCCAGGAGACGGAGTGGTTTAACATCGTTACCTGGGGCGAACTGGCCCGGCGCATGGCGCAGAACCTGCAAAAGGGCGACCGCGTGTACGTCGAGGGCCGGCTGCAGACCCGCTCCTGGGAGGGGCCGGACGGCCAGCGCCGCTACCGCACGGAGGTGATCGCGGAGCGGGTGTTGCCCCAGGGCCGGCGCCAGCAGCAGCCGGCGGCGCCCAGCCTGGAGCCGGTGCCGGACGCCGACGCCGAGATCACGGACCCGGAGGACCTGCCGTTCGAGTAGTGCCCGGCGCCCCTCCGGCGCCGGGAGCAGGGCCCGCCGTCTGGCCGAAACGGGCGGCGGGCACCCCGCCGGCGTGACCGACCACGCCACTGCACGATATCATCACGCGCCCCGGCCCGCTGTGAAAGGGGTACCGGAGACTCAGCGGGCCGGGGCCTAGAAGGACCGCGCGTGACAACCGAAAGCGAAACCCGTCCCTCAGCGACCACCGAGGAGCGCCCGGCGGCCGCCCCCGCGCCAAAGGCCGCCAAGAAGCGGCCGCGCTACGTGCCGCGGCGCAAGGTGTGCGCCTTCTGCGTGGAGAAGGTGCAGGTCATCGACTACAAGGACCCGAACCGACTGCGGCGCTACCTGTCCGAGCGCGGCAAGATCGAGCCGCGACGCAAGACCGGCACCTGCGCCAAGCACCAGCGCCGCCTGACGGTGGCCATCAAACGGGCCCGCCATCTGGCGCTGCTGCCCTTCACGGCGCAGCACATCCGCGACACCGGCCTGTTCGCGCCGCGGCCGTGACGGACCGGGAACGCCTCGGCGAGCTCTGACCAGGAAACGTGTGTGACTGAGCCCAAACGCCCCGCGCTCACCGACCGTCGCCGGACCGTGCCGGCCGCCCCGACCGCCGGCCGGGGCTGGCGCGAGCGGCTAAGCGCGCTCAACCTGCATGCCGGCGTCGTGCTGATCACCGTGGCGGTGATCGTCGTGGCGCTCGGCCTGATCGCCTACGGGTATTGGGACACCTACTTGCGCCCGGCGCGCGAGCCGGCCGTGCGCGTTGGCTCCCGCACGTACGATATGACCTATTTCGTGCGGCGTATGCGCTTGGCCCTTGCCGAGCCCGCCGGGCTCAGCCCCTCACCGGCAGTGATCGCCGCCCTGCCGGAGCGGCTGGCACAGGACATCATCAACGAGGAGACGGCCCTCCAGCGCGCACCCGCCCTGGGCGTGGCTGTGTCGGATGATGACATCGACAAGGAGCTGGCTGCGCGCGTGCGGGCGGTGTTGATGACCGATGACCAGGGACATGTGCAGCGCTCACCCAGCTTTGAGGTGACGGTGCGCGAGGTGCTGAAGGACAGCGGTCTCACCCTGGCCCAGTACCGGCGGGCGGTGCATGGTCAGCTCCTCCTGCGCGAGATCCAAAAGCGCTTCGAGCAGCAGATCCCGGACTCCGCGCCCGGTGTGCAACTGCGCGTGATCACCGTGAAGGACGAGGCCACGGCGCGCGACCTCAAGCGCCAGCTCGACGGCGGTGCCGACTTCGCGCAGCTCGCCACGGACAAGAGCGAGGACGCCTCTAAGGGCAACGGCGGCCTGCGCGACTGGGCGCCTAAGGGCTCGCTGCCGTCGGCCGTGGAGGAGGTGGCCTACCGTCTGCCCGTCGGCGCGGTCTCGGACCCGTTTGCCGTGGACGGTCAGTGGTACATCATCAAGGTCGAGGACCGCTCTGAGAACCGCGAGATCACGGCGCAGCAGAAGGGCGATATGGCGAAGAGGCAGCGGGACGACTGGCTGGCCGAGCAGGCCAAGCAGCTCCAGGCCCGCAGCTACCTGAGCGACCAGCGGCGGCAGCGGTACGCCCTGGAGCAGTCGGGCGCGCTGGACCTGGTGCGCCGCTCCAGCCAGCCGGGGCAGCAGCCGGTGCCGATCAGCGTCCCACCCCAGATCACGCCGCAGGCGCCGCAACCGGGAGGGACGCCATGAGCCGGGCGGCGAGCGGCGCGCCCATCGGCGTCGGCCTGCTCGGCCTGGGCGTGGTGGGCAGCGGTGTGGCCCAGATCCTTCAGGAACGCGCCGCCGAGTACGCTCGCACGGTCGGCCGCCCCCTCGCCATTCGCCGCGTGCTCGTGCGCGACCCGCACAAACCGCGCCGCGTGCGCATCGACCCGCGCCTGCTCACCACCAACCCCGATGACATCTTCAACGACGAGGGCGTGCACGTCGTCATCGAGGTGATGGGCGGCGAGGAGCCGGCGCACACCTACCTGCGCCGTGCCCTGGACAGCCGCCGGTACGTGGTGACGGCCAACAAGGAGGTGATGGCCAAGTTCGGGCCGGAGCTTCTAGCCGTCGCCCGCCGCCGGGGCGTGGACATCCTGTACGAGGCCAGTGTGGGCGGCGGCATTCCGTTGATCGCGCCGCTCAAGCGCGACCTGCTGGCCAACGAGATCACCAGCATCCGCGCCATCATCAACGGTACGACGAACTACATCCTCACGCGCATGGCGCGCGAGGGGATCGATTACGCCGTGGCCCTGGCCGCGGCGCAGCAGCTTGGTTACGCCGAGCCGGACCCGCGCAACGATGTGGAGGGCATCGATGCCGCTTACAAGCTGGCGATCATGGCGTCGCTGGCCTTTCGCACCCAGGTGCGGCCTCAGGATGTGTTCCACGAGGGCATCACCCACCTCACGGCGCGCGATTTCCGCTACGCCGCCGAGCTGGGCTACGCCATCAAGCTGCTGGCCATCGGCCGCCGGGAGGACCACTCCATCCAGGTGCGCGTTCATCCCGCCCTGATCCCGCTGGACGCACCGCTGGCCAAGGTGGACGGCGTCTACAACGCGGTGCAGGTGGACGGTGATCTGACCGGCATGGTCTTCTTCCAGGGACGGGGCGCCGGCGCCATGCCCACCACCAGCGCCGTGGTGGCGGACCTGCTCAACGTGGCGCACGGCATCGCCCAGGGGGCGCCCGAACGCTTCGTCTGGCGAGCCGACCCGGCCGCCGCGATCAAGCCGATGGAGGAGGTGTTCACCCGCTACTACGTGCGCCTGCGCGTGCCGGACCGGGCCGGTGTGCTGGCCAAGATCACCAGCGTCTTGGGCGAGCGCTATGGCATCAGCATCGCCTCGATCATCCAGAAGGAGGCGAACGAGGCGGACCAGACGGCCGAGCTGGTGATCATGACGCACGAGGCGCGTGAGGCCGATATGCGTGCCGCCATCCGTGACGTGGGACGGTTGGACGTGGTAACGGAAGTCGGCACCTTCCTGAGGGTGGAGAGCGGGTGAGCGCGATGGCCGGTCACCCCGCTGCGAACAGGGAACGGAGGACGGTGAATGGCGGCCCCTGAGGAGCGCCAGACCGCGGCGCTGGCGAGCACCGTCGCCTGGCTGGAAGATGAGCTGCGCGAGACGCGGGCCGCGCTGGCCAAGCTGGCGCAGGCGTTCGAGCAGACCCAGACGCAGCTCTGGGAGCTCACCAATCGCCTGCACCGGGTGGAGGACGCGATGGGCGCCATCTCTCCTCAGCTTGCCGCCATCCCGCGCCTGGACGGGCAGCTTGTCCAGCTCAGGGACCAGCTCGGCGCGGTGCAGGAGCAAGGGGTGCACGCCATGGCGCGGCTGGCCGAGCTCGATCGGGAGCTCGACGCCGCCATCGAACGCGAGCGACAGGCGCGCAACGAGCTCACCCATCGTCTCGAGGCGGTGGAGCGGCAGGCGCGGGCCTCCGCTTCCCGCATCGAAACGGTAGAGGAGAGCGTGCGCCGCGCCCTGGAAGCGGTGAGCCTGGCGCGCCAGCGCACCGATGAGATCGCACGGGACGTTGACGGCCTGGAGGGACGCCTGGGTCGGCTGCTGGAGGCCGGCAACCGCATCGAGCACGAGCAGGCGCGCCTGGCCGGTGAGCTCGATGGCCTGCACCGCCAGGACGAACTGGTGCTGGAACGGGTGCAGGTGTACGCGGAGATGGTCAAGCGGCTCGAGGGCCAGATCTCGCTGGTCGCGGCGGACGTGGCCGTCAAGCAGGACGTGCTGGAGAAGATCGAGCTGGCGCGGGTGGAGACGCACCGCCTGGAGGAACGCCTGGCCGCGCTGGAGGCGGCCACGGAGACCCTACGCGACCAGTCCGGCGAGGTGGAGCGGGCCATCGGGCTCCTGGAAGGGCGGCAGAAGGGCTTCCAGGAGCGACTCACGGCCCTGCAAGCGGACCTAGCCGCGCAGCGTACCTCCGTGAACGAGCAGTTCCAGCGCCTGCACCAACTCCAGGAGCGGCTCAAGCGGCGCCAGATCGAAGACCTGGAGCGCGACCTGCGTGAGATCCGGATCTTTGCCTTCCGCACGGCGGAAGAGCAATGAGCCGATCCCCGCCCGTTCCCGCGGCGGGCGCCTCAGGCGGCCCGTGGGGTGAGGGAGCAGGGGGTGAGGACAGAGATAGGACAGGTACCATGACCCGCGCACCGCTGGTATCCGACCGTCTGCACGGCGTGCTGCGCCGTTACCGCGAGTTCCTGCCGGTGACGGAGGCCACCCCGCTGCTCAGCTTGGGCGAAGGGAGCACGCCGCTGGTGCGCTCGCGGCGGCTGGCCGGGCGGGCCGGGGTGGGCGCCCTGTACTACAAGTTGGAGATGTGCAACCCCACCGGATCCTTTAAGGACCGGGGCATGGTGGTGGCGGTGGCCAAGGCGGTGGAGGCGGGGGCGCGGGCCGTCATGTGCGCCTCCACGGGCAACACCAGCGCCTCGGCGGCCGCCTACGCCGCCCACGCCGGCTTGGAGGCGTACGTGGTGGTGCCGGACGGGCGCATCGCCGCCGGCAAGCTGGCCCAGACAGTGATGTACGGGGCCACGATCCTGGCCGTGGACGGCAGCTTCGACGACGCGCTGCGCCTGGTGCGCGAGGTCACCGCCAAGCACAACATCGCCCTAGTCAACTCCGTCAACCCGCACCGCATCGCCGGCCAGAAGACCGCCGCCTTCGAGATCGTGGACGACCTGGGTGACGCGCCCGACCTGCTCTGCATCCCGGTGGGCAACGCCGGCAACATCACCGCCTACTGGAAGGGTTTCACCGAGTACGCGGAGCGCGGGCGGGCCAACCGTCACCCCCGCATGATGGGCTTCCAGGCGGCGGGGGCGGCGCCGATTGTGCGCGGCGCGCCGGTGCCGGACCCGCAGACGGTGGCCAGCGCCATCCGCATCGGTAACCCCGCCTCCTGGCAGGGGGCGGTGGCCGCGCGGGACGAATCGGGCGGCGTCATCCAGGCGGTCACGGACGACGAAATCTTGGAGGCGCAGCGGCTGCTGGCCCGCGAGGACGGCATCTTCTGCGAGCCGGCATCGGCGGCCGCGGTGGCCGGGCTGCTCAAGCTGGCGCGTGAGGGCATGGACCTGCGCCAGTCCACCGTCGTCTGTGTGATCACCGGCTCGGGCCTCAAAGACCCCGACGCGGCGGCCGGGGTGACGCCGCGCATCGTCCACCTCCCCGCTGACCTCGCCGCCCTCGAGCGGGCGCTGCGCTGGTAGGCGTGGCGCTGTATTTTGTACTGTGCACGACGTTGTCGCGTGCACGGGGCGCTGGTACACTCGACTGGCGCCGGAACTCAGAGTGTGCGGGTGTGGCCATGACGGGTGACGTCAACCTGGAATTGGCCCGTCGGAACGGCCGGGTGCCGGCCGCCGGGCTGGACACGGCGCGGGTCGAGCGGGCGGTGCACGAGCTGTTGCTGGCCATCGGCGAGGACCCCGCCCGCGAGGGGTTGCGTGCCACGCCGACGCGGGTGGCGCGCATGTACGCGGAGCTGTTCGCGGGCCTGTACTTTGACCCGACGGAGTACCTGCGCACCCAGTTCGATGAAGGCCATGATGAGATGGTAATCTTGCGCGACATCCCGTTCTACTCGATCTGCGAGCACCATCTCCTGCCGTTTCACGGCGTGGCACATGTCGGCTATATCCCGGACGGCCGCGTGGTGGGGCTGTCCAAGCTGGCCCGCGTGGTAGATGGGTTCGCCCGGCGGCCGCAGTTGCAGGAGCGCCTCACCACCCAGATCGCCGACGCCATCATGGCGGCGCTGCAGCCGGACGGCGTGGCCGTGGTGATCGAGTGCGAGCACCTCTGCCTGACCATGCGCGGGGTGCAGAAGCCCGGCTGCAAGATGGTGACCTCCGCCGTGCGCGGCACGTTCAAGCGCAGCCCGGTGACGCGGGCGGAGTTCTTCGCCCTCGTTAAGAACGGCTGATCCCACCCGCTGTCGCCGCCGCCCAGAGCGCAGCGCGAGGCCGGAGCGTGATGACCTACGGCTACCCCACCCTCGAGGCACAGGCGCAAGCGATCGCGGACGACTGGTGTCGCCTGCTCAGCGCGAGCGGGCGGCCGTACCCCTTCCTCCACCCGGCCTGGCACACCGTTTGGTCCCAGAGCTTTCCCACCACCGAGGGGGAGCGCTTCGTCCTCACCGTGCGTGATGGCTCCCACCTGCTGCTCGTGGCGCCGCTGGAGCGCCGCGGGGCGCGCTTGGCCCTGGCCGGTGATCACGAGGTCTGCGACTACATGGACATCATCGCCGCCCCGGACGCCGACCCGGCCGCCTGGAACCGGTTGGTGGACGAACTGGCCGCCATGCCCTGGCGGGAGCTGGTGTTGTGGGGGCTGCCGGAGGACACCCCCACCCGGCAGATCATGCCGCGGTTGGCGGCAACGCGCGGCTGGTCCGTCGCGGACGCGCTGGAGGCGGTCTGCCCGCGGGTGGCGCTGCCCGCCTCCTGGGAGGAGTACTTGGCCACGCTCAGCAAGAAGGACCGGCACGAGCTGCGGCGCAAGCTCCGTCGCTTTCAGGAGGCCGGGTCCGCGCTGCGAGTGGAGACGCTCACCCAACCGGACGCGGTGCGTGCCGGCCTGGACGACTTCATCCGCCTGCACACCGCCAGCCGGCAGGACAAGCGGGAGTTCATGACGCCGCAGATGGAGGCGTTCTTCCGCGCCATGGCCGTGGCGCTGGCGGAGCACGCGCTGGTACGCCTGTCGTTCGTGGAGCTGGACGGCGTGCGCGTGGCCGGTTTACTGGCCTTCGATGCCGGCGACGAGCTCTTGCTCTACAACAGCGGCTACGACCCGGCCCTGGCGCACGCTTCAGTCGGCATTGCCTCGAAGGCGCTGCTGCTGCGCGAGGCCATCGCCGAGGGCAAGCGCCGGTTTGACTTCCTGCGCGGCGCCGAACCGTACAAATACGACCTCGGCGGCAAGGATTACGAGGTCCATACGCTGACCGTGCGGCGCGCCGTGGCAGACTGAGCAGGCGGGGTGATCGAGCGGCATGCATCGGGTCCAACCGCACCCGCACCGTATCGCGCTGATCGCGGCGCACACCTGCCCGCTGGCACCGCTTGGCGGGCATAAGGCCGGTGGGCTCAACGTGTACGTGCGCGAGACGGCGCTCGCCTTCGGGCGGCGTGGGTATCTGGTGGACATCTTCACCCGTCAGGACGGCCTGCACTCGGAGGTGCTGCCCCTGGCGCCCGGCGTGCGGGTGGTGCACCTGGACGCCGGGCCGGCGCATTCGGCGGACAAGGACGCCCTGTGGGAGTACATGCCCGCCTTCCTGCACGGCCTGCGCGCCTTTCGCGCCCGCCACGGGCTGCATTATGACCTGGTGCATTCGCATTACTGGATGTCCGCCTGGGCGGCCACGTACCTGCAACGCCTGTGGGACGTGCCCCACGTGGCCATGTTTCACACGCTCGGTGAGGCCAAGAACCGCGCCCGCGCCGGTGAACACGAGCCACCGCACCGCATCCAGACTGAGCGGCGCGTGGTGGCCACGGCCGACGCCGTCGTCGCCGCCAGCGAGCACGAGCGCGCGCTTTTGTTGGCCCTTTACGGTGCCGCCGCCCAGCGCATCGAGGTGATCCCGTGCGGTGTGGACCCGGAGCGCTTCCGCCCGCGGGAGCGCGCGGCCTGCCGCCAGGAGCTGGGGCTGGGCGCCGAGCCGCTGGTGCTGTTCGTGGGGCGATTGGAGCCCTTGAAGGGTGTCGAGCTGCTCATCGACGCCCTGGTCCACCTGGACGGCGTCACCCTACTGGTGGTCGGTGGTGACGCGCGGTCGGCCGGGTACCAGGCGGAGCTCGAGCGGCGGGCAGCGCGGCGCGGGGTGGCCGCGCGGGTGCGGTTTGTGGGCGCTGTGCCGCAGGAGCGGCTGCCGCTGTATTACAACGCCGCCGACGTGTGTGCCGTGCCCTCGTTCTACGAGAGCTTCGGCCTGGTGGCGCTGGAGGCGATGGCCTGCGGCGTGCCGGTGGTGGCGGCCCGCGTGGGCGGCCTGAGCGCCACGGTGCGCGACGGCGAAAACGGCTTTCTCGTACCCTGGCGCGACCCGGCGGCGTTCGCCGAGCGGATCGGGTGGCTGATGCGCGATCCCGCCCTGCGCGGTCGCATGGGACGGGCGGCGCGCCTGACCGCCCAGCGGTTTACCTGGAGCGGGGTGAGCCGGCAACTGGAGGCGCTGTATGTGCGCCTGCTGCGGGCGCGCGCGACCGCGGCCTGTCACGCCGCCGGTGAGCCTGTCGCCGCCCTGGGCGAGCATGCGCTCTGTCACATCGGCTAGCGCCCGGTCGTGCGACGGGCGCCGGCACACTGGGCAGGGGGATGAGCACGATGACGGCTGAGGTGAGCCCGGCGGGGGACGGCGGCACGGACGCGGCCAGGCGGGCCCTGGTGGTGGTGGCCCATCCCGATGACGCGGAGTTCCTTTGCGCGGGCACGGTGGCCAAGCTGTGCCAGACAGGATGGGAGGTGTACTACTGCCTGATCACCAGCGGTGACAAGGGCACCAAGGACCCGGAGATGACCCCGCAGCGCCTGGCCGAGATCCGGGAGGAAGAGCAGCGGGAGGCCTGCCGCATCCTCGGCGTGCGGGATGTGTTCTTCCTGCGCTATCCGGACGGCTTCGTGCGCAACGATGAGACGCTGCGGGGCGAGATCGTGCGCCTCATCCGCCGGCTGAAGCCGCACACCGTGATCACCTGGGATGGGTTTCGCCGCGGTTTCAACCACACCGACCACCGCGCCGTGGGTATCGCCACCTATGACGCCGTGTTTCCCGCCAGTCGCGACCCATTCTACTACCCGGAGCAGATCATCGAGGAAGGGCTGACGTGGCACCGCGTCGGCGAGCTGCTCCTTGCTGGCTCGGACGAGCCGGACTACTTCGTGGACATCTCCGACTACTTCGATCTCAAGATCCAGGCGCTTCTGGCGCACAAGAGCCAGGTGGCGCGCGATCAGCCGCCCGACGCCTGGGTGGCGGCCATGCGTCGCCGTGTGCAGGAGGCGGCCGAGGTGACCGGCATCGCCTACGCGGAGGCCTTCCGGCGCGTGACCCTGCGTACCTAACCCCGCACCCTTGACCCCACGGCCGCGGCGCGGAAAGCTGGGAACAGAAGCTGCGCTTAGGGGGCCGCGATGACCGAGGTATCTGTCGTCCTGTTCTGGATCGGGGCCGTCCTTACGGCAGCGGCGACAATGGCGCACGGGGTGGCCGCCTTCGGCGTGCGCACGGTGCGCCGTGCGGCGGCGACCAATGCCGGTACCGTCACCGTCACGGAACGACAGGAGCCGGGCACCTTCTGGACGGGGTTGGCCTCGTTTCTCACCTACGCGGCCGCCGCGGCCCTGGTAGCGATGCTGGTGGCGCGCACCATCGCCACCGGCCGGCCGCCCTACGCCAACATGTTCGAGTACCTGACGGCGTTTGGCGCCGGCATCGTCATCGTGGCCGTGATCTACGAGCGCCCCGGCAGGCCGGGGCGGGCGCGGGTGGGCGCCTTTGCCATGCCCCTCGCGCTGGCCCTGTTCCTGGTGGCGGACCTTGCCTTCTCCAGCGAGGTGCGGCCGCTGGTGCCGGCCTTGCAAAACAACCGTCTGCTGGCCCTGCACGTGGCCGCCATGCTCCTGTCCTATAGCTTCATCGCCGTGGCGGGCGGGGCCGCCATCCTGTACCTCGTGCAGGGCGAGGGCCAGCGGTTTGCCCGCCTGCCGCGGCCGGAGGTGTTGCAGGACCTTACGCACCGCGCGGTGATGGCCGGCTTTCCGCTGCTGGGGCTGGGCATCGCCCTGGGCGCCTACTGGGGCAACATCGCCTGGGGGCGGTACTGGGGCTGGGACCCGAAGGAGACCACGGCGCTGATCTCCTGGCTGGTGCTGGCCGGCTACCTGCACGCCCACAGCCTGGCGCGCTGGCGCGGCCGGCGGGCGGCCTGGCTGGTGGTGCTGGCGCTGGGGGTCATTATCTTCAACATCTTCGTGGTGAACTTCGTGATCGCCGGCCTGCACTCCTACGCCCGCTGAACGCGCTTGCCGATAGAGGCAAAACGGGCACCCAGGCCTTGCCTGGGTGCCCCCGTCATCTGGTGTTGCGGCGCAGGGTGGTTAGCCGCCCTGCTGCTCACGCTTGCGCTGCTTGCGGCGGCGGCGAGCCTCGGCCTTGCGCTGCGCGATGCGCATCCGCTCACCCGGTGAGATGAAGTGCCGGCGCGCCTTGACCTCGCGCAGGATGCCGTCCCGCTGCACCATCTTGGTGAAGCGGCTCAGCAACTGCTCGCCGGTCTCGCCCTCGCGGAGCTCAACCTTGAGCATCGTGTTTCCCCCCTCTCATCCAACCCCGGTTGCGCGGGCGCGCCCGGCCCCATCGCGTTCGATCGGGGCACACCCTCACGTCCGTGGCGTCGCACATTGTCAACTTTATGATACTAGCGAAGCGGCTCCCACGGTGCAAACGGCGGCCACGGCTCAGGCCGGCGCCGCCTCGACGATCTGCTTGAGCCGCACCAGCTCAACCATGAGGCTGTGGTGCAGCGCCCGCCGGGCAAAGCGCCCCAGCAACCACTCCACCACCCCGCCGCCGGGGCGGTAGTGCAGCTCGAGCTCGACACGGGTGCCGCCCGGAGTCGGCGTGAAGCGCCAGTGCACGTCGTACACCGTGTCACCCTGCGTGGTGCGCTCTACCAGGGCCGTCGGTGGCGCATAGCCGATCAGCTCCGTGACGGACTCGTAGGCGCCGCGGTCGGTGCGAATGACGAACGCGAAGCGGGCGCCAGGGCCGGTAGCGTGCGGGGTGAGGAGGCGGGCGTGGGTGAAATTGTCCGGCAATAGACGCAGGCGGGTGCGGCGGTCGGCCGCCGCGGCGAACACCGCCTCCGCTGAACCGGTGATCTCCACCGCCGCGCGTATGACCGCCATCGCCACGCGCCCGTGCCCGCTGACGGGAGAGATGCCACATCCCCTATGGTAAGCAGGCCGCAGCAATGGTATACTGCCGCGCGGCATTCCTTCTGCTCATCCGGCCACGGTCTGAGGAGTCGATGCGCCTCACGCCGGACGCTCGGAGAAGGGGTATTGCCACGACACCAACCCGGCGGAGGCCATCGGGTGTCTTACCAGGACAAGACCATCACGTGTGTGGATTGCGGGACGGAGTTCACCTTCACCGCGGGCGAGCAGGAGTTCTACGCATCGAAGGGCTTCACCAACGAGCCGCGCCGCTGCCCACCGTGCCGGAGCGCGCGGCGCGCGGCGGGCAGCGGCACCGGCACGGCGGGTTACACCGCCTCCTCCGGCAGCGGCCGTGAGATGTACGTGACCACCTGCGCCTCCTGTGGCGGGGAGGCGCGCGTGCCGTTCCAGCCGCGGACCGCCAAGCCCGTGTACTGCTCCAACTGCTTCCGATCGCAGGGCGGTGGCCGCACCGGCGTGGGGGTACCGGGCGGCGAGCGGGGTGGTCGCTGGTCCCGGTAGCCGGGCGCGTGGCCCCGCTGAGCAGCCCCGTCGGCACGGAGGAGCCCACATGTTCAATCTGACCGTTGAGGCGGCGGAGCTGCTGGTGGCGCTGCACGCCGCGGAGGCGCCCAGCCCGGACGCGGTGCTTCGCCTGCACCGGGATGCAGAGGGTTTTGGCCTGGAGTTCGACCGCCCGCGTGAGACCGACATGGTGGTAGCGTACAACGGCCGCATCCTGCTGGTGATCGACAGCGCGTTGGCGGCCGGGTTGGGCGATTGTGCGCTTGCCATTCACCGCACGGCCAGCGGGCCGGAGCTGGCCCTGATGGATGCCGGGCCGGAGGGAATGCCGCCGGCGGTGTAAGGGCCGCGGCGCAGGCACCGGGGCTGTGATCGGTGCGGTGGCGGGCATGAGCGCGACCGTTGACACATCGCGCGCGGGCTGGTAACCTTCACATTCGGCAGTCCCATGGACTGTGGCGTTCCCGTGTGCGGCCGAACGGGTCGGCACGGGTGACGAAGCGGACGGTTCGCGCGGGTCGAAAGACCGGAAAGTGATGACGGCCGGCAGCACGTGGTCCCGCCTAGGGTGCCACGCCGGACACGATCAGGAATTACGGCTTTCGGCCTTTCACTGTGCCAAGTCGCAGGCACGGGCGCGTCGCAGAGGGGTTTGACGTTGCCGACCATTAGCCAGCTCGTGCGCAAGGGGCGGAAGGCCGCCCGGAAGAAGTCGAAGGCTCCGGCCCTCGGGGTGATGTACAACGCGCTCACCGGCAAGGTGCGCCGGGACATTCACTCCCCGCAAAAGCGCGGCGTCTGCACGCAGGTGCGCACGGTCACACCCAAGAAGCCGAACTCGGCGCTGCGCAAGGTAGCGCGGGTGCGCCTGACCAACGGCATCGAGGTGACGGCCTACATCCCCGGTGAGGGGCATAACCTCCAGGAGCACTCGGTGGTGCTGATCCGTGGAGGGCGCGTGAAGGACCTCCCGGGGGTGCGCTACCACATCATCCGGGGCGCGCTCGACGCCTCCGGTGTGCAGAACCGCAAGCGCGGCCGCAGCAAGTACGGTACACGGAAGAGCTAGCCGGCGGGCGGACCACCTGCCGGCGGCGCCCCGCCCGCTCGACGGTGGCCCGGGCTGATGGGCTGCCGCGCGGTAGGGTGCCGGTTGTGCGACCCCGCTAGAAGAGCGGGTCAGTCCGCAAGGCACCCCGCGCGTGCCGGGGCGCCTGCTTTGTGCGTATGGACGCACGGGGGTAGAACGATGCCACGCAGAGCACGACCGGTCAAGCGTGAAGTGGCGCCGGACGCCAAGTACAACAGCAAGACCGTCGCCATGTTCATCAACAAGATCATGCAGCGCGGCAAGAAGTCGCTCGCCGAGCGCATCATGTATGAGGCGCTGAACCGGATCGAGCAGCAGACGCATCGCAACCCGCTGGACACGTTCGAGCAGGCGGTCCGCAACGCGATGCCGTCCATCGAGGTCAAACCGCGGCGGGTGGGCGGCGCCACCTACCAGGTGCCGGTGGACATCCGCCCGGAGCGGCGGGTGGCGCTGGCCATGCGCTGGCTGCTGCGGTCGGCGCGGGCGCGCAGCGGCAAATCGATGGCCGAGAAGCTGGCCGCCGAGCTGATGGACGCCGCGGCCGGCCAGGGGGCGACGATCAAGCGCCGCGAGGACACCCATCGTATGGCGGAAGCGAACCGCGCGTTTGTGCATTACCGCTGGTAACCCCGACGCGCCTGGTACCCTGCCAGGTGAGGAATCTCATGCCTAGAACGACGCCCATCGGGCGCATCCGAAACATCGGTATCATCGCACATATCGACGCCGGGAAGACGACGGTCACCGAGCGCATCCTGTTCTACACCGGCAAGACCTACAAGATCGGCGAGGTGCATGAAGGCACCGCCGTGATGGACTGGATGGAGCAGGAGCGCGAGCGCGGGATCACGATCACCGCCGCCGCCACGACCTGCACCTGGGGCGGCCACACGATCAACATCATCGACACCCCCGGCCACGTCGACTTCACCGTCGAGGTTGAGCGCTCGCTGCGCGTGCTCGACGGCGGCGTCGTCGTGTTTGACGCCGTGGCGGGCGTAGAGCCCCAGTCGGAGACGGTCTGGCGCCAGGCAGACAAGTACCGCGTGCCCCGCATCTGCTTCGTGAACAAGATGGACCGGGTGGGGGCCAACTTCCCGCGCACGGTGGAGATGATCCGCGACCGCCTCGGCGCCAAGCCGGTGGTGATCCAGCTTCCCATCGGCGTGGAGCACCAGTTCCGCGGGGTGGTGGACCTCATCGAGGAGAAGGCCTGGTACTTCACCGGTGAGCGGCAGGACCCGCCGCGTGAGGGGCCCATCCCGGAGGATCTGGCCCAGGCCGTGCACGACGCGCGGGAGAAACTGATCGAGCAGGTCTCCGAAGAGGACGAGCAGCTCATGATCAGCTTCATCGAGGGGCATCCGATCTCCACCGAGGAGCTGAAGGAGGCGCTGCGCCGGGCCACGCTGGAGAACAAGGTGGTCCCCGTGCTGTGCGGCGCCGCCTACCGCAACATCGGCGTGCAGCTCCTGCTCGACGCTATCGTCGATTACCTGCCCTCCCCGATCGATATCCCGGCGGTCAAGGGCACGCACCCCAAGACCGGGGAGGAGCTGGAGCGCCACCCGAGCGACGACGAGCCGTTTACCGCCCTGGCCTTCAAGATCGTGGCCGACCCGTACGTCGGCCGGCTGGCCTACTTCCGCGTCTACTCCGGCCGGCTTTCGTCCGGGACCACCGTGCTGAACACCACGCGCAACGAGCGCGAGCGCGTGGGCCGCATCGTGCGCATGCACGCCAACGAGCGTGAGGACGTCCAAGAGGTGTTCGCCGGGGATATCGCCGCCATTATCGGCCCCAAGAACACCTTCACCGGCGACACGCTGTGCGACCCGAACCACCCGATCCTGCTCGAGGCGATCAAGTTCCCCGAGCCGGTGATCGACGTGGCCGTGGAGCCCAAGACCAAGGACGACCAGGACAAGCTGGGCGTGGCCCTCTCGCGCCTGGCGGAGGAGGACCCCACCTTCCGGGTGCGCTACGACCCGGAGACGGGCCAGACGCTCATCTCCGGCATGGGCGAGCTGCACCTGGAGGTGATCGTGGACCGCATGCGGCGCGAGTACAAGGTTGAGGCCAACGTCGGCCGGCCGCAGGTGGCCTATAAGGAAACAATCACCACCACGGCGCGGGCGCGCGAGCGGTTCGTGCGCCAGACCGGTGGCCGCGGCCAGTACGGCGACGTGGAGCTGGAGGTGGCGCCGCTGGAGCGTGGGGCGGGCTTCCAGTTTGAGGACCGCACCAGCGGCGGCGTCATCCCGCGTGAGTACATGTCCGCCATCCAGGCCGGCGCCAAGGAGGCGCTGGACAGCGGCGTGGTGGCCGGCTACCCGGTGATCGACGTGCGCGTCACGGCGGTGGACGGCAGCTACCACCCGGTGGACTCCTCGGAGCTGGCGTTCAAGACGGCGGCGGCGATGACCGTGCGCGAGGCCGTGCGGCGGGCCAACCCGATCATCCTGGAGCCCATCATGCGGGTGGAGATCCGCACGCCGGAGCAGTTCTTCGGCGACGTGATGGGTGACGTCACCCGGCGCCGCGGCCACATCGTGGGCACCGAGACGCTGGGCACCATGCAGGTGGTGCGGGCGGAGATCCCGCTGGCGGAGCTGTTCGGCTACACCACCGACCTGCGCTCCATGACGCAGGGACGTGCCAGCTCGTCGATGGAGTTCTCGCACTACGCGCCGGTACCGCCGCAGCTTGAGCGGGAGTTGACCAAACGCGGCAAGTAACCGCACCGCCACGGTGCGCCGTTCGGCGGGGTCGGTCCTGGAGCATGACGATGCCGGAGCACCGCAACGGACAAGGGGGAGGGACTCCGCGGGTGGCCGCCCGCGGAATGACACCTTCGTCTCGGGCCGCATCGTGCTAACAGCAAGCGTACATCAGGTGTGGGGCGGCCGCCCCGCGGGATGGGAGGAGACAAACGACCATGGCGAAGCCGAAGTTTGAGCGGACCAAGCCGCACGTGAACGTGGGCACGATTGGGCACGTGGACCACGGCAAGACGACGCTCACGGCGGCGATCACCAAGGTGCTGGCGCTGAAGGGGCGGGCGCAGTTTCGGCCG
>JBHOQW010000142.1:0-1710 GCA_042408665.1 Dehalococcoidia bacterium
CTGCTGGGCGAGCCAGGTCTCCCAGCAGAACGCCAGCGCGCAGCACACCAGCTCCCAGTGCCGCCAGAGCGCGCGAGGCGACCGCACCATGACCTCCTCCCACCCCAGCTCCCGTGTGACATGCCGGTAGCTCTGGGCCGCCCAGCGGTGCAGCCCGTACAGGTGCAGCACGTCGGGCAGAGCCGCCGGACTAAGGGACGCGGCACTGGCGTGCGGCAGGTCGGGCCACGGCAGGTTCGTTGTCAGATGCCAGGTGCCAGCGACCGGCAGGGCCATCGGATCGTCGGTCAGGGTGACCGCGCGCGTGGCGTCCTCCAGCTCATCCCGTCGAGCGTGGTGCTCCGTCGCCCACCACGTCTCCTCGTGACCGTCCTCGAAGCACCGCACCACCGGCACCCACTTGCCCGCCGCCTCCGCTGGCGAGTGGCAGCACGCCTGACCGTTCCCCACGGACCGGCTGGCGGTATCCGACGGAGCTGTCGGGCCGCCGGCGGGCGAATGGGCCAGGACGTACGGCACGCTGATCGCCCGCAGCGCCTCCTCAATCCGAGCACGATCGCCCGGCGCGCACTCGCCGACGACGGCGCGAAATGCGATGCCGGCCGCGCGCGCCGCTTCGACCAGCGCGACAACGGCGTCGGTCCGGTCGTCAGCGGCCGTGCGGTCGGCTGGCCCAGATCGACGCCCGGCTGGCGGGACTGGACGGAGGTGCAGCGGGTAGCAGACCCGTTCGTCGGCCCACAAGCTACACACGGGCGCGGGTGCGGCCCCGCCGCCTGCCCCGGCGTCCACACCGGCTTCGAGCACCAAGACGCCCGCGCCATGCGGGCATGTCGCGGAGTTGGCCCTGAGAAGCGCAAGTCGCCGTGCGGCAACGGCCTTTGCATCCCACGCCGACTCGCACAGGAAGTACTGCAGGCGCTGCATCGAAGCGGCCGACTTGGTGGCGGCGAGGGCTGTGCCGGCCAGTGCTGCCAGCGTCTTGCTCTGCTCGCGGGGCGAGAGCAGGCCCCGCAGGTAGGTGCGGAAACCGTGCCGCTGCGCGACGGTCAGGAAGAGATCATCGAACCGTGCTGCGAAGTCCTCCAACAGGTCGGGCCCGGAGGGACAGCCGTCCGGGTCGCCGGAGCCCGTTGTGTCACCGTCCTGGGTCGCCTTGGCCCAGAGGTAGACGCCCTTCAGGAGGAGGTCCCCGATGCGGCGCAGCCGCTCATCCCGCGTGAGGTACTCACCCATCCGGCACGTCCTGTGCGATTCGGCGGTCGCAGTTCGATAGCGATTTGCCCCTACCAAGCGCACCGCGTGGTCGCAAGCTCACTTCAGCCTCCCTGCGATCGGCACGCGCCGCTCGGGGAGGACGACCGGTCGGGTCCCACTACGGGTGACGGTCGGCCAGTACCGGCGCTCGGTGCTCAAGTGCTCGCGCCAGATGGGCCCAAGCAGGCCCTGTGGGTTGCGCTCGTCGTCCAGGCGCCAGCGGCAGGTCAGCAGCAGCGGCAGCGGGGCGGCGCGCCCGACCGCCGCCGCGCGGGCAGCGCGGGCGATGCGCTCCTCGGCCGCGTTGTCGGTCGTGACGACCAGGATGGTCGGGAAGCCGTCGTAGTCGCGCTCGAAGCGCCCGCTGGCCCAGTAGGCGTAGTAGGTGGCGAACTTCGCGCGGTAGTCGCGGGCGCTCATCGTCCCGCGGTCGTACTCCAGGAAGAAGCCGTA
>JBHOQW010000143.1:0-31063 GCA_042408665.1 Dehalococcoidia bacterium
CGGCACCAGCGCCAGCAGCGGCAGCGTAATGGCGGTGCGCCGGCCGATGCCCGGCGGCGGCCGCCGCAGCCAGGTGACCCGCCACCAGGCGGCGGGCATGGACCACAGGTCCACCGCCACGTCGAACAGGCGTGTGCGCGACCGAAACACCGGCACCGGCACGGTGACGTCGTTACGGACCTTGTAACCGAGGCGGGAGAGGATGACCGCCACCTCCACCGTCTCGGAGTACTTCCAGCCCTTGTAGTACTGGAGCGCGTCCAGGAGCGGCCCCACGCGGAAGATACGGAAGCCGGACTCCACGTCCCGCCAGTGTCGTCCGGCCCACAGCGTGGCCCAGGCCGACATCAGCCAGTTGCCCAGCCGCTTATAGCGGGTGTACCCGGAGCCTTTCAGGTCGCGCTCCGCCACCAGCGCGGCCAGGTCCTCCTCCAGCACGATCTGGATGAGGTGGTCGAGCAGGGCCGGGTCGTGCTGGCCGTCGGCGTCGACGGTGAGGATGAGGTCATTGCCCGACAGCTCGCCGCGCGCCACCTGCTCGCCGATGGCGCGGAAGGCGGCCTCGTAGGCGGCGGACATGCCGCGGTTGCGATCGAAGGCCACGAGCTGGATGCGGTGGTCGGGGTGGGCGGCCATGTAGCGCAGGATCTCGGCGCGGGTGTTGTCGGTGGAGCCGTCGTCCACGATGACGATCTCGTCTACGGAAGGGTGGGCGTCGAGGCGGGCCAGCACGTCGAAGACCGTGGCCTCCTCGTTGTAGGCCGGCACCACCGCGATGCGCCGCGGCGCCGCGGGCGCCGGCCGCCCATGCGCGGCTGGACTGGGCGCGGCCTGTTCCCGCGCGCCCCGATCCGGGTGATGGACGCCGTTTGGCCCTCTGGCAACGATGGGTCGCATCGTGGGTGGCGTGGTGGCCTCGCTCATCGCTCGCTGACTCACCCTCACCCCGGCCTGCCCGCCCCCCGGCGGTGAGGTCCTCGACCGGCTAATCGTCGCCGGCGCCGA
Source organism: Dehalococcoidia bacterium (assembly GCA_042408665.1). Classification (GTDB taxonomy): domain Bacteria; phylum Chloroflexota; class Dehalococcoidia; order CAUJGQ01; family CAUJGQ01; genus CAUJGQ01. The sequence continues at coordinate 1,006 of JBHOQW010000143.1, forward strand.
CGGTGGCCTCGCGCGCGAGCCTCTGGCGGTACCACTCAAACGAGCGGCGCAGCCCCTCGTCAAAGTCCACCTCCGGCCGCCAGCCCAGCTCCTGCCAGGCACGCCGGGCCGAGACCCGCTTGGGCGCCAGGTCGCCCGTGCGGCTGGGGCCGACCTCGATGCGCACCTGCTCCCCCACCAGGGCGCGCACGCCCTCGGCGATCTCACGGATGCTCACCGGCCGCGGTCCCTCCAGGTTGTACGTGCGGTTCTCAGCCACCGGCGACATAGCCAGCACGTGGGCGCGGGCCAGATCCTCCACGTAGACGAAATAGCGTACCTGCGTGCCGCCACCGGAGAGGATGAGCGGCTCGCCCTGAAGGGCACGACGGATAAACGTGCAGATCACCAGTGCCTCGCGCATCCGCGGGCCGTAGGGGATCCCATAGCGCAGCACCGTGTACGGGCGTCGGTACAGGGTCCAGAAGTCGCGGCACAGCATCTCCGCGGCGATCTTGGTGGTGGCGTACAGGTGCCGGTCGGTGGAGGGCGCAAAACACGTCTCCTCATCGACCTCCTGCGGCAGGCTGGCGCTGTACACCCACACCGTGCTGGCCAGGATGACCCGGCCTGCCTCGGCCCGTCGCGCCGCCTCCAGCACGGCGGCGGTGCCGGTGACGTTTACCTGCACCGCGCCTACGGGGTCGGCGACTACGTCGTTAACATCGGCCACGGCCGCCAGATGGTAGACGAAGCCGGCGCCGCGCAGGGCCGCCGTCAGGGTTGGCAGGTCCAGGATATCCACCGGGAGCCAGTCCGCCTCCGGGCGGTGCGGCGGGCGCTGGTCCAGTACCCGAACGCGGTGCCCGGCCGCCAGCAGGGCATCGACCACGTGGGAGCCAATGAAGCCGGAACCACCGGTCACAGCGACGTCTGCCATGGCGGGGCCTCCTTCGTTGAGCTGAGACGTCCGTTTAGCTGAGCCGTCGAATCGCGTCGGTGAGCGCGTCGATAACGAAGCGGGCCTGATCCTCGGTCATGACGGCCGAGATGGGCAGGCAGATGTGCCGCGCGCAGATGGACTCCGCCCCCGGTAGGGAGCGGTCGCGGTACGGGGCGAACACCGGTTGCTCGTGCAGCGGCGTCTCGTACACCTCACCGCTCAGGCCGATCTCGTACTCCTCGCGCAGCAGGCGTTTGAGCGCCGCCCGGTCGACGCCGTCGGGCAGGTAGACCACGTACTTGTAGTAGTTGCAGCGCGCCCCCTCGGGCACGGCCAGCGGGCGGAGGCCCAGCCGCCCATCGGCCAGCGCCGCGTCGTAGATGCGGGCGATGCGCTGGCGGTGGGCGATGAACTCGTCCAAGCGCGCGAGTTGGGAGAGCGCTACCGCCGCGTGCAGCTCGCTCATGCGCCAGTTGCTCCCCAGCCGCGTGTGGGCGTTCTGCGTGAACGAGGCTTTGCCCTGGTCACGGTAGATGAGCGCCTCATCGCGCAGCCGCTCGTCGTCTGTGACGATCATGCCACCCTCACCGGCGGTCATGACCTTGGTGGGGTAGAACGAGAACGCGCCGGCGACGCCGAAGGTGCCGGCAACGCGGCCGCCGAGGGCGGAGCCGTGGGCGTGGGCGGCGTCCTCCAGCAGCCAGACGCCCCGCTCGGCGCAGAGGCGACGGATCGCCTCGATGTGCGGCGTCACCAGCCCGCCGATGTGGACCACGATCACGCCGGCCGTCCGCGGGCCGATCTGTTCGGCCAGGTCCTCGACGGAGACGGCCATCGTGCGCGGGTCGCAGTCGAGGAAGCGGACGCGGGCGCCGGCGTGGAGGGCGGCCGCGGCGGTGGCGAAGAAGGTGTTGGCCGGTACCAGCACCTCCTTGCCCTCCACCCCAAGGGCGCGCAGCGCGATCTCCAGGGCGCTGGTGCCGGAACTGACCGCGACGGCGTATTTCGCGCCGCAATAGGCGGCGAAGCGTTCTTCGAGCTCCCGCCCGAACTTCCCCAGCGTGAGCTGGCCGCTGGCCAGGGCCTCATCGATGCGGGCGAGGATCTCACGCCGGTCGGCCTCTGGAACATACACCGTTGCAGGGGGGACACGCATGAGCCTGGCCTCATGTGCGCGGGCAGTGCCCGATCTCGGCCGTATCCTACCCGCGCACGAGGGATAGCCCGGTTAACCGTGCGTTAGAGAACGGTAAGAAAGGCACGGCCGCGTCGGCGCTCACTCCTGCGGCCGGCGCGTGGGGCGTGCGCCGCTGCCATCACCGACGGGTGCGCCGGCAGCCGGCTCCGGTGGGGAAGCGGGCGGCTGCTCGGGTCTGTCGAACGTGTAGAACTCGTCCAGCAGGACCTGGAGGACAACGGCGATGGGCACGGCGAGCAGGGCGCCGAAGATGCCCAGCGCTTCCACGCCCACGAACAGCGCGATCACCACCACCAGCGGGTGCATGCCCACCGCGTGGCCCATCAACACCGGCGCGAACACGTGCGCCTGGGTCTGCACCACCACCGTGTACCACACCACCACCCAGAGCATGAGCAGTGGCCCTTTGGTGGCGGCCACGAGTAGGGCCAACATCAGGGTGGTGAACCCACCTAGGTACGGCACGATCTCAATCACGGCCCCGATCACGCCGATCGTCACCGCGTAGGGCACGCCGGCCAGGCGCAGCCCAGCGCCGAACAGAACGCCGAAGTAGAGGGCCAGAAACAGCTGCGCCCGCGCCCACTGCCCCAGGCGGTTGCCGATCCGCGACAGGACGCGGTGCGCACGGGCCCGGTACGGCGGCGGGGTGAACCGCGCCACCACCCGCTCCGCGAAGTCCGACTCCACAGCCATGAAGTAGCCCATAACCAGGACGATGATCAGGCGCACCACCAGCGAGGAGACGGAGACGGCAACGCCCGTCGCCCGCCCGGCGTAGGCGCTGATCTGGTCAAAGGCCGTGTCGATCAGGTGCTCGTTGGAGAGGCGCGCCGCCTGTTCGGGGCCGGCCAGGCGCTCCACAAGCCCGCGCAGGTCCTCGTTGTAGCGGGGCAGGCGCGCGCGCAGGGCGTGCACCTCGTCGGAGACCAGGGGTACGATCAGCGCCACCACACCCGCCAGCACCGCGACCCCGATCACGTACAGGGCCAGAACGGTGACGCCGCGCGGCACGTGGAAACGTTGCAGGGCGTCGGCGGCCGGGGTCACGGCCGCGGCGAGCAGCACGGCCGTGAACAGTACGACGAAGGTGTGCTCCAGCGGCAGCGGTACCAGGCGCAGCGCCAGCAGCACCAACACCACGATGGCAAGCGGCACCAGCACGCGCAGACCGGGCAGACGCTCGTCCACGCCGACGACCTCCACGCGAAATTGCGATGCTCGGTCCCGTGCGCCCTGTGCACAGGGTAGCGAGGCCGTGCTGCCCCTGGAAGCCGTGCACCGGCGATGGCATGGACGCAATTGACAGCGCGTGTGCCCCGTTTCTAGACTTCCCGCGAATTGACGTCTCCGCGGTTCCGCCGGGCCCCGAGCGGCAGGAGGGTGGGCGTGTCAGCAAACCGTGCGGGAGCCTCCGCCGCGCCCCAGACCGACGTGATCACAGAGTGGGTGGTGCCGCTGGTGGTGGAAGCCGTCGGCGTGCTGGCCCTGTGTTACATCGGCATCGGGGCGATCATGGCTACCGGGGGCAACGACCTGCTTGCCATCGCGGTCGCGCACGGCCTGGCCTTCGGCCTGCTGGTGGCGGCCGGCGGCCACATTTCCGGCGGCGTCTACAACCCGGCGCTCGCGTTGGGGCTGTTCCTCGGCGGCAGGCTGCGGTGGGACAAGGCGATCGGGTACGTTCTCGTCCAGCTCGTGGGCGGGGTGATCGGCGCCCTGTTGATCAAGGCCACCTTCCCCGCGGCGCAGGTTGACGCCGCCAACCTGGGTGTGCCGGCGGTGGCCGCCAACGTCTCCGCCGGGCAGGCGGTGCTGGCCGAGATCGTCACGACCTTCTTCGTGATGTATGTCGTCTTTGGCACGGTCGTCGATGGGCGCGGCCCCAAGGCCATCGCCCCGCTGGCGATCGGGCTCACCATCACCGTGGATATTCTTGCCGCCGGTCCGATCTCGGGGGCGGCGATGAACCCGGCACGCTGGTTCGGCCCGGCGATCGTCCAGGCCTCGTTCAGCGATTGGTGGGTCTACTTGGTGGGGCCCGGGATCGGCGCGGCCATCGCCGCGGTGCTGTACGCCTACATCTACCTCAGCGGCCGCGACCAGGCCTGACGGGGCAGAGCGGGCGCGGCCTACGCGCGGCCCGGGGCCGCCTCGGCCTCGGCGGCGGCCAGCACCCGCTCCAGCAGCCGCTGCAGTTCGGCCAGCTCGTCGTCACTGAGGGCGCTCAGCACCGCCTCCACGCGCGCACGGGTGGCGCGTGAGATCTCGCCCGCCGCCTGCCGGCCCAGATCGGTCAGCTCCAGGCGCACGTGCCGGCGGTCCACCGGGTCCTCGCTGCGCTGCACCAGGCCGCGGGCGACCAGCTTGTCTACCTGCTGGCTGGCCGCCGAGGAGCTGATACCCAGCCCGGCGGCCAACGTGCGCACGTCGATGCCGGGGCGGGCGCGCACGCGGAAGAGGATACGCAACTGGGGGAGCGTCACACCCATGCTCTCCCACACTTGCAGGCGCACCGGGTCGAGCAGACGCGCGGCGCGGGTGTACACCAGGGCGGCGTCGTGGAGCAGTTGCTGACGGCTGCGGTCCATCGTCCTTCGATGAGTCCTTCGGTGCGGGTCGCTGCTATCGGGCGGTCGGGGCCGTCCAGATTGCCTCATGGTTCAGCCGGCCCGTATAGTTTAGTGTATCTAATCGGATGGTGTGAGAGAGGGACGGCGTATGGCGGTTGGAGTGCGGCCCACGCTACCCGAGAGTGCCCCGCGCGCGGGGTGGCGCCTGCCGCTGCCGGCTACGTTCAGCTCGCTGCGGCACCGCAACTACCGGCTGCTCTGGGTGGGCACGCTCATCTCCAGCTCCGGCGACTGGATGGACCAGATCGCCCTTAACTGGTTGATGTACGCCCTGACCAACTCGCCGGTCTACCTCGGTCTGCTGAATTTCTGCCGCTTGGCGCCGATCCTGGTGTTCACGCTGATCGGCGGGGTGGTGGCCGACCGGGTGGAGCGACGGCGGCTGATGTTCACCACCCAGTCGGTGGCGATGGTGCTGGCGCTGGTGCTGGCGGTGCTAGTCTCCACCGGTGTGGTGCAGGTGTGGATGGTGCTGCTCATCGCCGCCGGCCGCGGCATCATGCTCTCTTTCAACATGCCCGCGCGGCAGTCGCTCATCTCGGAGCTGGTGCCGGCGGAGGACCTGATGAACGCCATCGCCCTCAACTCGGCCACGCTCAACCTGACCCGGGTGATCGGGCCGGCGATCGGCGGCGGGCTGATCGCCACGGTGGGGGTGGCCGGCGCCTTCTACCTGAACGCCGCCAGCTTCCTGGCCGTGCTGTATGGCCTGGCTATGATGCGCTTTCCGGAGCGACCGCCCAGGCGGCGCAAGGCCGGCATTCTCACGGAGCTGGCGGGCGGTATCCGCTACCTGCGCGGTCAGCCCGCCCTCCGCACGGTGGTGATCCTCGCCCTGCTGCCGATGGTCTTCGGCATGCCGTACATGACCATGCTCACGGTGTTCGCCAAGGACGTGCTCGCGGTGGGTGGCGGCGGCCTGGGCCTGCTCACCGCCTGCTCTGGTGCCGGCGCGATGCTGGGCGCGCTCACGGTGGCGTCGCTGCGCGGCACGCGGCGGCGAGGACGGCTGATGCTGGCCGGTCTGGTGGGCTTTGGCCTCTCCCTCCTGGTGTTCTCGTCATCGCCTTGGCTGTGGCTGTCGCTCCCGGCGCTGATGGCGGTGGGCGCCAGCCAGCAGGTCTACAACGCCACCAACAACACGCTCATTCAGGTCTACGTGGACGAGGAGTACCGCGGTCGCGTCACGAGCACCCTGTTCCTCAACCGCGGAATGGTGCCGCTGGGCACCATCCTGGCCGGCTTCGGCACCGCCGCGTTTGGCCCGCAGATCGCCATGGGTGCCATGGCGGTGGTGCTGATCGTCATGGCGCTCCTGGCCATGCGGTTCGCGCCGGCTGCTCGCGACCTGGAGTGAGCGCGCGGCGATCTTGATCGTGATGCGGCGCTCGGGCATGCTGGCAGTGATGTATACGGCGCCCGAGCGCCGGTAGGGTAGGGAGCATGCCGGAACTGTTCAGCTTTGGGACCGCCCCCGGCGAGACGCTGGAGCTGCTGTTCGTCTTCCTCACGATCATAGGCTCGCTGGCCATCATGGTGGCGCTCGGCGCCTGGTGGCAGCGATAGGTCGGCGGCCGGCCGTGCCGGATGTCGCCCGGGCTCCCGGCCCGGGTTTTCGTTTCTGCGCTCCCGATCAGCGCGGCCGCGCTCCGACACGGGCTGAGCGTATGCGCTGCGTGCTCATCGTGCTGGCAGCGGCTCTGACCTTGATCGGCTGCGGCGCCCCCGGCGCGCCCCTCCCGGACGCCTCCCGTCGCACGTGGCAGGGGCCAAACGAGAGCGTGGCCTCGGCGGGGATCACCATCTATGACCGGCGCGAGCTGGCCCAGCGGGTGCCGCTGCCGGCTTGCCTGTTCGTGGGCGACACCACCTTCCGCTTCAACGGCGTGCTTCGCCCCGAGCCGTCCGGCCTGCTGCCGACCGGGTACGCGCTGGACCGCTGGCGCCTTTTGAGCCCTGCCGGCGCGCTCACGGATCAGGCGCGTCTGTTTGTCACCGTGCTCGGCTCCACCGGCATCGCGGGCGAGTACGTGCGCCTTCCCCGCGGCGCGGCCTGCTGAACCGTCACCCTGCTTTCGCAATCCGGGTCGTCCCGGATAGCGTGCGGCGCCGCCGCCTCGATCTCCGTGGCAAACGTCCGTCGCACGACACTTCCGTCGTGCGTGCTTAACGTAAGCTAGAAATGACGCGGCGATCTGGCCCGTCCGACGAGGTACCCAGGACGGGGATGCCCTCCTCCCAACGGTCGATGTGCGGCCGCCAGGGCAGCGCGATAGTGCGATGAACGGGTGAGCGCCGGCGGGGCATGGACGAGATGGCGCGGCGATTCTGGAGACCCTGGCAGGTGGTTGCGGCGCTGACGGCGCTGCTCCTGGCAGCGTGCGCCGGTCGGGCGGCTGACCTGCACGCCGAAAGCGTCGCCGCACCGGCCGCGGCGAGCGCGGAGGAGGCGGTCCGCTCCGCCGTAGAGGCAAGCGGCGCCGCCTACGCCGGTGACTGTGCCGCCACCCGCTCACCGGACGATATCGGCAAGGTGTGCGCCAAGCTGATCGGCAGTCGGGGCGCGCTGCGCGCCTATCTCATCGGGCGCACCTTTTCCGAGTTCACGACATGGGTGTTCGTGGAGGAGACGTCATCCGGCTGGCAGGTGGTCGGCACCGCGCCGCTGGATTTCCACGCGCCCACGCTGGATATTCCCTGGCCCAGATAACTGCGAACCGGGACGGCGCGCTCACCCGTCCCGGTTCGGTATGGTCGACGTGCGGAGGGCTTAGCCCAGGAAGGCGCGTACGGCCTGGACGAACGTGTCGGGCTGCTCTAGGGGCAAGAGATGCCCCACCCCTGGCACCACCTGCACCTGCACCGGCGCGTTCACCAGCCGCGCCCGAAACTCCTCCGCGTACACCGGCGGCACCAGCCGGTCCGCCTCCCCCCACAAGAGCAGCGTCGGCGCCGTGATGCGGTGCAGCCGCTTCTTGAGCCCCTTATCCGGGATCGGCCACAGAAACTTCCCCGCCGCCGCCAGCGATTGAATCCGGTCCAGCATGAGCGCTGCCTGCCGCTCCGGGTCCTCCGGCTGCTGCTGCTGCAGCAGTTGCTGCGCCACCGGCCCCCTCGGGTCCGCCACCGCCGCCTCCATGAGTTCCCGCGGGCTCATGGTGAAGATGTCCGCCACCGGCGCGTCCTCGCGCCACAGCCCCACCGGCGCCACCAGCACCAGCTTGTCCACATAAGCCCCGCACTGCGCCGCCACCTCCGCCGCCACCATCCCCCCGAACGAGTGCCCCACCAGCGCCACCCGCGTAAGCCCCAGCGCGTCCAACAGGTCCAGGTAGTACGTCGCCAGGTCGCGCACGTCGTCCAGGTGCTCAAGCCCCGTGGACGGGCCCCAGCCCGGGTGCCAGGGGGCGTACACCGTGTAGTGCTGGGCCAGCGCGGCAAGCCAGGGGCTGCCTTCCTGCAGGCCGTCGGCGGCGTGCAGGTACATGAGCGGCGCCCCCTGCCCGCCCCGCACGAGATGCGTCGTGAACTGCCCGTTGCGAACCGAAACCGTCAGATGCTCCACGCCCTTGTGCTCTCCTGTCTGTCGGTGCGTCGTCGTGCCTGGACTGGCTCCCCCCGGTTCCGACCTGGCCTTGCCGGTCGCCGGCCCGCCCGCGGTGGCCGGACGCAGGCGGCGGCCCACCGCCGGGGACGCCTTAGCCGGCCGCCACCGGCGCCGGCTGGGCCCGCTTGGCCAGCGGCTTGGGCGTCCAGCGGTCCTCCCACTCCCGCCAGATGCCGCGCAGATGTGGCAGCACCTCCCGCGCCAACAGCTCGGTGTTCTTCAACACCAGCTCCTTGGGCATGGAGCCGATCTGGCACAGCACCATCAGCTGCCCCACGCGCAAGCCCTCGATCACGTGCCCCAACCGCTCCGTCACCTGGGCCGGGCTGCCGGCGATGACATACCCCCCCTCCACCAGGTCCTTCCACCGCAGCCCCTGGCGGGCCTGGGTGGCCGCCTGCCCCACCTGCGGGCCAAACCCGGCCTGCAACGTGCGCAGCGTGCGGTAGCCGGGGGCGTCCGCCCACCCCCGCCACACGTGCAGGCACTTGTCGTAGAAGTACTCCACGTGCGCGGCGTAATCGCGCTCCGCCTGCTGCTCGCTCTCGGCCACGCATACCAGCTGCAGGAAGCCGGCGTGGTAGGGGTTCATATCCCCGCCCAACCGCTCCACCGTCTGCCAGTAGCCGTCCATCACCTGCTGGCCGCGCTTGTACCCCGAGTACGACAGGTAGCAGTACACGTAGTCCATGCGGCTGGTCCACTCCCACGTCTCCACCGACCCGCCGCCGGGGATCCAGATGGGCGGATGGGGCTTCTGCAGCGGCCGCGGCCAGATGTTCACGTACCGCAGTTGCGTGTACTTGCCGTTGAAGCTGAACACCTCCGGCCGCGTCCAGGCCTGCACGATCAGGTCGTGCGCCTCGTAGTACTTCTCGCGCAGGGTGGCCGGCGTCTGCCCGTAGCAGAAGTTGGTGTCCATGCTGGTGCCCACCGGGAAGCCGGCCACCAGCCGGCCACCAGAGAGACAGTCCAGCATGGCGAACTCCTCCGCCACGCGGATGGGCGGGTTGTAGAGGGCGATGGAGTTACCCAGCACCACCAAGGCGGCGCGCTGGGTGCGGCGGGCCAGGGCGGCGGCCATCAGGTTGGGGGAGGGCATGAGGCCGTAGGCGTTCTGGTGGTGCTCGTTGACGCACAGGCCGTCGAAGCCCATGCGGTCGGCGAACTCCAGCTCGTCCAGGTATTCGTTGTACAGTTCGTGGGCGCGCTCGGGGTCGAACAGCTCCGCGGGGACGTCCACCCACACCGAGCGGTAGCGCTGGGAGAAGTCCGGCGGCAGAAACCGGTACGGCATCAGGTGGAACCAGTGGAAGTTCATCGCCTCGCCTCCTTAGCCGGGGCAGCTCCCGGGCGCGATCTGACCGCCTCCGCCCGTGGTTGAGTGACAGATACGCCGTTGACGGAGTAGAGTCAAGCGGACCGGCGCGGTGCCGGTTTCAGGATAGACGGGAGGCGCAGCGATGGATTACAGCCGCTACCAGCATCTGACGGTCGACGTGCGGGATGGGGTCGCCCTGGTGACGCTCAACCGGCCGGAGGCGCTCAATGCCACCAACAACCGCCTGCACTGGGAGCTGACCCAGATCTGGGGGGATATCGACCACGACCCGGACGCGCGGGTGGCGGTAGTCACGGGCGCCGGCGATCGCGCCTTCTCGGCCGGCGGCGACCTGGCAGACATCGAGGCGCGCGATGCCATGCCGACGGCGGAGCGCTTTCAGGCCATCGCCGGTGTGATGCGCGAGGCGCAGGAGCTGGTGTACAGCATCGTCAACTGCGACAAGCCGATCATCTCCGCCATCAACGGTGTGGCCGTGGGCGCGGGGCTGGCGGTAGCGCTGGTGGCCGATATCTCCATCATCGCCGAAGACGCCCGCCTGACGGACGGCCACGTGCGTCTGGGCGTGGCCGCCGGCGACCATGCCTGTATCATCTGGCCGCTCCTGTGCGGCATGGCCAAGGCCAAATATTATCTGTTGACCTGTGACTTTATCGATGGCCGGGAGGCAGAGCGCATCGGTCTGGTGAGCAAGGCGGTGCCGCGGGAGCAGGTGCTGCCCGAGGCCATGCGCATCGCCCGCCAGCTCGCCGACGGGCCGCAGTACGCCCTGCGCTTTACGAAGCGCGCCCTCAACCAGTGGTTGCGCCTGGGCGGTATCACCGCGTTCGACTACTCCCTGGCCCTGGAGATGCTGAACTTTTTCTCCGCCGACGTGGCCGCCGGCATCAAGGGCATCCGCGAGAAGACGGCGCCCCGCTACCCATCCGCCCGGCAGGCGTGAGCGCCGGGCGTTCGTGCCTCGCCCTTCGGGCGGTGAGGCGTTACCCTGGCAACGGGCCCGGGCCGTTCCACGCCGGCGCAACACGATTTACAAGGAGCGCGCGATGCGACCGGAGCGCATGACGTTCGGCATTTTCATGGCGCCGTTCCACCGGGTGGGCGAGAACCCCACCCTCGCCATCCGGCGCGATATGGAGCTGATCGAGTGGCTGGACTGGCTCGGCTACGACGAGGCCTGGATCGGCGAGCACCACTCCGCCGGTTGGGAGATCATCGCCGACCCGGCGCTGATCATCGCCGCCGTCGCTGAGCGCACCAAGCACATCAAGCTGGGCGCCGGCGTGGTCAGCCTGCCCTACCACCACCCGCTGATGGTGGCCGACCGCTTCGTGCAACTGGACCACATGACGCGCGGCCGCTCGATGCTGGGGGTGGGGCCGGGCGCGCTGGTGTCGGACGCATACATGATGGGCATCGACCCGGTGACGCAGCGGCCGCGCATGGACGAGGCGCTGGGCGTGATCCTGCGCCTGCTGGCCGGGGAAGAGGTGACGTACCAGGCGGACTGGTTCGAGCTGCGTCACGCCCGCCTGCAGCTCCTGCCGTACACCCGCCCTCGCTTTCCCATCGCCGTGGCCAGCCAGATCTCGCCGGCCGGGATGATGTCCGCCGGCAAGTACGGGCTGGGCGTACTCTCGCTGGGCGCCGGACAGCCGGGCGGCAAGGCGGCGCTTAAGCCGCACTGGGCCATCGCCGAGGAGTACGCGGCCAAACACGGCACCACCGTGCGCCGCGAGGAGTGGCGGCTCGTCATCCCGATCTACATCGCTGAGTCACGGGAGCAGGCGTTCAACGACGTGCGTGACGGCTGGTACGAGTGGAGCACCGCCTACTTCGAGCGCACGCTGGGCCGCCCGCACGTGAACGTGCCGCTAGAAGAGGTCGTGGCCAACGACGGCATGATCATCGGCACGCCGGAGGACGCCATCGCCGCCATCGAGCGGCTGCAGGAGGCGAGCGGCGGCTTCGGCGGCCTGCTGGGCATCGCCCACGAATGGACCGGACGAGAGAAGATCCTGAAGAGCTACGAGCTGTTTGCCCGCTACGTGATGCCGCGCTTCCAGGGCACGCTTCAGCCGGTGATGGCCTCGCAGCAGTTTGTCGAGCAACACCGGCGGGAGATCTTCACGCCCAGCCTGGACGCCATCGCCAACGCCTTCAAGGCGGCCGGGCGCGAGGTGCCGCCGGAGATCCTGGCGCGGGGCGCGCACCGGGCGCAGTGACCGCGCTTCCAGGGCGACCGCCAAGCGTCGGAGTGCTCGGGCGGTGGCGGCGCTTTGGTATACTGAGGAGGAACATGCGTCCACGCGCACGGGACGTGGGCGTACGGCGGGGGCTTCCCGCGGGCGGGAAGCCCCATTTTGTGGTATCAGCCTCAGGGAGGACGCGCGATGACCGCCCAAGCGACGGGTCGACGGGAGATGCCTAAAGCCTATGACCCGCGCGCCGTAGAGCAGCGCCTCTACGAGTTCTGGGAGTCGCGCGGGTACTTCACCCCTGTGATCACCCGGCCCGGCGATCCACCGCCCGCCTACGGCATGCCGGTGGACCCCAGCGTGCCCCCGTTCGTGATCATCATGCCGCCGCCGAACGTGACCGGTGAGCTGCACCTGGGCCACGCTCTCACGGCCGCCATCGAGGACGCCCTTATCCGCTGGCACCGGATGCTGGGCGACCCCACCCTGTGGCTGCCCGGCACCGACCACGCCGGCATCGCCACCCAGATGGTGGTGGAGCGGGAGCTGGCCAAGGAGGGGCTCACCCGGCAGCAGCTCGGCCGGGAGGCGTTCGTGGAGCGGGTGTGGGAGTGGGTGCGCCGCTACCGACGCCGGATCGACGACCAGCACCGCCGTCTGGGCGCCTCCTGTGACTGGACGCGCAACCGCTTCACCCTGGACGAGATCCCGGCCCTCGCGGTGCGCACCACCTTCAAGCACCTATACGATGACGGGCTCATCTACCGCGGTGAGCGCCTGATCAACTGGTGCCCCCGCTGCATGACCGCCCTGTCCGACCTGGAGGTGGACAAGGACGAGCCGGAGCGCGGCTTTCTGTGGTACGTCCGCTACCCCCTGCTGGACGCGGAGGGGCGCGAGACGGGCGAGTTCATCGAGGTGGCCACCACCCGCCCGGAGACCATCCTGGGCGACACCGCCGTGGCCGTGCATCCCGATGATGAGCGCTACCGCCGCCTGATCGGCCGCCGCGCCCGCCTGCCCATCATCGGGCGCGAGATCCCCATCATCGCCGATTCGGTGGTGGACCCGGCCTTCGGGACCGGTGCCGTCAAGGTGACGCCCGGGCACGACTTCACGGACTGGGAGATCGGTCAGCGCCACGGTCTGCCGGTGGTGAACGTGATGAACCCGGACGGCACCATGAACGACAACGCTGGGCCGTTTGCCGGACTGGACCGCTTCGCGGCGCGCGAGCAGCTCGTCAAGGCGCTGGAGGGTGCCGGCCTGCTGGTGCGGGTGGAGCCGCACGAGCTGGTGATCGGCCGCTGCGACCGCTGTGGCACGGTCGTGGAGCCGTTGGTGAGCCTGCAGTGGTTCGTGCGCACCAAGCCTCTGGCCGAGCCCGCCATCGCCGCGGTGCGTGAGGGGCGGATCACGATCATCCCGGAGCACTTCGAGAAGGTCTACTACAACTGGATGGAGAACATCCAGGATTGGTGTATCTCTCGCCAGTTGTGGTGGGGCCACCGCATCCCCGTGTGGTACTGCGATGCCTGCGGTGAGACCAACGTGGCCATCGACCCTCCCCAGCGTTGCGCCCGCTGCGGTTCCACGCAGCTCCGCCAGGATGAGGACGTGCTCGATACCTGGTTCTCCTCCGCCCTGTGGACGCACTCTACCCTGGGCTGGCCGCTGCAGACGGAGGACCTGGCCTACTTCTACCCCACCACCGTGATGGAGACGGGCTACGACATTCTCTTCTTCTGGGTGGCGCGCATGATCATGCTCGGCCTCTACAACATGAATGGGGTCGAGCCCTTCCGCTACGTGTACCTGCATGGCCTGGTGCGCGACGCCCGCGGCGTCAAGATGTCCAAGACGCGCGGCAACGTGGTCGACCCGCTCGATCTGGTGGAGCGGTACGGCGCCGACGCCCTGCGCTTTACGCTCGTCACCGGCTCCTCGCCCGGAAACGACATGAAGCTGCAGACGTCGGACCTGGAGAACGGGCGCAACTTCGCCAACAAGTTGTGGAACACCGCCCGCTTCGTGCTTACCAGCATCGGTGAGGGGCCGGTGGGTGCCCTGGACCGGGCGGCGCTGCAGCCGGAGGACCGCTGGATCCTGAGCCGCACGCAGGCGGTGGCGATGGATGCCAACCGCCTGCTGGGCGATTTCCAGCTCGGTGAGGCCGCCCGCCGCCTGTACGACTTCCTCTGGCACGAGTACGCCGACTGGTACATCGAGATGGCCAAGGTGCGGCTGCGCCGCGGCGACCGCACCCCCCTGCCGGTGCTGGCCAGCGTGCTGGACACCGTGCTGCGCCTGCTGCATCCCTTCATGCCGTTTGTGACGGACGAGATCTGGCAGAACGGGCGCGATCTCCTGGCGCCCGGTGGTTCGGAGTCGCTGGTGATCGCGCCGTACCCGCGCGGTGACGCCTCTCTGCTCGACCCGAGGGCCGAAAAGCAGGTCGGGGCGCTCATGGAGGTGATCCGCGCCATACGCAACATCCGCACCGAGCGCAAGATCGAACCCCGGAGGATGGTGGCGGCCGCCGTGGCGGTGCCCGACGCCACCCTGCGCGTGCCCTTCTCGGAGCGGCGCGAGCTGATCGAGGCCCTGGCGCGGGTGGAGCCGCTGTCCATTCTCGCCTCCCCGGACGAGGTGGACACCGAGCAGGCCGTGGTGACGGTGCTGGCCGATGCGACGGTGATTGTGCCGCTCGGTGGGCTTGTGGACCTGGCGGCCGAGCGGGCCAAGCTGCAGCGCGAGGCGGCGGAGGTCGAGGCGTACATCCAGAACCTGGAGACGCAGATCGGCAAGGCGCGCGGCCGTGCCCCGGAGCGGGTGGTGGCCGGCATGGAGGAGAAGCTGGCCGCCGCCCGCAACCGCCTGGACGGCCTGCGCGCCCGCCTGGCCGAGCTGGAGACCTAGGCGGCACGCCGCTCCAGGTAGGGGGCAATGGCCCGGTTCGTGCTGTCGGCCTCGGTGTTCATCCACCGCGACGGGGAGATCTTGATCCTCAAGCGCGCGGGTGGGTACGCGGGCGGCGGTTGGTTCATCCCCGGCGGGCACGTCGAGTTCGGGGAGACGCCGCTCGAGGCGGCTGTGCGCGAGACGCGGGAGGAGACCGGCATCGAGCTGGACCCCGCGTCGCTCCGGCTCGTGGATGTGACCACTTTCTACCCCGACCCGGAGACACAACATCACGGTCTCATCTACCTGGCGCCGTGCCCGCCCGGTGCCGCCTGTGTGCTCAACGAGGAGCACGTCGGCTTTCGTTGGGTCACGCCGGCCTATTATTGCCGGCGCTTTCTGGACGAGGCACGCCTGCGGGCGCTGGGCCTGCCCGAGCATCTGATCCGTACCACCCGGGAGACGCGCCGGGTCACGGAGACGGTGATGCGGCTTCTGGGGATGGCGCCGCGCGGTGCCGTGGCTTGCGATTGACCTCACAAACCCCCGGTGCTATGTTCGGGGTACCGGGGGCAGTCCTCTCCGGGCCGCGGGAGACGGCGGCATCGATGGTGGCCGCCGCTGCCGGTCCGGGTTGGCCGGTCGGGTGCAGCTCTGGTTGGGCGGATGTTGCCCTGTCCTCATCAGCCGCCGGCCTCACCTGCGGTCGCGGCCCGCCCAACGGCCGCCTGACCCTGCCGGCGTTCTACTCGGGAGCCAGGAGCCGGGGGTGCCGCAACCGTGTCCGACATCTTCAACAACTGGGTCGCCGTTGGCCTAGGTGCCATTATCGGCGTGCTGCTGGTGGCCGTGGCGCTCATCGCCAACCTGGTGCTGGCGCCGAAAGCGCCCTCCCGTGCCAAGGGCACGCCGTTTGAATGCGGCATGCTGCCCATCGGGCGCGCCTCCGGGTACATCCATTTCCGGTACTATGTGTTTGCCATCCTCTTCCTCATCTTCGATGTGGAAGCGGTGTTCCTGTTCCCGTGGGCCATCACCTTCGTTGATATCGGTGCGCGGGCGTTCTGGGAGATGACCCTGTTCATCGTGATTCTGGCGGCGGGGCTGGCCTACGCGTGGAAGAAGGGGGTCCTGACATGGCGGTAGAGGAGCGCACCCTCGTTGCCGAAACGACCACGCAACCGGCAGAGGCGCCGACGGCGCCAGCCGCGCCGACGCCCTTGCCGGTCTACACGCCGGATTTCACCCCGGAGTTGGAGCGGCTCAAGCCCCTGCACGTCACCAAGGGCAAGGCGCTCTACCGGGAGGTGCTGCCCGGCGTGATGGTGGTGCCCGCCGACGCCATCTTCGCCCTGGCCCGCAAAAGCAGCCTGTGGCCGCTCACCTTCGGTCTGGCCTGCTGCGCCATCGAGATGATCGCCACGTTCATGTCTGATCACGACCTGGACCGCTTCGGCATCGTGCCGTGGCCGTCGCCGCGCCAGGCGGACGTGATGATCGTCTCCGGCACGGTGACCAAGAAAATGGCGCCGGCCGTCAAGCTTCTGTACGAGCAGATGCCGAACCCGAAGTGGGTGATCTCGATGGGCGCCTGCGCCACCAACGGCGGCCCGTACACGGCCTACGACCGCGTGGTGCAGGGGGTGGACAAGCTCATCCCGGTCGATGTGTACGTGCCGGGCTGCCCGCCGCGCCCAGAGGCGCTCATCGACGGCTTCCTGGCCCTCCAGAAGAAGATCATGGCCGAGCGGAGCAAGTAACGCGCGGATAGCGAATCGCGATGGCTGAGTATACGCCGAAGGGCACGCTCAAGCGTGACCCGAACGCCCCGAAAACCGAACCGCCCGCGACACCGGAGGAGCGTGCCCGCCGCGTGGCCGAGGCCCGCGCCCGCGCTTTGGCCGCGCGGGAGGCCATGGCCGCGGGTGAAGCGCCCAGCGCGCCGCCCGCCGCTTCGCCTGCTGGCGTGCCTGCACCCAGTACCGAGCCGACCCCCGCCCCGGCCGCGGCGCCCGCGCCGGCGACGGGCGGTGAGCTCCGCACCCCGAAGGGCACCCTGAAGCGTGACCCGAATGCGCCCAAGTCCGAGCCGCCAGCCACCCCCGAGGAACGGGCGCGGCGCGTGGCCGAGGCCCGCGCCCGGGCACTGGCGGCGCGGGAGGCGCAAGCAGCCGGTACCGCGGCAGCGCCAGCCGCGGCAGGCGGGCTGCCCCCGGCTGCTGCCGCGGCGGCTGCGGCGGCCGCCGTGCCCGGCGAGACGGACGCCGAGCGCGCGGAGCGGCGCCGCATCTTCGAGATCGTGACGCGCGGCGTGCCCGGGGCTGAGCCGGTGCTGCGGCCGGTGGTGGGTGGCCGTGCGGAGCGAGCGCCGGCCCGCGCCGAGTTCACCATCACGGAGGAGATGGAGGATACCGTCCGCCTCTTCCGTGAGGGGCTGCCGGGCGTGGACTTCACCGTGCTGAGCAGCCCACTGGACGTGGTGCTGGTCATCGACCGCAAGGATGTGCTGCGGGTGATGCGCTACGCCAAAGAGCACCCGGCGCTGGACATGAAGTTCCTGCGCTTCATCTCCGGCGTCGACCTCCAGGAAGAGGGCATCGAGATCGTCTACGGGTTAAAGTCGCTTACTACCAAGCGCAGCTGCTTGATCAAGACGGTCGTGCCTCTCACCGACCCGGTGGTGGACTCGGTCACCCCCGTGTGGGCGGCGGCGGAGTGGCACGAGCGGGAGCTGATGGAGATGTTCGGCGTGGTCTGCAAGGACCACCCCGATCCGCGCAACCTGCTTCTAGACGAAGATATGACCATTCACCCCTTGCGTAAGGCCCACCCCCTGGCCGAGGTGGAACTGAAGCAGGGCGTGAACGTGTTCTGAGCGGTGAAGTGAGAGGGTGACACGGCTGTGACATCGGTCGAGTCGTGAGCGCCGCGATCGTGTTCTCTCCTCTGCAGGAGGGGCCGGAGGAGGGGTCAGCCGGCGGCAAGGCTGACCGGCAGGTGATGATCGAGCACGAGTACGAAACGGTCGAGCTCAACATCAACATGGGCCCCGTGCATCCAGCGACGCACGGGGTGTTTCGCGCCATCCTCACGGTGGACGGCGAGCTGGTGGTGGATGTGGAGCCGGTGATCGGCTACATGCACCGCGGCGGCGAGAAGCTGTCCGAGAACCTCGATTATCGCCAGGGCATCGGTATCCAGGACCGCACCGACTACCTCGCGCAGATGAACTGCGAGCAGGCCTACTGCATGGCCGCCGAGCGGCTGGGCGGCATCGAGGTGCCGGAGCGGGCGGAGTTCATCCGCGTCATGTGCGTGGAGCTGAATCGCTGCGCCTCGCACTTCATGTTCCTGGGCGCCTATGGGCAGGACATCGGCACCTTCGGCACCGCTTTTACCTATGCCTTCCGCGAGCGCGAGCGGATCATGGACCTGTTCGAGGAGCTGACCG
This sequence comes from Dehalococcoidia bacterium, assembly GCA_042408665.1. Classification (GTDB taxonomy): domain Bacteria; phylum Chloroflexota; class Dehalococcoidia; order CAUJGQ01; family CAUJGQ01; genus CAUJGQ01. The sequence continues at coordinate 19,258 of JBHOQW010000143.1, forward strand.
GCGAACGGATGATGTACTCCTACTTCCGCGTGGGCGGCGTGGCCTGGGACCTGCCCCACGGCTTCGAGCGCAAGGTGCAGCAGCTCCTCAAGCACATCCGCCAGGGGGTGGCGGACTTCGAGGGCCTGCTCACCGAGAACGAGGTCTTCCTCGCCCGCACGCGCAACGTCGGCGCCATCAGCAAGGAGAAGGCGGTCGACTACGGCCTCACCGGCCCCATGCTGCGCGCCTGTGGCATCCCCTGGGACCTGCGCAAGGAGGAGCCCTACTCCGTCTACCCGCGCCTGGAGTTCAACGTGCCGGTGGGCGAGCAGGGCGACTGCTGGGATCGCTACAAGGTGCGCCTGGAGGAGATCAAGGAGTCGGTCAAGATCGTCGAGCAGTGCCTGGACATGCTGCCGGCCGGGCCGATCATGCCGGAGCGCATGCCGCGCATGCTGCGCCTGCCCGCCGGCGAGGTGTACGTGCGCACGGAGAACCCGCGCGGCGAGTACGGCATCTACCTGGTCTCGCGCGGCGGCAACAAGCCCTACCGGCTCAAGATCCGCTCGGCCTGCTTTTGCAACCTGTCGGCGCTGCGCGAGATGACCGTGGGCGAGTACGTGTCGGATGCGGTGGCGATCATCGGTTCGCTCGATCTGGTGATGTGCGAGGTGGACCGGTGAGCGCGGCAGTGGCGTCCGTGGGGGTGCGGCGGTGAACGTGCTGTTCACCTGGTGGGATAACGGGATGTTCTTCGGCCAGGCCTGGGCGGACGCCCTGGTGCGGCTGGTGATCGTCGTCGCCTTCATGACGGTGACTGTCATGCTGCTCATCTGGCTGGAGCGCAAGCTGGTGGCGCGCATCCAGCAGCGGCTGGGCCCCACGCGCACCGGGCCGATGGGCCTGCTCCAGTCCGTGGCCGACGCCATCAAACTCCTGGCCAAAGAGGACTTGCGCCCGCTCACGGCCGACCGGTGGGTGTTCGAGCTGGCGCCGTTCGTGTTCTTCGTGCCGGCGTTCCTCACGTTCGTGGTGTTGCCCTTCACGGAGGACCTGGGTATCCGCGCCGGCCTGCCCCTGGGGCTGTTCTTCATCGTGGCCGTCTCCTCCGTGTCCATCGTGGGTATGCTCATGGCCGGCCTCGCCTCGGACAGCAAGTACGCCCTCTTGGGCGGCCTGCGCTCGGTGGCGCAGATGATCAGCTACGAGCTGCCGCTGGTGCTGTCCGTGCTGTCGGTGGCGATGATGGCGGGCACCATGGACCTGCGCGAGATCGTGCGCGCCCAGGACCGCGTGCCCTACCTCCTCTGGCAACCCCTGGCGTTCTTTATCTTCATGACGGCCTCAACCGCCGAGCTGGCCCGGCGCCCGTTTGACCTGCCGGTGGCGGAGTCGGAGCTGGTGGGCGGTCCGCATGTGGAGTACAGCGGCATCCGCTGGTCCATGTTCATGCTGGCGGAGTACACCAACCTGTTGATCCTCTCCGCTTTCGGTTCGGTCATGTTCCTGGGCGGCTACGCCTGGCCGTTCGGGTTGGACTGGGGCTGGCCGTGGCAGGTGGTGCTGACGTTCGTCAAGACGACGCTGCTCATCCTGGTGTTCATGTGGATCGGCGCCACCTTCCCGCGGTTGCGCATCGACCAGCTCATGGCCTACGCCTGGAAGGTGCTGATCCCGCTGGCGTTCCTCCAGGTGTTCATCACCGGTTTGGTGAAGGTGTACGGCTGGCCGGATATCGTCATCACCATCCCCTCGGCGCTGGCGCTGATCGCCTCGGCGGTCGTGGTGCGCCGCCGCCTGCGCTACACGGTGCGGCGCCCCCGGGAGGAGCGGCTCGCCTATCTGCGGGCGCGGGCCGCGGCCAGGGCGGCCGGCGGCGTACAATAGCGGTGGAGGTCGGATGACGCACCCCCCATGTGACCGACGGCGCACCGTCAGAGGCGCTCGCCGGAGGGGGAACGCCCCGGCCACAGGAGCAACGGCCATGATCGGTGTGCTACGTGCCATGGGCACGACGTTGAAGACCGCCTTGCGCCGGCCGGTGACGGTGCAGTACCCCGAGGTGCACCTGCCCATCCCAGAGCGCGAGCGGGCCTTCCCCTTGCTGCTGTGGGACCATGACGTCGATGAGCCTTTCTGCACCGGCTGCCAGGCGTGTGAACGGGCCTGCCCGGTCGAGTGCATGACGGTCACCATGCGCGACAACCCCAAGTTCAAGACGGGGGAGTCCAAGCGGCGCAAGATCGTCGATACCTTTTGGATCGACTACGGCCGCTGCATGCGCTGCAACATCTGCGTTGAGGTGTGCAACTTCGACGCCATCGCCATGAACAACACCTGGTCCGGCATCGAGCGCTCTGCCTACGACCGCCGCGACCTGGTGATGGACATGGACGAGTTGCTCGCCAAATCGCGCGCCGGCGAGGTGGTGCGCTGGGTGCCGGAGGGCGAGGAAGGCGGCGAAGAGGAGTAATCGTACCCGTGCGGCGGTCGATCTCCCGGGGGCAGCGGTGGGGCTGCCCCGTTTTCGTGTCGGCTTGCCCCCGCCCGCGCGGCCTCAGGCGCGAAAATCCGGCGCCGCGAGGGGATGCACGTAAGCTATACGGCGTGTATTGTGTGACGCGGAACAAAGCGTCCCGTGCGCCGAGCGGCCATGACCCGTGCCACGCGGCGCGGCATCCAGCACCACCGGGGAGGGGCAGGCACTCGTGCTGGTAGAAAGCCCAGAACACCTCGTCTTTTACCTTCTGGCCGTCGTGGCGCTCGCCGGGGCGCTGGGAGTCGTCTTCTCGCGCGACATTATCCACGCCGCGCTGTACCTCATCGTCACGCTGATGATGACGGCCGGCGTGTACGTGCTGCTTTCGGCGGAGTTTCTCAGCCTGGTGCAGGTCCTCGTCTACGGCGGCGGCGTCAGCATCCTGGTGCTGTTCGCCGTGATGATCACCCGCGTGCGCGACACGCGCGTGCCGTTAGAAGGGCCCCAGCGGCCCTTCGCTCTTGTCGCCGGCATCGCGGTGGCGGCGGTGTTGGCCCTGATGGTGGTGCGCTCTGACTGGCGCCTGGCCGTGCCGGCCGAGCGGCGGCCGGAGCGCTCGCCCGTGCAGGTCCAGCGGGTGACCACCACCACACCGGAAGGCACGGTGCGGGACACCAACGCCGTGGGACATGAGCTATTCACTACCTTCGCGGTGCCGTTTGAGGTGGCATCGCTGGTGCTGCTGGTGGCGCTGATCGGCGCCATCATCCTGGCGCGGGGAGAGGAGGAAGAGGTCACATGATCCCAATGGAGCATGTGCTGATCCTCGGCGGGCTGCTGTTTGCCATCGGCGTCTACGGCGTGCTCGCGCGCCGCAACGCGGTGCTGATTCTCCTCTCCGTGGAGCTGATGCTCAACGCGGTCAATCTCAACTTGATCGCCTTCAACGCCTACCTGCGGCCGACCGCCGCCACCGGCATGGCGTTTGCGGTGTTCGTGATCGTGATCGCCGCCGCGGAGGCCGGGCTGGCGCTGGCCATCATCCTGCGCCTGTTCCGCAATCGCCGCACCGCCAATGTGGACGAGGCCGACCTGCTCAAATGGTGAGGCAAGCCGCACGCTGAACTGCTACGGGAGTGAACGCCGCGATGGGTGTACAGGACGCCTGGATCATCCCGGTCATCCCCCTGGGGGCGTTCGTGATCATCGCCCTGTTCCACAACATTCTGCCGCGCAAGGGGGACTGGCTCAGTATCCTGGCGATCTTGACCTCGTTCGTCCTCTCCATCCTGGTCCTCATCGACGGCCTGACCGACTACCCGTCCCGCCTACCGGGCACGCGCAGCTGGGAGTGGCTCACGGCCGGGCGGTTCAGCATCCAGCTTGGCTTCCACGTGGATGAGATCGCCCTGGTGATGCTGATCGTCGTCACCACCGTGGCGCTGATGGTGAACGTCTACTCGGTCGGCTACATGAAGGAGCGCCACGGTCTGACGGAAGAGGAGGCGCGGCGCCTGCTGGCGGCCGGCCACGGCGGGCCGCAGGCCGGCTACAGCGCGGCGGCGCACGGCGGCCTGCCGGCGTCGGTGCCGGAGCCGCGCTACGGCTGGTTCTTCGCCGCCCTCTCCCTGTTTGCCTTCTCCATGCTCACGCTTGTCCTGGCCGACAACTTGCTCCTGGTCTACGCCGGTTGGGAGCTGGTCGGTATCTGTTCGTTCCTGCTCATCGGCTTCTACTGGGAGCGGCGCTCCGCCGCCGAGGCGGCCAAGAAGGCGTTCGTCACCACCCGTATCGGCGATGTGGGCATGCTCATCGGCATCATCCTCCTCTGGCGGGCCACCGGCACGTTCAACATCCGTGAGATCCTGGACGCCGCCGAGCGTGGCGCCATCGACCACACGTACCTCACCGTGGCGGCGCTGTTCCTGTTCATGGGGCCGGTGGGCAAAAGCGCGCAGATGCCGCTGCATGTCTGGCTGCCGGACGCCATGGAAGGCCCCACACCGGTCTCCGCCCTCATCCACGCCGCCACGATGGTGGTGGCTGGGGTGTACCTGGTGGCGCGCATGCTGCCCCTGTTTGAGGCGGCGGACGTGACGCTGGTGATCCTGGCCGTGGGCATGACGACGGCGGTGTTCGCCGCCATCGTGGCCCTGGCCCAGACCGACCTCAAGCGGGTGATCGCCTACTCCACCCTGTCCAACCTGGGCATCATGATGGCTGCCCTAGGGGCGGGCTCGGTGACGGCGGCCATGTTCCACCTGATGACGCATGCCTTCTTCAAGGCGGGCCTGTTCCTGTGCGCCGGCTCGGTGATCCACGCCACGCACGTGCAAGAGATCGGTCCGCTGGGCGGGCTGCTCAAGAAGCAGAAGATCACCGGCTGGACGTTCATCATCGTGGCGCTGGCCAACGCCGGTATCATCCCGTTGGCCGGCTTCTGGAGCAAAGACGAGATCCTGCACGCCATCCAGACGGAGACGCACCCGGCCTGGTTCCTGGTGGCGCTGCTCTGGGTGTTCATCTCCGGCGTCTACACCTGGCGGCTGGTGGGCTACACGTTCCTCGGCCGACCGCGCGACCCGCACCTCTACGAGCACGTGCATGAGTCGCCGGCCAGCATGACGCTCCCGCTGATCGTGCTGGCGGCGCTGTCGGTGGTGGCCGGGTTCGTCGTCATCCCCGATGTGGCCCATGCTATCGGTCTGCCCGGCGGGTTTGGTGAGCTGGTGTACACCACGGGCGGCCACGCCGAGGAATACCATTTCAGCGGGGAGCTGGCGCTGGCCGGCACGCTGGCGGCGGTGTTGGGCATCCTGTTTGCCTGGTGGCTGGTGGCCGACCTGCGCCGGCCGCAGCGCCTGGCGGCGGCCATGCCCGGCCCCTACCAGCTCGTACGCAACAAGTTCTACTTTGACGAAATGTACCAATGGCTGATCGACCGGGTGGTGCTGGTGGTGGCCTACGGCGTCGCCTGGTTCGACCGCCACCTGATCAACGACACCGGCGTGGATGGAACCTCCAACCTGCTCAACTACTTCGGCTTCCGGCTCAAATTCGCGCAGACCGGCAAGCTGCCGAACTACGCGCTGGCGATCGTGGTGGGGGTGATCGTGTTAGCGGTGATCGCCTTCTCGGTAAGAACCTGACGCGTAGCGCGGTGGCGGTCCCGCGTGGCCCGACCGGCCGGGCACGAGGGATGATGCCCGCTACGCCCGTAGTGTGGAGCAACCATGGATGAACTGAACCGCAGCGGTTACTGGCCCCTGGCCGTCTGGCTCCTGCCTCTGGCGGCGGCGCTGGTGCTGGTGTTCGTGCCGTCCCGTTTCAGCAACGTGGTGCGGGGCATCGCCGGTGTGGCCTCGGTGGCGATGTTCCTCATCTCGCTCTACATCTTTATCGCCTACCAGGGCAGTGTGGGCGGCATTCAGTTCGAAAAATCGTGGACCTGGATGGAGAACGCCAGCGTGCTGGGCCGGAACGGCATCGCCCTGCACGTGGGGGTGGACGGCATCGCGGCGCCGATGGTGCTGCTCACCGGCATCGTGATCATGTCGGGTAGCATCATCTCCTGGAAGATCCAGTACCGCAACAAAGACTTCTACATCCTGCTGTTCCTCCTGGTGGCGGGCGTGTTCGGCACCTTCGTGGCGCTGGACATGTTTATGTTCTTCTTTTTCTACGAGCTGGCCGTCATCCCCATGTACCTGCTCATTGCCGTGTGGGGCTCCACCCGCAAGGAGTACGGGGCGATGAAGCTGACCGTGATGCTGGTGGCCGGCTCCGTGCTCATCTTCATCGGGATCTTCGCCGTGTTCCACCGCGCCGGCCTGGGCACGTTTGACCTGCCGGCGCTCTGGAACCTGGCCCGCCAGCCGAACGGTCCGCTGGACCCGACCTTCCAGAAGATCTTCTTCCCGTTTATGGCCGTCGGCTGCGGCTTCTTGGCGGCGATGTGGCCGTTTCACACCTGGTCGCCGGACGGGCACATGGCGGCGCCGACGGCGGTCTCCATGCTGCACGCCGGCGTGCTCATGAAGTTGGGCGCCTTTGGCATCATCCGCCTGGCAATGCAACTGTTGCCCGTGGGGGCCGAGTTCTGGATGCCGGGTGTGATCCTGCTGGGCACGATCAACGCGCTGTACGGTTCGTTCTCAGCGCTGGCGCAGCGCGATTTCAAGCAGATGATCGGCTACTCCTCGGTCAGCCACATGGGGTACGTGATCATGGGGCTGGCCACGATGAACCTCGTCGGTATCAACGGCGCCGTGCTGCAGATGTTCGCCCACGGCGTGATGACGGCCCTCTTCTTCGCCATGGTCGGCGCCCTGTATGACCAGGCCCACACGCGCGAGATGAGCGTGTTCGGCGGTCTAGCCGGTAAGATGCCGCTGTTCTCCATCCTGTTCATCCTGGCGGGGCTTTCAGGCGTTGGTCTGCCGGCGTTGGCCGGCTTTGTAGCGGAGTTTAACATCTTCGTGGGCGTGTTCCGCACCTACCCGGTGCTGGGGGCGCTGGCCGTTACGGCGGCGGCCGTCTCGGCGGCCTACACCTTCCGCATGTTCGCGCTGGTGTTCTTCGGTCGCTTCAACCCGCGCTGGGCCAGGCTGCGCGACCTGCAGAAGACGGAGATCTTCGGCGGCGTGGCCCTGGCGGTATGGATCGTGCTCATGGGGGTGTACCCGAAGCCGTTCACTGACCGCATCGTGCCCTCGGTGCGCGACCTGCCCGGTGTCACCGACCCCACACGGCCGGTCGAGCGGCGCGTGGAGCGGTCTCAGGATGCGCCGTTGGCGCCGTGCACGCCCGGGCGTGGCTGTGCTCAGCAGGCGCCGGCGCGGGAAACAACCGCCCGGTGAGCGGGCCGATCGCGGCCACCGGGATATGGTGAGGCGTGGGTGGTGGGTGATACGTCACACGAGAGAGGCACGCTGTGGCGACACACGCCGTGCGGTGCGTGTTAGGAGATGCACGTCACGTTTCATCCTCAGGGGTGGCCATGAACCCGGACTACACGCTGCTGATCCCTGAGTACCTGATCGCCGGCTGGGCCGCGCTGGTGGTGGCCGTTGAGCTGCTGTTCCCGCGGCTGCGCAAGGACGTGCCGGCCTATCTGGCGGCCGTGGGAGCCATCGCCGCGCTCGTGGTCTCGCTGTTCTACGTGGGGGTGGAGAAGGGGTTTGAGCCGGCGCGCGGGGTCACGCTCATCCACGTCGACGACTACAGCACCTACATGCGCGTGCTGCTGTACGGCGTGGCGGCGGTGATCTGCGTGATCTCGGCCCAGTTCGTGCGCATGCGCCTCACCAACGCCGGCGAGTACTTCGGCATCATCCTGGTGGCCACCCTGGGCGGCGTGTTCATGGCCGCCGGGACGGAGTTGATTACGTCCTGGATCTCGCTGGAACTGCTCAGCTTCAGCTTCTACACGCTGGTCTCCTTCGCCAAGCGGGAGCTGCGCTCCAACGAGGCCGGGCTGAAGTACATGCTGCTGGGCGCCTTCTCCACCGCCCTGTTCCTCTACGGTCTGAGCCTCATCTACGGCGTCACCGGGGCGACCACGTACGACGGCATCGCGCGGGCGCTGCAGAACCGGGCGGACGGCCTGAACTGGGCGTTTCTAGCGGGGTTGGTGTTCGTGGTGGCGGGTCTGGGCTTCAAGGCGGCGGCGGTGCCGTTCCACATGTACACGCCTGACGCCTACGAGGGCGCGCCGCTCCCGATCACGGCCATGCTCTCCACCACCTCCAAGGCGGCGGCCTTCGCCCTCTTCTTCCGGCTGTTCAGCACCGCCTTCCTGCCCGCGCACGACGAGTGGCGGTGGATGATCGTGCTCATCTCCGCCCTGACGATGACGGCCGGCAATCTGATCGCGCTGCAACAGCACAACCTCAAGCGGCTGTTCGCCTACTCCAGCATCGGCCAGGTGGGGTTCATGCTCATGGCAGTGGCGGCGGCCACGCACGAGGCCGGGGCGGCGCTGCTCTTCCATTTGGCCGGCTACGCGATCACCAACCTGGCCGCCTTCACCATCTTCGTGGTGTTCTTCAACCGCACGGGCAAGGAGGAGATCGCCGACCTGGCCGGGCTGGCGGAGCGGGCGCCGTTCATGGCCATGGGCATGGTGGCGGCCCTGTTCTCCCTGGCGGGCATGCCGCTGTTCGCCGGTTTCTTCACCAAGTTCATCCTGTTCCAGTCGGCCTGGAACAGCGGGCTGGAGTGGCTGGCGGCGCTGGCGGTGGTCAACAGCCTCATCTCGCTGTACTACTACCTCATGGTCATCCGCCAGATGTACGTGATCGCGCCGGCGGATCGGGAGCGCCTGCCGGCTCCCGGGTTGCTCTGGGGCACGGTGGTCGTGCTGGTGGTGGCGGTGATCTTCCTGGGTGTCTGGCCCATGCCGCTGCTGCGGGCCGCGCACACCGCCGCCGGGTTCTTGTTCGGGGCGTAGGTGCGCCGCGCGGCCGGCGGTCAGACACCGTCCCCGGCCCTCTACCGGACGGTGAGCGGCGGGTGGGACAGGCGGCGGTGCGGGCGGCGTGGGAGGAACTGTTCCGCGCGTCGCCCCCTGCGGTCTTCGAGACGGAGGAGCTGTTCGCGGCAGGCGACCGGTGCATCGTGCGCTGGCTCTACCGCTGGGCACCCAACGAGGCCGGCAAACCGGGGCACGTGCGTGGTGTGGACATCTTCTTCCGCGTGCGCGACGGGAAGGTGGCCGAGAAGCTCTCCTACGTCAAGGGTTGAGTCCGACCGGCTGAGGGTCTGGCGCCCGGCACACGCCCTGAACCTCCGCCCGGTGCGGTTCGTGACGACACGGGCCCTGCACCAAGACCCCCTGACGCGTAGGTAGCCCCCGCCGAGCGGCGCCTTCTCGGGCCGGGAAGGCGCCGCCGCGTTTTGGCCGATTTGGTGATCAGGCCATTTTCGGGCGCTTGAAGAACATGAGCCGTCCGCCCCGGCGCGGCCCATCTTAAAGGACCAGGGGCGAGCAGCGTCCGCTCCTGCACCCGTTACTGGACCCATTGCTCCGCTGCTCCGCTGCTCCGCCCCCGTGCCCGAGTCTCCCTCCCCCGGCACACCGGGCTGAGCCTGCCCCGCCCCGCCCCCCGGCGGTGTGCTTCAACCGGGGCGAACCTGGTCATGCCGGGGTCCCACTCGCTCTCGCTCTCGCTCTCGCTCGGTGCCCTCACCCCATCCCTCTCCCTCCCCGGTCGCGGGCATGGGACGGACCGTCCTTGTCCTTGGTCCTGCCTGTCCATGCGTCGGTGCACCCCGCACTCCACGACACGGAGGGACCGACGATGGCTCGCCCGACGCATCCCGACAGACCGCCCCGGCTTCAGCCGGAGGGTCCACGGCCGCGCGGGAGCGGCAGTCTCTTTCAGCGCGCCGACGGCTGGTGGGTGGCGGCCGTGACGTTCCCGAACGGGCGCAAACTACGTCGCTACGCCGCCACCCCCGAGGCGGCGGCGGCGCGGCTCAGCGAGCTGCTGCGGCTCCGGGACGGCGCGAGCCGCGAAGTCGCCGCCCTGGCCCGGGCGCCCCTGAAGACGCTGTGGGAACACTTCCTGCACAACGAGGCCCCGGAGCGGTTACGACCCAAGACGCGCGCGACATACGCCAGCGCCGGTGGACGACTCGTGGGCGAACTGGCCGCCGTACGGGCGGAGCGCCTCACCGCCGCCCACATCACCGCCGCACTCGCCCGCCTGGAGCGGGCCGGTATGGGGCCGGCGGCGCGGGTGCAGGCCCTCGCCGCGTTGCGCTGTTGTCTGCGCTGGGCGGTACAGGCCGGGGTGCTCGCGCACAACGTGGCCGAGGACGTGCCGCCACCCCGCTACGAGCCCGGGCGACGGCGCATCCTGAGCGCCGATGAGGCGCGACGACTGTTGGCCGCATGCCTGGACGCCTTGGCGAACGGCGAAGAGCCGCTCGCCGTCTACGTGACGCTCGGCCTGTGCTGCGGGCTGCGACGCGGAGAAGCGGCCGCGGTAACGTGGGGTGACATCGACCTGGACGCTGGCGTGCTGCACGTCTATCGCCAACGCCTGTCGGTGAACGGCCGAGTCATGGACGGCGCCCCCAAGACTCGGCGCGGCACGCGCACGGTGCCGCTCTCGGCCGCGGTCCGACAGGCGCTGGCGCTGGCCCGAACGTTCCGCCCCGGGGGGCCCGGCCCGACCGCGGACGGGCCGCTGGTGGGCGGTGGGCGCAGGCATGACGCCCTCCAACCACCGCACCCGGAGGTGCTCCGCAAGGTGCTCAAGCGGCTATGCTGCCGCGCCGGTGTGCCGGTCGTGGCCTTCCACGCCCTGCGCGCCACCTACGCCACGCTGCTCGCCCGCGGCGGGATGGACCTGGGCACACTGGCGGCGCTCCTGGGTCACAGCCGCGCGGCGACGACGCTGGGGTACGCGCGCGAGCAAGCGCCGGGGCGGGCGGCGGCGCTCCTGGACCGGGTGTTTGCCGTGCCGACCTCCGGGACTGCCGTGCCGCCTGCTGACGGACAGTGGCTGCAGATTCCGATATCATCGTCGTGAGGGCCGGGTGGCGCTGGCCACGCCCGCAAGCCGCGACCGCCGACCCGGTCACGGGCCCGGCCCTGCCGCACACGCCTGGTCGGAGGCGCCCTCGTGGCTGACGTTGATGCTGCCCCGCCACCATCCCCGGCGCGGCTCACGCTGCCCGCCCTGCCGCCCAAGCCGCCTTCGGGCGACCCGCTCGACGCCCTGGTCCAGCCGACGCTGCGGTCTCTCGTGGCGGCCGGCGCAGCGCCCGGTGGCGTCTTCGCAGCGGCTGTGGCGCTCAAGACCGAGCTGGGCGCCCTTGCCGAAGTCGTGCAGGCACGGCTCGGCGCCGAAGGTGTGGCGCTCCTGGACGAGGCCGCCCGCTCGGCCCTGTGCCGCCACGCCCCCGGCGGACTTGCTGCCGATGTGCTGCTGCTCGTCGGCGGGGATGCGCCGGCCCGCCGAGCGGCGGCCGAGCGCCTGGCCATGCGCCGGCCCTGGCGCCCCCGGCCAGGCCGGCGCGCCACCATCCTTGACGTCGCCTGCGACCTCGCCCTGCGCCTCCGCGCCCGCGCGGAGGGGCGGACCCCGGAGGATGTGGCGACGCAGCTCACGGCCGAGGCCTTGCAGATGGCGGCAGAGGACTTCGCCGAGCGGCTGCCACCGCCCGCCCAGTTCCTGAGACCTCGCCCGCCGCGCTTCCCGTTGCCCTCACTGCTCTGGCGGGACCTTGCCGCCGAGGCCGAGGCGCTGGCGAAGGGCGCCCTGGCCGTGGAGCCGGCGCCGCCGGGCTGGGAGCGGCTCGCGGCCGGGCTGCTCGCCCCCGCACCGGCGAGCC
>JBHOQW010000149.1:0-2347 GCA_042408665.1 Dehalococcoidia bacterium
GCGGCGCGAGACGGTATCGACGCGTGAGACGGTCCGTCACGCAGGGCGGCGATGGCCCGAGCCTGAGATGGCCTTACACAGCGAGTCCCGCACAACATCCGGCGCCCCCGCCCCGTGCCCTGGTCATGGGTGCGGGTGCGGCCCCGGCCCGTGCACGGTGTAGCCGTGCCGCGCCAAGAGCTGGTGCACGTCCGGCCAGGCCGCCGGCTCCACGAACCAGCAGCGGTACAGCGACAACCACCCGCCGGCGTGATAGATGGACCGGGAGCGGTCCGCCACGCGCGGGGTGAGCTGACGCAGCAGCGTCTTGAGCTCCGCCACCACCACGGCGTCGTAGGCGAAGCGCACGCCGACCACCCAGTCCCGCCCCACGCGCGATGCAAACGGTTGAAACCATGCCGCCGCGGCACGGCCCGGCGGTAGCCAGGACGCCGCAAAGCGCGGCGGGATGGGCTGGCGGCCGCCAGCCGCGGTGGCCGGTGTGTCCGCCGTCGGCGTCGGCGCCACCGGCGGTGGCACGGCGAGGGGGGATGCAGGGGATGCAAACGCCTTCGCGATGACCGGCGGCACCGGTGCCGCCGGTGCCGGTGGCGCACCGTGGCGCAGCACCCGCGGCGCGCCAAGCGACGTCCACACGACCCGGTATGTGGCCGTGCAGCACGTGACCGCATCGCCGTCGAGCGGCAGCGTGGGACGGCGGCCACAGGGGCAGTAGACGGCGACCATCGCCGGGCGGCCGTCCTCATGCACCCAGACCGTGATATCGTCGAGCGGTACCGGTTCCACTTCCGCCATCATCCACCTCCTACGCCCGTGTCCGCGTCCGCCGCCCGTCCATCCGCCCCCGCACCCGTGGTGGATGCCGGGAGCGGGAGCGGCGCCAGTGCCGGCAACCACGTGAGCCACTGCAAGAGTTGCGGTTCGCCCCTGTCCCGCGCGTACACGGCGGCACGCCAGGCCGCAGCACCGCCACCCACCGTCGTGCCGTCCGGGAACGCCACCGCCGGCCAGCCGCGCGCACACGCCAGGTGCAGCACGTGCGCACCGCGGCGATGCACCGCGCAGAACGGCTCCAAGGCCGGCCCGTGCGCGACCGGTTCTTCGCCCCGCGGCGTGCGCAACGGCGTGTCCCGCGGTGGCGGCGGCCGGCGCACCACGGGGGCGCCGCACACGCTGCAAGGGCTGGGCCGGCCGTCCGGCTGGCGCAGGCACGTGGGGCAGCGCGGCAGCCGGCCGGAGACCTCAGAGCCGCACCGGCAACGCCACGGCGGCGGCTCGGGCGTCGGCGCCACCGGCGCCTTTGGCCGGTGGCGTGCACACCACGGCCGGGCGTGCGCGTCGTAGGCGTCCACCACGCCGCCACAGCCCGGTGCCGTGCAGACGGTGTCGCTGCCGGTGTCGGTCGCCGCCGTGAGCGCGCGCGGGATGCCCCCCTTGAGCGCCTGCACGAGCGGTGCCTTGAGCGCCCTCAGCAGCCGCCGGTCTTCGTCCGTGAGCACGCCGGGCGGCGCTTTCACCTTGAGGTCGCCGGCGGCGGTGACGGCGAGCTGCACGCCGCGCTGGCTCCAATCGGCGAGCATCCAGGCCACGGTCCGCACACTCATACCTCAAACTCCTCCCACGCCTCCCCGGCGCCCCGTGCGGCGTCGTCCCCACCACCACCACCCGCATGTGACATACCCCCGGTGACAACGTCGACACCGTTGACACCCTTCGTCGCCTGCCCGGCGTCAGGCGACACCTCGTCCACCTTGTCGACGTTGTCGACGTTGTCACGGGTGTCATGCGCAACGGCGGCAACCTTGTCAACGGTGTCGACGCTGTCACGCCGGGTGTGCGCGGCGTCGGAAGCCCGCGTCGACGGCGGGACTGGGACAGGACGACCAACGGTGTCAACGGTGTCAACGTTGTCACGCCGGGTGTGTGCACGCCACGCCGGGGGGGCGGTGTCCCCCCTCCCCCGTTCCCGTGTGGCGACGTCCTGGGCGGGTGTGGTACAACCCCCCTGTGACAACGTCGACACCGTTGACAGGGTGGACGACCCCGCGGGGGGGGTCGTGGACGGGGGTGGTGCGGGGACGGGGGGATAGAACCAGAGGCTTTGTCCCCCGCGCGTGGCGTGCGTCCGCACCACGATCTCGCCACGCTCGACAAGTGTGTGCTGGAGGTCGTCCATCAGCCGACGGTTGAGCCGCAGCGCGCGCATCACGTCCCGGCGGGCGATGCCGCCCGGCCGCCGGCGCACCAACTCCACCACCCGTACGGCCTGGCGCTCGAAATACGACGGCGCGATGTCCCCCAGGACGCGCAGGGCCGCATGCCGCCAGCGTTCGACGATCGCGAGCGC
>JBHOQW010000019.1:0-4151 GCA_042408665.1 Dehalococcoidia bacterium
TCGATGTGCGCGACGGCCGCGTGCTCCTGTGCTGTCACGCCGGCTGCGACCAGCGCGCGGTGATCGACGCGCTCAGGCAACGCGGCCTGTGGCCGGTGCCGGCCGGCCGCGAGAACGGGCGCGGCCGCGAGACCCGCTACGCGCTGCGCGACGAGGCCGGCCGGCTGGTGGCCGTGCACGTCCGGCTGGACACACCGGCCGGCAAGGTCATGTGGTGGGAGCAACCGGACGGCGCGCGCGGCCTGGGCGGCCGGCCCACCGCCGCGTTGCCGCTGTACGGCGTGCACCGCCTCAACGGCGCCGAGCGGGTGGTGCTCTGCGAGGGCGAGAAGGCGGCCGAGGCCCTCGCCGCCCTGGGCGTCGCGGCCGTGGGCACCGTCACCGGCGCCGCCGGTACCCCCTCTGATGCGAGCCTGCGGCCGCTGCTGGGTCGCACCATCTGCTTGTGGCCGGACGCCGATGAGCACGGCCGGCAGCATATGCGCCGCATCGCGGAGCGGCTGCTGGCGCTGGGCGCAGACCCGGCGCACCTGCGCTGGGTGGAGTGGCCGGCGGCGCCGGCGGGCGGCGACGCGGCCGACTTCGTCGGCCGCGGGCGCGGCGCGGACGATGTGGATCTGCTCCTACTCGATGCCGGCCCGCCGCCGGTGCGCGGTGACGATGACACGACCGACGCCGGCGAGCGCACGGAAGCCGCCGACGGCAACGCCACGGCCGACGGCGATCGCGGCGGCAACGCCTCGCAGGCCACGCGCCTCGTGCGCCTGGCGTGTGAGCAGTACGAGTTCTTCCAGAGCGAGGACGGCGAGCCGCTGGCCGTGCCCCGCGCCGGCCCGCCGGTGGCGCTGCGGCTGCGGGGTGGCGGTGGCGGCCTGCGCGCTGCGCTGGCAGCGCGCTACGCGGAGGCGTACGGCCGCGTGCCGTCGGCCTCGGCGCTTGCGGACGTGCTGGCCGTGCTCGAAGGCCGGGCGCTCACGTCCCCCCGGCGCCGCCTCGCGCTGCGCCTGGCCCGCCACGGCGACGCGATCGTGCTGGACCTGGGCCGGGCGGATGGCCTGTGCGCCATCATCCGCCCCGGCTGGTGGGAGGTGGCGCCCACCCCGCCCGGCATCACCTGGCGGCGCACGAAGCTCACGGCGGAGCTGCCGGTCCCAGTGCGCGGCGGCGACCTTGCCGCCCTGCGCGCCCTGCTCAACTTCACCCCCGACGCGTGGGACCTGTTCGTCAGCGCGCTCGTGGCGGCGTGCATCCCGGACATCCCGCACGCGATCGAGGTGTTCCGCGGCCCGGAGGGCAGCGGCAAGTCCACCGCCGCGCGGCTGCGGGTGCAGCTTTTGGACCCCTCGCCCGTGCCGTTGCGCGCCCCACCCAAGTCGCTCGACGACTGGCAGGTTGCCGCCGCGGGCTCGTGGCTGGTGGCGGTGGACAACCTGTCCGGGGTGCCGGAGTGGCTGTCGGATGCCATCTGTCGCGCCGCCACCGGCGACGGTTTGGTCAAGCGCGAGTTGTTCTCCGACACCGAGCTGGCGGTGCTGGCCTTCCAGCGGGTGGTGACGCTCACGTCCATCGACCTCGGCGCCCTGCGCGGTGACTTCGCCGACCGGGTCGTCTGGTTCGAGCTGGAGCGCATCCCGGACGGCGCGCGGGTGCCGGAGGCGGAGATCATCGCCGCCTTCGAGCGCCAGCACGCGCGCCTGTTGGGCGCGCTGTGCGACCTCGTAGCGGGCGTGCTGGCGGCGCTGCCGGCGGTGCAGCTCGCGGCCTACCCGCGCCTGGCCGACTACGCGCAGGTGCTGGCGGCGGTGGACCGGGTGGCCGGCACCCGCGCGCTGGCGGCGTATCTCGCCCAGCGGGGGGAGCTGGCGCAGGAGGTGGTGGAGGCGGACGCCGTGGCGGCGGCGGTACGCGCCTTCCTCGACACGCGCGGCGGCGCGACGTGGACGGGCACCGCGAGCGAGTTGTACGCCAAGCTCACCCCGGAACGGCCGCCGAAGGGGTGGCCGGCGGATGCGGCGCGGCTGAGCGCCCGCCTGCGCCGGGCTGCCGAGCCGCTCCGGCGCGTTGGCATCACGGTCACCTTCGCTGCCAGCCATCGCGCCGGGCGGTTGATCACCATCGCCCTGCTTGAGCCGACCGACGCTGACGACGACAGAGCGCTGTCTGAGCGCGACCCGGACAGCGCCCCCATCGCCGACCGCGACCCAAAACAAAGAGTAGGGAACGGAGCGTCCCCAGCGTCCCCAGCGTCCCCAACAGATTCAGAATCCCCTCTCACTGGGGACGGTAGGGGCCCGCGTGGGGACGGTAGGGGGGACGGTAGCGCAGGTTCGGGGGACGCTGGGGACGCTCGTTTCCCTACTCTTTCAGGTGGCGTGCAGGCGGCGGCGCCGGCGCAGGCCTCTCCCGCCACGCCGCGCCGCTCGCACCTCGTGGACGAAGCCGGGCGGCTGGGGCTGGAGCGCCTTGATGGGCAGTCAGGCGCCGAGCGAGACGGGGAGGGCGCCGGGGCCGACGACCTCCCGTTCGAAGGGGCGCGGGGCGCGGGCCTGGCCGCGGCGGCGGTGGCGGCGATCGTGCTGGACGCCGCCGAGCGGCACGGCTGGCCGCGGTACGTCGCCGGCGGCGTGCGCGTCGTCCAGGGGGCGGCGGGGTGGCGGGCGTTCGTGCAAACCGCGACCGAAGGGGCGTTGTGGGCCGCGCTGGCCGCGCTGGAGTGAGCGAGACGAGCGAGACGAGCGAGACGAGGCGAGGGGGTGGGCCATGGCGGCGGCGGAGCAGGTGTGCACGGCCACGCGGGCGCCGGCAGCGACCGCAGCGAGCGCGGCATCGTACCTGGCCAGCCTCAGGCGGCGGGTGGAGCGGCGCTGTGCGGTGTGCGGGCGGCGCATCACCGGCATCAGCCTGCGGCGGTACTGCTCGCCGCGCTGCCGCACCCGGGCCTACCGCGCCCGGCGGGCGGCGGGTGAGCGGGAACGGTGAAGAAGGCGACGACGGCGACGGCGGCGGGGACTCGGCCACGTTGGGACGTGACGACCTCTGCCACTACGGCAGCGCCCTGGACCCGCGGCACCGCTGGCTGGTGGGCGAGCACGCGCCGGGCGATGAAGGAGACGAACGATGAACTGCGCATGCTATCAGGCGCGGCGGTTTCCGTCCCGCTCTGCCTCATGCGAGGGCTGCGCGTGGGCGCCCACCTGGCGCTGGGCCTACGTCGATCGACGCCCGGTGTTGCGCGCCTGGCGGCGGGGGGACGTGTGGTTCTCGCTGGATTTGTCCCCGGCCCGGCGGATGATGAATGCCCGGCAGCAGGCCTGGCTGGAGCGCTGCGCCGGCTCCGACGGCGTGGTGCTGGCCGGCAGCGACTTCGTCGATGGCCGGGTGCCGCCCAGCACGTGGGCGCAGGTGCTTGCCCAGCTTGAGGCCGTGGTGGCGGCGGCGGAGCCGGTGCCACCCCCGGCGCGTCAGAACGTGGAGGGGGTGCGTGATGGCTGAGAGCGGAGCGGTCCCGCAATGGCTGGCCGCGCGGGCGGCATGGAGCAAGCCGGCCGACCCCATGGTGGTGCGCCGGCGGGCCAGGGCGCGGGCGGCCTACAACCACGCGCGCCAGCGCCTGGCCGCCTGGCGGAGACGGCAGCTCCGGGACCTCCTGTATGAAGCGCAGCGCGACGGCTGGTACCAATCGCTGCGAAAGTTGTACCCCTACTACCACCGGCGCACGGGCGCGCACGAGCGCACGTTCTGGCGGGACTGGCGGGCACTTCGGCGGGAGTGGGCCGAGATTGAGGCCCGCACGCAGGCGGCCGATGCCGATGATGGCGTGGGTGGCGTGGACCAGGACGCCGGGCAAAGTGCGCCAGCGCTGGCAGCTTCCGACTCCGGCCGTGGCCGTGCGGCGGGGGAGGGGAGTGCGGGGCTGACGCGGCGGACGCGGCAGCTGTCGGGGGTGTGGCTTGCCCGGTTCGTCGCGTTGGATGCGGCGCTTCGGCGGTACGTGCCGCCGGAGGTGGTGACGCGCATCTACGCGGCGGCGGCGCATGGGCTGGGCGCCATCTGCGACGTGCCGGGTGCGGCGGACGTGTTTGCGTTCGGGTTCGAGGACGGCACCCCTGCCGGGGCTGGGTCTGGCTCTGGCTCTGGCGAAGTGCCGGCCA
>JBHOQW010000152.1:0-7942 GCA_042408665.1 Dehalococcoidia bacterium
GGCTCGAAGATATGCCGCTGGTGCTCCTCCGGGATGCCGATCCCCGTGTCCTGCACCTGGACCACGATCCACTCAGCGGGGAGGAGCAGTTCGCGGTCCCCATCCTTGGCCAGATGGGTGGTCACCGTCAACCGGCCACCCGCCGGCATCGCCTCTTGGGCGTTGAGGAAGAGGTTGAGAAACACCTGCTTGAGCTGATCGCCGGAGCCCAGCACCGGCGGCAGGCGCGGGCTGAGCTGCAGGGTGAGGGTCACCCGGTGTCGGCGGAGCTGCCGTTCCAGGAGCGCCGCCACCTCGCGCAGCAGGTGGTTGACGTCCACGGGCTGACGGAGGGGTGTCTGCCGGTAGAAGCCGAGCATCTGGCGGATGATGGCGGACACCCGCTCCGTCTCCCGGTTGGCGATCTCCAGGAACGCCCGGTTGGGGTCGTCCGTCGGCATGCGCGTGACCAGCAGGTAGAGGGCGTTCTTGATCGCCTCCAGGGGGTTATTGATCTCGTGCGCCACGGCCGCCGCCAGGCGCCCAACCGCCGCCAGCTTCTCCGATTCCGTCAGTTGTTGCTCCAGCGTGCGCCGCTCCAGCTCGCGTACCTTGGTCAGGTCGTGCAGGACGGTGACCACGGCGCTCACCTGCCCCAGCGCGTCCCGCACCTCAGTGGCGGTGGCGCTCATCGTCAGCACCTCGTCCGTGTCCGGGTCCTGGAGCTGCACCTCGCCCCGGCGCACGGCGGCCGCCTCTAGGCCGAGCTGCGAGAGGAAGGCGCTGAGCTTGGCATCGTTGGCCAGGTAGGCCGTGCCGGCGTGGTCCGCCGCCCCCTCGCGCGGGGGCTGGAACAGGCGCTCCGCCGGCTGGTTCATGAGGATGATGTGCCCCGTCGGGTCGGTGACGACGATCGGGTCGGCGACGTTTTCCAGGATCAGGTTCAACCGGTCGCGCTCGCGGCGCGCCTCCTCGCCGGCGCGCTCCAGCTCGTTGAGGCTGTGGCGCACCTCCTCGGTCGCGCGGCGCAGGTCCGTCACGTCCTTCAGCACCGCAACCAGCCCGCGCTCGCCGGTGCGCAGGTTGGTGACCGGCCGGCAGATGAGCTCGAACAGCAATTCCTCCCCTTCCACGGGGTCCACCAAGGTCAGCTCGCGGCCCGCATCCCACCCCGGGTTGGCGGCGAACCCGGCCAGCGCCGGCAGGAGCAGGGCGTTGTTCAGCTCCACGGCGTAGCGTTTGCCGGGGGAGTCCTCGGGATGGGCGCGCAGGAGGCGCTCGGCGGCGGGGTTGGCGAGGATGATGCGTTGCCACTCGTCGCTGAGCACCACCGGGTCCTGCACGGCGCTGATCATCCCCCACAGCCACTCCCGCTCGGCGGCGTACCGCTCGCTGGTGGCGCGCAGGCGGGCCACCTCTTCCTGCTCCGCTATCAGCGCCGCCACACGCCCGGCGGCGGCCAGCAGGCCGTTTACCTCTGCCTCGGTGAACGGCCGGTCGCGGCCGGCGATCAGGACGGCGGGGACGGGCGTTAGCGGGAGCACTACGAGACCGAGCATGCCGAGGCTGGCGTAATAGGTTCGCACCGCGTCCGGGATCTCCGGCGCGCGCAACACGTCCGCGATGCACAACGGCCGTCCCCGCCGCAGCGTCTCCAGCACGGGCCCGCCCTCTACCAGCACCGGACCGACGGTATCCACGAAGTCGGCTGGAGGGTTGGCGCCGACGCAGGCCTGGATGGTCCGGCCGTCCGGCGCCAGGAGGACGAGGAACAGCCGCGGGCAGGCATGAGCCGCTGCCAGCTCGGACAGAAACGGTGCTACCAGCTGGTGCAGCGCGTCGTGCTGCTGCCGTTCCTGATCATGTCGGTCGTGCGACCGCAGCTCCCGCATCGTCGATCATGTACTCGCGGCGCAGTGTGGGGTTGAGGGGCGTGGCTCGGCGCCCTCACTCGCGCACCGTCTCCCGCCGCGTCTCCACGGTACGCTCACGGATCGGAACCGCCGCGTCCTCGCGCGGTGGGGCGATAGCGGGTCTGGCCGACGGGGCGGTCAGGCCGACGGCCTCCGCATACTTCAGATAGGTGTCAATTGAGGCAACGACCACCCGCGCCTCCACGGTGATCAGGTCGATGCCGACCAGCGAGATACGCACCCAGGCGTCGATCACGATGCCCTTATCGAGCACGCGGTCCAGCACGTCGATCAGGCTGGTGCCCCCGGAATGGCGTTCAACCACCATCGCTCCCACCCCGCTCCTCTCTACCGCCAGGCTCGTTCCCGGCCGTTGTGGGGGCTTCTCGTTCGGCGGCCGTCAGACGACGCTCCAGCGCCTCCACGCGCGCCAGCAGGGCACGGGCTTCCTGCTCGGCCGCGCTGCTCAGGAAGGCGTCCCGCCGCCACCAGTCCAGGCCGATGGCCTCGGCTTTGTCGATCGAGCACACCAGCAGCCGCAGCTTAATCGTCAACAGCTCCACATTCGCCAGCGACACCCGGATATCGCCGG
Organism: Dehalococcoidia bacterium; assembly: GCA_042408665.1. Taxonomy (GTDB): domain Bacteria; phylum Chloroflexota; class Dehalococcoidia; order CAUJGQ01; family CAUJGQ01; genus CAUJGQ01. The sequence goes on from JBHOQW010000152.1 coordinate 2,485, forward strand.
CGATGACCAATCCCTTGTCCAGCACCTTGTCCAGGATGTCGAGCAAGGTGACGCCTGCCGGTGGGCCGACCCCCTGTCCGCGCCACTCCATCATGGCAGGAGCCTCCCCAGCGGGCCGAGGTCGATGTCCAGCTCCTCCCGCTCCAGTCCAAACTGGGCGCACAGCTCGCTCATCTTGGCGTCCAGCTCCATGAGGGCGCGCCCCATCCGCTCGATCTGCGCATCGGTGAGGCCGCCGGCCTCCATGCGACGCACGGCCTGTCGCTCCACCAGTTGACGGAGCAATTCCACCAGAGTCAGCACCAATCGGGCGAGGCCACGCTCCGGCGTCTCTGCCGAGGGCGCGGTGGAGCACGGTGCTGAGTCGTACGGCGCGTTCGGCGGGGAAAACGCGGCCCGGTGCTTGGCGCTGGCGCCGTCCGCGGGCCGCTGCTCTCCGTCACTATACGTGCCCGGCTCCATGGGGTGCAAATCCGCCGACACCGGTTCCGCAGCCGGGACTGCGGGCGGCGTGAGCGGAGCGGCGGTCTGCGCGATCTCCTTCCGCGTCGTCTCGTCCGTAGGCACCGCGGTGGTCGGGTCGGCGCCGCGCCCGGCCAGCGTGCCGCTGGAGGCCAGCACCAGGTGCAGGCCCAGGTGGACGAGGTCCACGTCCGCCAGGGAGATAGTGGCCTGGCCGGAGAGCACCACGCCGCGGTGCAGCAGTCGGTCCAGGGCCTCGACCAGGCTCAGGTGGGATGACAGGATCGGCTCAGGCTCCGTCACCGGACTCCTCGGCGAACGAATAGGGCGCCCAGGGGCCGCTCACCGCCAGACGCAAGCCGTGAGACGCGCCTTCGGCGCGCAGCCGTTCGGCCTCGGCGGTGAAGCGCGCCGCTGCCGCGCGCGGCACCAGGAACGACGCTTTGAGCAGCAGGTCCGTGCCCGGCTCCCGAACCGCCTCCTGCCGCACCGCCGCGCTGAGCGCCGCCAGCCGCCGCAGGCACTCGCCCATAAGGTGCGCCGCCAGCCGCTCGGCGGCCGCGGCCACCACCCGCTCGCGCTGGCGGCGCAACAGGTACGCCCGGCCGGGCGTGGCGGTGGCCACGGCCGCGGCCAGGGCGCGTGCCTCCTCACTTTTCTCCTCTGCCGCGCGCAGGAGCGCCGCCTGGTCGCGGAACACCTTGACCGTCCACTCCTCCCGGTCGCGTACCCGGTCCAGCGCGTGGCGGAAGGCGTCGGCCCGCGTGCGCAGCAGCGCGCGCACGCCCGCCGCTCCCTGGTACACGGCGCCGAACGCCACCGGCACCAGCGCCGGTGCCGCCGCCATTAGCGTGCGCACCACTGTCTCGTGCCGTAGGGCGTATGGCGCCACCGCGGCCAGGTCCCGGAGCAGCGCGTTGAGCGGCCCCTCGGCGAAGGTCTCGGCCGGCACGTGGCTCACCGCCGCTACCAGGCCGGCCTCCCGGATCGGAAAGCACCGTGCTGCGGGCGTCATGCCGGGCACGGCGCCGCGTTCCAGGAGTCGGTGCGCCTCCGTATCCGGTTCGATGATTGAGAGCAGGTACAGCAGCTCGGTTCCGGCGGCTTGGGGCTGGATGGGCTGGTGTCCCTGAGGCTCGGTTTTCATGCAGGGTATCCTCAGCCGCGACGCCGCGCGCCTCAGCCCGTCCGGCCGGTGCGGGCCGCCCGCGCCGCGCGCCAGCGGGTGATGAGCGCCGCTTCGGCCGCGGCATACTCGTCCTCCGAGATGGATCCTTCCTCCAGGCGAAGGTGGAGCAGGAGCAGCTCGTCGCGGATCCGGTCTTCATCCAGCAGCTCGTGCTCCGCCATCTCCAGGATCTGCTGGAGGAGAAAGCGGAGTCCGCTCACCGGCAGCGCCACGGGTGCGGCCAGCAGTTTGAACAGCATCGGCGCTCATCCCCGCCGGAAGGTGGCAACGCGCCGGTCGGGGCACCGGGGGATCAGCCGGGTGAGGCGGAGCCGGCGCGTTCCAACTTGAGGCGGATGTTGACGAAGTTATAGGGTGGCCAGGGGCCCGTGCAGTGGAAGCGCAGCTTTCCCTCAAAGCGGCGTGCGATCTCGCTCACCTTGCGGTCGAATTCCTCCGTGCGCGCGCTCTCCACCAGGAACGCGGCGTTCAGGATCATCTTATCGCCGATGGGCTTGTTGTGGCGGGAGGCGATGGCGCAATCGCGCAGATGGTCGTAGATGGCACGGATGTAGCTGTCGGCCTTCTCGCTCATCGCCCGCTCGATCAGGCGGCCGAGCTGGACGCGGGCAAAGTAGGTGGAGGCGAGACGGTTGGACTGGATCTCCTCCTTGAGGTGGCGGATCTCCTCGTGCTCCGCCTCCACCTCCTTGAGCACCATCTCCGGCTCCCAGTTCACTTTGAGGCCGAACTCGATCTTGCCCTTCATCGTGGCGAGCACGTCGCGTAGGGCGTCCGCCGTGTCCTTCAGGAACTCGACCACGTCCCCTTCCGTGCGGAAGACGGTGCCGAAGCTCATGGGGATGACGGTGAACTCGCGCAGCACCGTCTCGTTCACGCGCTCGTGGGCCAGCGCGTTCTCGCGCGTGGGGTCGTACATCACGATCGGCGTGTCGGAGACCACCGCCGCCAGCCCGCCGTAGTGGATGGTGTAGACCACGTCGCCGCGCCCACCGATGCCGATGGGGCCGAAGGTGCGCGGCGTCTCGCACTCGATAATGCAGTAGACGTACTTACCCTCCGCGGCCCGGGACGCCCGCTCGGCGTCCGGTCGAACGCCTTCATCCGTCGTCATCGCACCGCCTCAAATGGACGCGATGCCCGTCGGCACGGCGCCGACGGGGCTGGCCTCATTGTGGGTGCGGGGGCGGGAGGGTGTCAACGCGTGTCCGAACAGAAGGCGGGCCTACACCGGCGCCAGGTCGAGCCGTGGGCGGGTCCAGGCGCCGTTGGGCAGCCGGTGCTGGTGGGCCGGGGTGTTGTGCTCCCAGGTGGTAAAGCGCACCCCGCCGGCGGCGTCGATCACGCGATGGCGGTGCAGCCGGCCCTCCTCGCTGTACTCATACACGACCTGGAGGTCCCAGCTCCGGTGGCTGTGAATGGCGGTGAGGCGGCGGGCGAGCATGGCCGTCCTCCTACCAGGCACCATCGGCCACCGGCGCGGGCCAGGCCAGACCGCCCGGTCGGTGGCCGCGGCCTACTCACCGCGCTCCTCGCGCTCTGCCCGCTCCTCGGCAGCGCGCTCCTCCATCTCGCGCGCCCGCTCCTCCAGCTCGCGCGCGTAATCGGGGGTGGCCTGGGCCGGCGGGCGCGCCTCCAGGCGCCGCTCCAGGGCTGCGTACCAGGTGCCGCCCAGGTAATGCAGGGGGCGCTCTTCCGGGTCGTCCAGCAGCCAGACCTCGTTGTAGGCCGCCTCCTCCGCCTGCACCGCCACCACCCGGCCCACGAAGAGCGTGTGGTCACCCAGGCGGATGGCATCCTCCAGGCCGCACTCGATCCAGCCCACGCAGCCCTCCAGCAGAGGCGCGTCGATACGGCGCGCGCGGAAGGTGGGCAGCTTGCTCAGGTCCAGCTTGTCCACGTCGCGGCCGGAGACGGAGCCAAAGTATGCCGCGTGGTTGAGCAGCCGTGGGGAGGGGATGTTCAGCGCGAACTCCTCGCTGAAGCGGATCATGTCGTGCGTGTGGCGGCTGGGATGGACGCACACACCCACCAGGGGTGGGATGGCGCTCAACGGCGTCGTCCAGGCGGCGGGCATGACGTTTTCCGCCGCCCGCCAGCGCGTGGTCACCAGGGTAAGCGGCCCCGGCACCAGCAGGCGGCGGGCATCGTGCTCGGTCAAATGCACTCGCATCGTTCGCACACCACCGACGGGTCTCGCCCCCATTGTAGGCCGCGGTCGCCACCAGACAGCAGCGCCGCCGCGCTATCCTCCACCTTGGAGGAGCGCGGTACAATAGCGCCGGAGGGCTGCCATGCCGCACCTGCGCCTGGATCCGCTGCCCGAGCTGCGCGCGCCCGTCCTGCTGGCCGCCTTCGCCGGCTGGAACGATGCCGGTGAGGCCGCCACGGCCGCCCTGCGCTGGCTGGTGCGCCACCTGGCGGGTCGACGCGTCGGTGGGCTTGACCCGGAAGAGTTCCACGTATTCACCGATACCCGTCCGCATGTGCGCCTCGTGGACGGCGAGCGGCGCATCTCCTGGCCTGCGCATGAGCTGTTCCTGACAACGAATCCCGCCCTGCCACGCGACCTGCTCCTGTTCGTGGCGCGCGAGCCGGAGCTGCGCTGGCGCACCTACTGCGATGAATTGATCGACGCCGCCCGCCGGGCGGGCGCGGACGCGCTGATCAGCTTCGGCGCCTTTCTGGCCGATACACCGCACACGCGCCCGGTGCCGATCAGCGCCTTCGCCACCAGCGGTGAGTGGCTGGAGCGGCTGCGCGCCCACGGCGCCATGCCGTCCGATTATCAGGGTCCCACGGGCATCGTCGGCGTCCTGCACGACCGCTGCCGCGCGGCTGGCCTGCCCTCGGCTAGCCTGTGGGCGGCGGTGCCGCATTACTTGCCCACCACCGCCAACCCCAAGGCGGCGCTGGCCCTGCTGCGCGTGCTGGATGGCATCCTCGATCTGCGCCTGGACCTGCGCCGCCTTGAGGCGGCCGCCGCCTTCTTCGAGCGGCAGGTGGACGAGGCCGTGGGCCGCAATCGCCGGGCCGGCAGCTACGTGCGCGACCTGGAGCGTCGCGCCGACGCCGCACGGGAGACGCGCGAGGAGCGGCCGCCGGAGACGGGGTCTCCCCTGCCCAGCGCCGAGGAGATCATCAAGGACCTGGAGGATTTCCTGCGCGGCAAGTCCTCCGGTAGCGAGGGCTAAGCCGCGTTTCCGCCCCTCACGACGGCGCCGAAAAATTTTTCAGGAGTTGACCGGATCTCTCTTGCGCCGCCCCCGGACCGTGGGTGATAGTACGGGTGCGTCGGCGCGGTGTCATCGAATACCACCCCACCCCGCCACCGGAGACCACCGAGCCGACGCAACCACCGCCCGCGGGTCCGGGGAGGGACCGCGGGCGGTTGGTCTTGTTCTCGATCCCCGTACCTGCCCGCCGCGCGTTGATCCGCCGCCGCCTGCATCGCGTAGATTCTCGTGGACGATCCATCACGGGGACCCAATCGGTTGGAAAGGAGCGGATTCCATGCGCGTCATGACCGTGGCTCGTGGCTTTGCCCTGATCTTCGGCCTAGTCTATGTGGTGGTGGGCCTGCTGGGGTTCATTAAGCCGCTCACCGATGCGCCGGGCAGCGGACTGTTTCTGGGCGGAGAAGACGCTAAGCTGCTGGGCATCTTTGCGGTGAACTGGTTCCACAACCTTGCCCACCTGGCGATCGGCCTCCTGGGCCTGGCCGCCGCCCAGCGAATGGACCTCGCCCGGGTGTACGCCCAGGCGATCGGCCTGGCCTACGCGCTGCTGTTCGTGATCGGGCTGTTC
>JBHOQW010000156.1:0-28025 GCA_042408665.1 Dehalococcoidia bacterium
GCGGCGCCACAACCGGCGCCGCAGGGCGTCCACAGCACCGCCGCTCGCCGCCACTCCCACTCGCGGTCCATCTGCGCGCCTGCTCCGCAATATGCGCGCTCATCTCCGGCAATGAGCGCGCTCAAAACCAGCGCTTGATGCGCTCCTCGAACAGCAAGTACAGCACCGCCAGCGCCAGCAGCACGAACGCTGCCGTGCCGACCGCCATCACGACGGCCATGATCCGCTCCGCCTCGGCCATCGCCCACAGCGCCCGCTCACCCGCCGTCATAGGAACTCCCTCCAGTCTCGTGTCGGCACGGCCCGCGCTGCGCAGCGCAGGCACAGCGCCCGGCCGCGGCGGGTAGCAACGCTGACGTCGTCCAGCCGTACCAGCTGGTGACACTCGATGCAGGCGTAGAAGGCCTCCGTTGCCTGCGCCTGCGCCTGCGCCGGCGCCTGTCCCTGTCCCTGCCCCCCGCCTTGGCCGCTCGCGGCCGCCTGGCAGAAGGTGCCGGCGGCGTGCCATTGCTTGCAGTGTGAGCAGAGCTCGTAGCCTAATGCCCCCGCTCCGGTGCCTTCCCCTGGATCTTCGTGCCCCCCGTGCTCGTCCTCGTTCACGGCCACGGCGCCACCTCCTGGAACTCCCCCGAGCCGTCCCACTCCAGCCAGGCGCGCCCTACCGGCACCATCACCACGCACCACTCGCCGTACCGCGTCTGACCGGGACAACGCCCGGCAAGCTCACCGCGGTGCGCCCACACCGCCAGCACGTGCGCCGGCGCTGGGGTGGGTGTGGGTGTCGGGGTTGGCGTGGGAGTGGGTGTGGGTGTCGGGGTTGGCGTTGGCGTGGGGGTGGGCGTCTGGGTGGGCGCCGCGTCGCGGAAGCGCAGGCCCCACACGGTGTTGTGCCCCGGCTGGTCCTCGTAATCCTGCCGTGCCGGTCTCCCCGTCGGGTTGTCGCAGGGCATGTCGCCGCACAGGTAGCCCAGGTCGGAGGGGTGCGGGTGGGCATGCCCCTCGCCGCCGTACTGGCCGGTGTGGCCGTAGCCCATGGCGTGCTTGGCCTCGTGGACGATCGTCCAGTAGGCGAGCGTGTCGGTGTACTGGCCAGCGCGCGCCATGGCCGCGTTGAGCGTCACGCGCACGAAGGCCCGGCCGGAGCGATAGAGGAGCGCCGCGCAGCCGATCGCCTGCGGGCTGCCGCAGCCGCCGTTCGCCGACTCGGCGCCAAGGCCGAGCACAAGGTCCGGGTCCGTGCAGGTCTCCTCGGTGGGGCGGATGTCGAGCAGCGCGTCCCACGAGTCGCGCACGGCACGCAGCGCCACGTCCGCGTAGCGCACGCCGAAGCCGCTGCCACCGTCAAAGGCGCGCAGCTCCTCGGCACAGACGCGCAGCCCCCGCTGTCCGGCGGCGATGGCGCGCATGTAGCCATCCACCGGCCAGCCCATCACCGGCGCCGCCGGCACCACCCACGGCGGCAGGGGCCCCAGGGACGCACGCCAGGAGGGCAGCGGAGCGTGGGCCGTCGCCGGCGCCGTCACCACGGCAACGTCCACCTGTCCGTCCGGCCAGGCCGTAACGTTGGCGTCGCGGGCGATCGCCGCGCCTGGTGCGCGGATCAGGGCGGTGGCGACGTAGGCGGGCTGCTCGACCTGCTGGACGGCAAGGTTCGCGCCGGTGAAGGAGGTAAGGAGCGCGATCAGTGCCGCCAGGAGATGGCGGATGCGCCGACGCAGTCCGCCCGCGAGTGCGCTGAGGCGCGGCAGCAACGGGGCCACGGCGCACCTCCCCTCGGGCACGGGCGCGGGCACTCCGTCGTCGTCTGGGCTGGCCCCGTGCCAGCTGGCCAAGCCCCAACCACCAGCTGGCACGGGGCAGCACGGTCCCAGACATCCCCATTATGGTGGCACCGGCCCGCGTTGTGTAGTGTTGATGAGCACTTGGGCTCAGATTGCTACCCCAACGGTGCACCGGCGATACTCAGCGCTTCCGGTTCACCTTCTTGAGCACGTTCAGGTAGAAGCGCGCCTGCTGGCCGGTAAGCCCGGAATCGTGCGCGTGCGCCCGCGCGAAGGCGGCCACGCTCTGTCCAGCCGCCTTTGCCTTGCGGGTGAGCGCCCCCGGCCGCTTGATCGCGTCCTGGATGAACTTCTCCCCGCCCTTGCTCTGGCCGCCCTCGGCGTAGCGCTCCATCGCCGGGCCGCGTCGGCTGCGCACCGGGCCGCGCCCCCTCGTCATGCCGTACCGCTTCGGAAACGCCATCGCTCCGCCTCCTACATGCCGACTGCCTCCACCGTGACGGTGAAGCTGCCCGTCCCGGCTGTCGCCAGCCGCGCCCGCAGCCGCGCCGGGATGCCATAGGCGCGGGCGCTGCCCGCCGTGGCGTCGGCCGTGGCCACGATGGGCGTCGTGCTCACGTTCTGCAGGGTGAGGGCGCCAAGGAGCCGTTGCGGGCCGCCGTTGCCCACCACCTGGGGGAAGTGCACGAGATTCACCCACGCACCGGCCACCAGCCCGTCCACGTACACGTCCAGCGTGTCCGTCGCGCTCCCGCTGGCCGCGCTCACGTTCACGCAGAGCAGGTAGGTCGCCACGGCGTCCTGCGTGGGGCTCGCCGTGCCGGTCACCGTGCCGGCACCGCTCACGGTGCCCTGGTAAAGGATGAGGTCATGCCGCGCCATCGCCGTCCTCCCCGCCGTCCCACTCCAGCGCCCGGCGCCGAAGCGGCGGCTTGGTCCGCGTGGACGGCGCGAACCCCGGCACCGCGCCAGCCTCGGCCCGCCCCCGGCGTGCCGGGACGCCATCCGGGCTATCCGGCTGGCCGGAGATCCCGCGCCGCAGGCGGGGAGAGGGATCGGATTCCTCCCCCGGCTCCGACCCCGGCTCCGACCCCGGCTCCGACGCGGCCGCGGCGTGCCCGGCTGTCGTGCGGGCGGCCTGCCGCTCCAGCACGGTGAGCTGGCGCCGCTGCAGCTCCAGCTGCAGCTCCCGCTCCCGCCGCTCCTGCTCCCAACGCTCCTGCTCCCGTCGCTCCCTGGCCCGCTGCTCCTCAAGGAGGAGCGCATCGTACTCCGCCGGGTGCTTCACGCGCAGGTGGAGCGACCGCTCCTGCTGGGTGAGGAAGCGCTTGCGGCACACCTGGCCGTTCAGGGACTGGATGCCGCACTCGACGGGCAGATCCTCCGGCCGCAGCAGCGGCGCGCGCGGCACGAAGGTGAAGCCCAGGTCGGCGTACTTGGCCACGTCGTTTGCCGGCACGAACTGCACGTAGTGCACGAAGCGCGGGTCGCGGCCGCCGTACCCCGGCGGCGGGAACATCGGCACCCAGTTCTCGCGCGAGTGCACCGGCACGAGCTCCCGTACCTGCGCCGCCACCGCCTGCGGGTCGAAGCCCTGCCGGCCGCCGCCATCGAGCCCCTCCGCCAGGTCCTCCTCGCTGGCGCCGGCGCGGCGGGCGGCGGCGCCAATCGCCTGCTGCAAGGCCTCGACGTGCACCGCCTCGCCGATGAGCCCGTCCTGCCCGGGCTGGCCCACCCGCCGCCGGCGGCTGTCCGCACGTGCCTGCGCCTGCAGCATCCGCGCCGCCAGCTTCGGGTCCTCCTCGGCGACCACCTGGAACGCCTCCAGGGAGAGACCCATCGCCTTGGCCTGCGCCTGCAACCGGGCCTGCAGCTCGCGCGACTCCAGCGCGGCCTGCACCGCCCGCCGCCGCGCCTCAAGCTGCGCCTCGTCCGCGTTCGGGTCCAGCGGCCGGAAGCGGGCCAGCACGTCGTCCGTCTCCGCCGGGGTGGGGGCAATGTAGCTCGCGGCCAGCGCTTCCTGTCCCGGCGAAAGCACCGGCTCCGTCGGTCCGGCCGCGTGTTCCTTCTCTGCCATTGGGTGTCCTCCTCGTCGCTCAGCGGCGCGGGAAGGTGCCCGGCCCGGTGGTCCGCACCCCCCGCCGCCGCCGTGCCGCCATGTCCTGCCACACCGCGTAGGCCTCGTCCACGCGCATGCGCCGCTCCGGCAGCGCCGGCCGGTCCAGGCCGTAGTGCCGCGCCTCGGCAAGCAGCTCCAGCGCCTCCTGCCAGGCCAGCTCCCCGCCACCGACGACGAGGAGCGGCACCCGGTCCGGGTCGTCGGCCGTGGGGAGGTCGGCCGCCAGAAGCGCCCGGCCGTACTTCGCCTCCCGCTCGTCGCGTGGCAGCACCACGATGCGGCCGCCGTACGGCCGGTCCACCGGCCGGTACGCCGGTATGCCCTCACGCGTGGTGGCCTCCGCCCCGGCGTCGCGGGCACGGATTTGCTCCCACAGGCGCTGGTGCACGTAGCTCTGCGGCAGGTAGAGATCGAACCGGTCCCGCGCCGGCGGCGTGGGCGGGCGCTCCTTCGGCTTACGCGGCAGGCCGAAGTAGCGAGCGGCGATCTGCTCTGGGCTCTCATCCCACATACCGCACCCCCTCGGCTCGCCCCGCTCCGGGAGCGCGCGGGTGTCTGGTTCTGGTTCTGGTCCTGGTCCTGGTCCTGGTCCTGGTTCTGGCGCGGCCGGACCGGCGCCACGGGGAGGACGACGGGCGCAGGAGGGCCCACCCGTCGCCGACGCCGGCCGGCCGCATGCTCGCGCGCCGGTCGCGGCCTAGTACTGGCCGCGGCCAGACATCTGCGCCCCCTCCGTGTAGCGCACGGTCACCATCAGCTGCACGTTGGGCGGCGACGCACCGGCCGTGGTCACCGCCACCTGCAGCCGGTCGCCGGGCCGGAGCTTCCGGTACGGCTGCGGCATCTGGTAGGTCGGTAACGTGTAGTTGGTCGCATCCTCCGCCGTGGAGATGGTCGGAATCTGCGGCACACCGGCCGTCCACGCCGTGCCGTTGTTGGTCACGCTGGCGATAGGGCGCGTCACGCCGAACGTGGCGTCGTACTTCTGCAGCGTGAGCGTGAAGTTGTTGGTGGTGTCGCTCGCGATGTTGCTGGGCGCCGATACCTGCAGCCCCACCACCTCCGTGGGGAACTCCGCCTGCAGGATGGTGTGCGTGACGGCGGTGTTGGAGGGGATGGTGAAGTTGCTGGTGTTCGGGCCGATCCGGGAATGTCCCATGACCATTGGTGCACCTCACGCGAACCACCCCGGCGAGCCGGGGTGCGGGTCGGGTTACGACGTGGGCGGCGTGGCGTCGATGTAGAGCTGCTGGGCCCACACGGAGACGCGCTGGCCGAAGCCGTAGTCCACCCAGCTCGTCTGCACGATGAAGCGGCCGTCCAGGGTGTCGTCCATGTTGTTCTGGACGCCCTGGAAGGTGACGTGCACGAAGGCGTCCCGGCTCCAGACGCCGCCCCGGACGGTGTTGCTGGTGATCGGCAGGTTGCCGTTCACCATGAACTCCGCCTCGGCGATGGGCCCGCGGTAGTGCCGGCGGATCCAGTCCATGTTCACGTCGGTGAGGCCGGCGATGGTCGCGTTGCTCGCCGCGCCGACGGTCGTGGTGGTCGCGCCGGGAGCGGTGCCCAGGCCAGACAGCTGGCTGCGCAGGTCGTGCGCGTTGACCGGGTGGGCCAGGCAGTAGTACGGCCCGGAGGACGGATCACCGGTGGGGCGGGCGCCCTGGCGCGCCACCGAGCCGTTGGCCGGCAGGCCCGGCCCGATGACGGCCATCGCGGCCGAGACGATGCCAACGGTGAGCGGCTGGGTGCCGTTGCCGATGACGCCGGTGGTGGCGCCCAGCAGCGACAGAAGGTCCACGTCGCGCTTGTACTCCAGCGCGTTGGCCATCAGCCGGCCGGCGATGCGGGGGAAGGACTCCGAGATGTACAGGTCGAGGCGCTTCGGCCACAGCACCTGCACGATCTTCTCGGTCGGCGTGATGGAGACCTTCTGGTCCGTGATCTGCTGCGGGTTGTAGAACTGCTCGTCCATCGCCGCCTCCATGGCGGTGATGGCGCCCACGTACGGCTCGTTCCAAGTCAAGCCCTGGTTCTTCGGCAGCTCGCGGGTGTCCACGAGCTTGGCCATCATCTGCTCGTTCTCTTGCGTGAACTGCATCTCCGCGATGAAGACCCGCACCGCGTTGCGGATCTGCGCGGAGCCGGTGATTCCGATCGGCATGGCTCACCCTCCTCAGGGCGTCAAGGGCGACTCCAGCCCGCGCGCTCGCGCATCTGGCTGAACCACTTGCGCAGCGCCGGGTCCTTCGGGTTCTGGTTGTAGGCGTCCAGCATCTGGTCCAGGTCGGAGCCTTCCTGCACCTCCAGCCACCACGGCCCGCCCGTCGGCGCCGGCGGCAGGCCGCGCAGGGCCTGGCGCACGCCGCTCCGCTCCCGCTCGGCACGGGCGGTGGGCGACGCCGCCCTCCGGCGCGCCACGAGCTCCGCGAAGCGCTCGGTCATGGCCGCCATCGCCTCGCGCGGGTCCTGGTCCTGGAAGTTGGTGGGGTCCAGCTGCTCCCAGTCGCGCTCGGTGAGGAGCTTGGCCAGGGGGCGGCTGCGCAGCCGCTCGAAGAGGGCGTCGAGCTCCAGCTCGTCCACCCGGGACGCGCCCTGGCTCTGCCGGGTCACCTGGGCCGGTTGCTGGGATGGTTGCGTGGGGGTTAGCGGGAGCGCCGCCAGGTTCTGGCCGTAGCGCTCCTCCATCTCGTTGGCGAACTCGCGCCACTCGCGCGAGGCCATGTAGCGCGCGAACTCCTGCGGGGACTGCTCCCGCAGGGCGAGCAGGTCGCGGTAGACGGCAAGGCGCTGCGCCTCCTGCGCCGCCCAGTCGCGGGCACGGCGCTCCAGCAGCTCCAGCAGCCGTCGTCCCTCGCGGCTGGCGCGCAGCCGCTCGGCTGCCTCCTCATCGCCGGCCTCGGCCCGCTCGAACAGCCGCACCAGCTGGCGCGTGTGCAGCTCCGCCCGCCGGGTGACGCGCTCCGCCACCTCCGGCCGGCTCAGCACCGCCTCCAGTTCGTCTTCCTGGCCCTCGCTGCCTTCGGTCCTCTCGGGCGGCGCCTCCGGCGCCTCGCCCGCGGGCGGCTCGCGCGGCGTTTCCTCGGCGGCCTCTGGCTCCGCCGGCCGGCGCTCATCCTCCCAGCGCGTCGTCATCGCGTGCGCTCCTTGCGCACGCACGCGCCCCCGTCACCCGCAGGCACCCCCGCCGCAGCCGGCCCCGACAGCCTCCCGTCGCCCAGGCACGCTGGGGAACCAAAAAGCCCCGGCCCGGGCCGGCACCCTCACGAGGGTGTCTGGCCCGGACCGGGGCCGCGTGCGATGGTTTACCTCCCGGACGATACCGGGATCAGCACAAGTATATCAAAACGGCTGTGCCATATCCTGCAGCGATTCGCTCACCCGCCGGCGGTGAGCCGCACGGCGCCGGTACAGTAGCCGCAGCGGCGCACGAGCAGCCCCACGCACAGGCGCAGCAGGGCGTGGTTGCCGTGCCGGTCGCGGATGGCGATCAGCACCCCGCCATCCGGCAGGCGCTGGCCCAGCATGCCCCGGCAGGCCGGGCACAGGAGGTGCCCGACCACCGTCTCCAGCGCGTCCCGCGCCGTCGCGGCAAGGAAGGAGCGGAAACGCTCCGGCACGTCCACCGTCACGTCCGTGTCCACCAATGCCTCCTGTCGCTAGCCACCCAGCATCAGGCGCTCGATGTCGCCCATGAGCAGGTTCGAGTAGAACGGCGCCAGCTCCGCCGCGTGCGCCATCTGGTACTGCCGCCGGGCCGGGTTGACCGGCAGCGCCCGCATGGCAATCAGCAAGGCCGGACCAAGGAGCGGCTTGTCATCGGGCCCGGCGGCAAGCAGCACGGCCGTCTCCAGGGAGAGCCCCGGCACAAACCGCATGAGGTCCCGTCCCTTCTGCACGAGGCGTGACGCCTGCCGCGCCACGGCCGCGTCCAGGCCCAGGTAGGTGGGGATTTCGGCCAGCCCCCCCGCCGCCTGCTGGGCCTGCACGTAGCGGGCGTAGGCCTCGCCGCCCCGCGCCCGCGCGAGATCCACGAGCGCCGGCACAAGCTCCGGGTGCTCCCTCAGGAACTGCCGCCGGGCAGCCAGGGCTGCTTCGACCTGCTCCGGGGTGCCGTTCTCGGGCACGCGGATGGCCTCGTACTGCTCGTACAGGCGGTCAAGCTCGGACGGTGCCTCGGCGCGGGCGCGTCCGCTCTTGGCGTACGTGGCGTCGATTTTGGCCTGGGCCTCGTTGAGGTCCGTGGTGCCCAGGTACAGGCCGGCGGCCGCGCGGGCGGCGCCGACGTAGGCGTCCCAGGCATCCCGCACCCGCTTGCGGTACTCATCGCCGCTGATCTGGCCCGCCATGAGCGCGTCGCCGGCGGCACGCAGGGCCTGGTCCCGCTGCACCCGCGCCTGGCCGGTGAGCGTCGTGTAGGCGCGCGCGGCATCCTCGCCCACCGGCAGGTTCATCGCCGCGCGCTGTGCTCGCTCCTGGTCCAGGTAGGCCGCCACGTCCGGGTTCTCGGCCAGGAAGCGCTGCACGGCCAGGCGGGAGAGCGGCAAGGTGCGCAGGGCCCGGACGGGATCGCCGCCGCCGGATTCGCCCTGCGACTGCAGGAAGGATTCGATCTTGTCCTTCACCCAACCGGGATCGTTCGGGCCGGAGATGTAATTGGCGCCCAGGAACGCGGCGGCGCTGCCGATAAGCCGCTGGGAGAGCGGGACCTCACCAGGCGATGCCGGCAGGGCGCTTGTGTCCGAGGCCGGCGCCACGAGGTTGGAGACCGACTGCGGCAGGATGTTGGCGGCGGCGAAGATGAGCCGCTGGCCCAGGCGCACGAGCGGGTCGTCGCTCGTGGCGATGGGCCGGCCCAGGAAGTCGCGGTTCTCCATCACGGCGCGCACGTTGCTGAGCGGGATGCTCTGCTTGCGCTCGAAGAAGGTGCGCAGCGGCTCCGTCACATCCGGGCTGAGGATGGCACCGGCCACCTCCGGCACCAGCCACAGCGTCGGGTCGCTCTCGCCCAGCCTGCGCACCACGTTCTGGGCCGTGCGGGCGATGGCGCGCACGGCCGGCATGCGTGGCCCCCACAACGTGACCGCACCGCCGTCCGGTAGCTTCACGGCCAGGAAGTATGGTGAGGAGGGATTGGTGACCGAGTCCGGCCGCGTCGGGTCCGCCAGGCGGATGAGGGTATCGAGGGAGTGGTCATCGGACAGGGCCCAGGAGCCGAGCACCGCCAGCGCGCCGGCGGTGGCCAGGAACGAGAGCCAGGCGCGGCGGGCGATGTAGCCTTGCACGCCGCCCTGGGCCACGCCGGCCACATCCTTGACGATACCGCGCGTCCAGGCCGGGGACACCAGCAGCGCGCGCAGGCCCTGCTCGTGCGCCGCCGAGATGCCGGCCGCGTAGCGGCTGACGCCCGAGGTCACGGTGCCGATGCGGTCACCGATCTGCGCGAGCAGCTCCTCGTCCGACAGGTGCGCGAACTTCGCCGAGCGGCGCAGGTTCTGGTAGATATCGGCCACGGTCTCGTAGGTCACGGCCGGCATGAGCCGCCCAAACTGCCACCGCTCCAGCCGTTCGATGAGACCCGCGCCGGGCAGCTTCTCCACCCACAGCCGGCGGGCCTCATCGCGGATGAGGTCCAGGCGCATCTCGTCCGGCGCAAGCTGCGGGACGTACCGCGCCACCGTCATCCACCCCGGACGGACCAGGCGGCCGCTGGCATCGTACTGGTCCTGACTGAGCAGGAGATCCTGGAAGTCCTTGCCGCGCACGGCGGCGCGCAGGGCGCGGGCCATGCTGCCGACGGCCTCAAGCGGCCCCTCGCCGGCCAGCTGCTCGAAGAAGGCACCAGGGGTGACGCGCAGGAACTGGGCGATATCGGTGCCCAGGGCGATGAAGCGCGTACCGCCCATCACCTGGTTGACGGCGTTCCAGGCGTCACCGGTGGGGCCGGGCGCTACCGCGGCCTCCACCGCCTTGGCCACCTCCGGCGAGAGGGCGAGCGGTCGAGCGCTGGACCGCACCACGCCGGTGGTAACGGCACGCTCGGCCAGTTGCCGCGCCAGCGCCCGCCGCGCCGCCGCCGGCACGTCGGGTGCCAGCGTCGCCAGCGTCGCCTCGGTGAGCGGCACGGCGCCGCTCGTGGCACCGGGCGTCGCGGCGCCCGCCGGCGGCTTCGCCCACCACTCCGGGTGCTCGGCCAGGCGCTCAAGCAGCCGCACCTGCGCCTCGGCCCGCACCTGGTCGCGCACGCGCTGGGCGACGAGCTCCAGCGGGTCCAGCGTGGCCGGCTCGGCGCCAACGGCGATGCCGTGCAGGATGGAGTTGAACACCCGCTGGCGGGCAAAGGCCGGTAGGCGTCCCAGCGTGCGCGCCGGGCCCACTCCGCCGGCGGGCGGCACCTGCCAGAGCCGGTTCTGGTAGTGCGCAGCGAGCTGGTCCGGCGTGAGCAGCCCGCTGGCCAGGGCGCGGTCCTCCAGCTCCTTGTACGCCTGGTCGATCTGGTCCAGGGCCTGTCGTGCCCGGGGCGAGAGGACGAAGCCGTTCGGATCCTCGCGGATCACGGGGATGGCGAGCCGCGCCTGGTCGATGCGCTGCGCGGCCTCCGGCGAGACGGCGGCCTGCTTGAGCGCATCCACGAGCTGCTGCCGCTCTGGCGTCTCCACCACCCGCCCGGCGTCGATCTCCTCCTGCAGGGCCTGCACGGCCGGCTCAAGCCGGTTGCGGTAGATTGCCGCCTCGGTTCCCGGCAGGTTGGTCACCTCGTTGCCGTACCGGGTGATCACGTCGTTCAGGGCCCGGTCACGCCGGAGCGCCGGCCAGAAGAGCGTGGCCGCCCCGCGCACAAGCGGCACCGAGGCGAAGCCCAGGCCGGCGCCCAGCGCGGCGCCGGTGAGCGCCCGTTCCAGGATCCCGCCCGTGTCCTCCCCTTGCTGGTGCGCCTCGCCCGCACCGGCCAGGGCACCCAGGCCCGCGCCCAGGGCCGTGCGGCCGATCGGGCTTCCGGCCAGGCGCAGGAGGTCGCCTGCGCCGCCAGCGCCCGAGGGCGGGCCGGGCGGCGTGGGTGGGACCGGTGGGAGCGGCGGCGGCTGGCGTGCGCCCAGCGGCGTGATGGTGCCGGCGGCCGATGGCGGTGTGGTCTTGAGCGCCAGGACGCGGCCGACGGCGGCGTCGTGCGCGTCCTCCACGGCCTGGATGGCGCGGCGCAGGACCGCCGGGTCGGCCTGCAGGCTGGCGGGGTCTACCGTCTGGCGGAAGGTCACGCCGGCCCGGTCGAGGGCCTCGCGCAGGATGTCCTGCGCCACGCCGCTCCCCGGCACCGTGCTGCCGATGGCCAGGCGGACGCGGCCGGCCGCGTCGCGGTAGACGTACAGGTCGTAGGCGCTGGCGAGCGTGCCGGCCTGCAGCCGTGCCTGCGCCACGTCGCGGGCGGCGTCGGCCACGCGCCGGAAGTCGCTGGGCAGCAGCGGTTGCGCTGTGGCACTCGTGTCGCCGGGGACGTACTCCACCTCCCACAGCCGCGGCCGGGCCTGCACGCCGATTACCTGCTCGGCGGTCGTGAGGTCTTCCGGCCTGCCCACCACCCGCAGCTTGATCCAGCCGTTCGTGCCCGCGGGGATGTTTGGCGCCAGCTCAAACAGGTGCGCGACGCCAAGGTCGCGCAGGGGCCCGATGGCCAGCTTGTTCTGCTGGCGGCCAACGGTGGCCGCGTCACCGGACACGAGGCGTGGGTCCTTCACCAGCCGCGTCGCCACGCGGTCCAGCGCCTGCACCTCCGGCGGCGACATCCCCCAGTTGGCGGCAACGCCGGCGTAGCGCTTCGCCTGCGCGGCCGGCGCGAATTCTTCCAACCGCCGGAGCGCCATCCCGCCCGCCACGGGCGCCGCGAGGCCGCCGACGAGCCGCCCGGCCGCCTCGTCTTTGCCCAACGCCTCCGCGACCTTGCCGCCGGCCTCCTCACCCGCGGCGGAGAGGAGCGCCATCTTCGCCAGGCCTATCCCCTCGGCACGGGCAAACGCCCCCAGGCCGCCGGCGGCCAGCGACCCACCGCCGGTGAGCGCCGCCAGCGCCCACTGCACGGGGTCGCTGGCCGTGAGCACCGCGATCTCCCCCGCTCGCGCCAGGGTCCGCGCCAGCGGGTTGTCCACCCCGGAGACGGCACGATGCAGCGCCTGCGTGGGGAGTTCCCCCGGCTGCCGTTCAATGCCCAGGGCCTCGCCGACGGTGCCGGCGGCCAGCTCCTGGAACGGCGCACCGGGGAGTCCGATCAGCGCCAGCGCCTTCTCCGGGATGCTCCCCTCCCGCACCTGGCGGAGGCGTTGTTCGACGGCCTGCTCCATCGGCCCGGCGAAGCCCTGGCGGCCGGCGACCGCCAGCGCCTCACGCAGGCCTGGCGGGGCGGCGATGGTGGCGCCCGCGAGCGCGGGGTAGCGGCCCAGCACCTCCCGCGCGGCGGAGAGCGCATCGCCGACACCCGAAGTGATGCCGGAGGCCAGGTCCTCTAGGCCGGACGCGGCACGACCTGCGGCGGAGAGCGCATCGCCGGCGCCGGAAGCCAGGCCACCAGCAAGGTCCTCCAGGCTCCCGGCGGCTCGTCCGGCGACGGTGGTCGCAGCGGAGGCGGCGGAGGCGGCGCCGGAGCCGAAGCGGTCGAGCACGTCGGCGGCGGCGGAGAGCGCATCGCCGAGGCCGCCGGTGATACCACCGGCGAGGTCCTCCGCGCCTCCGGCCAGGCCTGAGGCGAGGTCCTGGGCGCGGCGGCGCAGGCGGCCAACGAGATCACCGAGCGCCACGGGGTCCTCCTCTGGCCGTGCCCCGGCGCTGCCGGGTCACCGGGGGCGGTGGCGTTTCCGGCAGTGCCGGCCTCGCTGGCGTGCCGCCGCCGAGCGCGCGCTGCAGGTCCGGCGGCAGGAGGTCCGGCGCCTCGTCCGCGAGCGCGCGCACGGCTTCGTAGAGCTGCGGCGCCAGGTCCGGGTTGTTTTGGTAGGCGGCGCGCAGCGAGCCGGCCAGGCCTTCGTCGCCCGGACCGGCGGCGCCGTCCGCCGGCGGCTGGGCGAGCCAGTCGAGGAACGCCTGCGGCACCCCGGCCTGCTGGGTCGGCTCTGCCGGCATGGCCGTGACGGCCGGTTGCGCGTCCAGCAGGCCGGACACCAGCGCCGCGCGCGGGTCGTTCGCACCGGCGAGCGCCAGCCGCACGATCTCCCACCATGGGATGACGCCCAGGGCCTGCATGATGCGCGTGTCCGGCCCGGCCGGCATCGTACCGCCGTCCGGCGCCGGTACGCCCATCGGCATCGCGGCCGGCATCGCGGCCACGACGCCGCCACTCGCCATCGGCTGGGGTAGCCCCTCTCGCGGCGGCGCCGCGAGAGGCGCCGGGAGTGCGGGCGGAGCTGCGGCCGCCGGCGCGGGCGGCGGTACTGCGGGGCCAGGCGGAAGGGATGGCGGGACGGTGGCGGCAGGCGATGCCGATGGCGGCGGTACCGTGGGTGCCGGTGCCGGTGTCGGCGCCGGCGGGGCGCCAGCTGGGGACGGCGGGGCCGGGGGCGGAGCCGCTGGTGCAGTACCGAGCGCCTGCTGCACGGCGCGGCGGGCGGCAACCACGGCCGCCAGCATCGCCTCCTCCTCCTTGGCCTTGGCCAGCTGCGATGGCAGCAGGAAGCGGCCGGGCCGGGGTGGCGGCAGGGGCGGCAGGCCGTTTCCGGTGGGGAGCGGCATGGCTCACCTCCTCCGTTGGCCGCGCGGCGGCACCTCTCGCGGCCGGGGACCGGCCGGCGTACCGGAAGGGGCCGGGTTCTCCGAGGTGCGGCGCATGGGCCGGGGCGGCGGGGGCGGTGCCGCGGGCAAACGCGGTACCGCGCGGTCCAGGGCGCGGTTCGTCGGCCCGGTCTCGTGCACCGGCACCACGACGGTGCCGGGCGGCAGCGCGGCCGGCGTCGGCCCCTTGGCCTGGAACACACCGCCGGAGGCCAGTGCCTGGGGAGTCAACACCACTTCCCGGCGATAGCCGTTCCGCGTTCTCCCTTCGCCCACGAGCGCGTTCGCGTAACGCGCCGGCGGTGCCGGTCGCGGTGGTGGTGGCGGCGGCACATCGCCGCCCCTGGCCATGGGCGACGGTGCGGGTGCGGCCGGCACGCCGAACGGGAGCGGCGCCATGGCGCGCATGACGTGCGCGGGCAGGTGGCGCGGCACCATCCCGCCGCGCGCCATGCCGGTCATCCCCTGCCGGCCGCCACCAATCGCCATCCGCGCCCATTCCGGGTTCTGGCGCATGTACTGCTGCCACGCCTCCGACACCGCCGGCGAGACGGGCTCCTGCGCCGGTTGCTGCGGCGGCGGCGGGTTCGGCGGACCGGCCATCTTCACCCACTGGTCGCCCACAGCGACGTAGTAATCAAAGCCGCCCGGAGCGTTCGGATTCGGCAGCGTCCCCACCGGGCCGGCGAGACCGTGTACCACCGTCATCCCGGGCAGCGGCGGCGGGAGACTGGACTGGGCCTGAGCTTGAGCTTGTCCCTGGCCTTGTCCCTGCCCTTGCCCTTGCCCCTGCTCGGCCGCCACGGTATCGCGGGGGCCATCTGGAGGGTTCACGGCCTGCTGCCGCGCCTCCGGCGTGACCGGTACCTCGCCCGGCACGACCACCACCGGCACCTCCACCCAGCGGCCGTTTTCCAGGTTGCCCGACTGGTCCGGCAGGTAGGCGTAGCGGCGCAGGGTGTTCGGATCCTGGTAGATCGGTACCCCGTTCGGGCTGTAGGTGTGGAGGCGCAGCTCCACACCGTACGGCCCCGTCGTCACCATCGGGTTGCCGAACTGGTCTGTCGCCGGTGCTGCTGGGCCCACTGGTGCTGGTGCTGGCGCTGGTGCTGGTGCTGGTGCTGGTGCCGCAGCGCGCGCCGGGGCAGGAGCGCGTGCGGGGGCAGGAGCCGGAGCAGCCTGTTGCGCCGCCTGTACAGTTGCGAGGCTGGGCCCGGCCTGCGGACCGCGCGTTTCCGGGCCCGGGTTCATGGCGGCGTTTTGCTGTGCCTGCTGCGCCTGCTGCGCCTGCTGGGCCTGTAAGACCTGCTGCATGCGCCCCGCCTGGTACGCTGCCGTCTCGTAGCTGGGAAATGGGCCGTAGGTGTGACCCGCCAGCGTGACGTACCACTGGCCAGCCGACAGGAACGGCACGCCTTCGGGTGCCCCACCGCCGGTGATTGGCTCGACGGCCATTGCTGCCACCTCCTACCCTACCCTACCCTGGCCTGCCCTACCCTACCCGATCGCTACGGCGGTGGTGGCAGGCCAGGAAGTCCTGCCGCGACGTTCTGCCCCGGCGTGTTGGCTGGCGCCGTCACGCCTCCCCAGGTCCACATGGTCCCCGCAGGGTTGCCGCCTGCGCTTCCCATCGTTGTAGAACCGCCAAGCGCGGCGCTGCCCATGCTCCCCGTACCGCCTTGCGCCTGCACGCCGCCCGCCGCCGGCCACGACCACCAGGCCGTCACCGGCTGCGTACCGGTCGCGGACGCGGCGCCGCCGATCGTGCCGAGAGCGGCCAGGGAAGGGATGGACGGCACTGACTGGGCGGCGATATCCGGTGCGGGCAGGTTGAGCGGCGTGATGCTGCGGCCGGCCTCTGGGCCGAGCGCGATGTTGGTCAGGCTCGGCGACTGGGCACGGGCGCGCATCGCATCGAGGTCTCGCTGCTGCTGGGCCATGGCATTGCCAACGCTGATTGCCACCTGCGAGGCCAGGTTCTTCGCCTGCTCCACGCCCATCGCCACTTGTGCCTGCATATTGGCGAGCTGCACGGTGCGACCCGCGGCCTGCTGGGTCTGGCCGATGCGCAGTTGCGACAGCTGGTCACGTAAGCGCTGGATTTCGAGCAACTGGCTGACAAGGCCCCACTGCGGGCCGTAAATGTTCGCCAAGGCTTGTTCCTCAGTTGGAGGCTGGATGTTTGCCTGGACAATGGGATTCGACAGCATCGCCGTCCCTCCCCGTGCCTATCAGCCATGGTATACCGTCACGCTGCTCCCAGCGGCTCCGCTCGGCATCCCGCTCATGCCAAGGCCAGCACCGATGAGCGCCGCCTGCTGCTGGTTGGTGAGGTTCTGCTGGTTGGCGCGTGCGATGAGCTCGTTGATCGACCGCTGCACCTCGCCGAGGCTCTGCGCCTGCTGGACCTGCAGCGCCACCTGCCGGGCGTAGAACTCCGCGTCAGCAAGCGTGCCTTGGGCTTGCGTCTCAGCGATCTGGTTTTTGACACTCTTCTGCTCCATCCAGGCTTGGAGAAGCTTCTGATTAAGATCGTCGATTTCCTTACTTTGAGCACCCATCCGCAGCACATACGGTGGGGTACTATCCGTTCCGGGCATGATCGGGAGCGGTGGCGGAGTCCCCACTAATCCGCCCTCGTACGGGTTAAACCCACCGGATTGAAATGCAGGCAGGAGCACGCCCTGCACCTCGCGGAACATGGAGCGGCGCCGCTTTTCTTCGCTTCCTCCCTGATTTTGGCCCTGGCCCTGGCCCTGGCCCTGGCTTTGGTCCTGGTCCTGGGCTTGCCCGCCGGCTGGCACCTGTGCCTGGCTTGTCGGGGACGTCGTCCCGGCCCAGGCGCCGGTGATGTCCACCTGCGGCTGCGGCTGTGCCTGTGCCTGTGGCTGCGGCTGTGGCTGCGGCCGGGAAGGAGCAGGGGTCATCGCGGCAGTGGCGAGCGCGGGTGTTGGAGAGGGGGTAGGCTGTCCGGTCGGCGGTGGTCCGCCTTGCTGCGATTGTCCTGGCAAACGCGGGATCGGGATGAGCGATGCCATGACCTGACCGACCGGCGAATCGAGAATCTCGGCCGGTGGCGGCGTGCGTTGCCAGCCAAACTTGTCGTAGAGCCGCTGGCGTTGCCGTTCCAAGGCCGCAAGCCGCGCGGCGTAGGTGTTGAGCAGCGCCTGGTGCTCGCCGTACCGCCTGCCCGTGGCGTAGGCGTTCTGCACCTGAGTGTTGTATTCGAGCACCAGGTCGCGCATGGCGTCTTCGACCTGGCGGACCTGGTCGACGCGGTCTGCCCACGTGCGGACGCCGTCCCACTGCAGCCTGACCTGGGCGAGGTCCATCGCCTCCCGCTGGAGGGCGGAGCGGATGCCGGCCTCGGCAAGTCGGGTGTAGGCATTCACGTAGTCAGAACCCAGGTAGACGCCATCCGGCGAAAAGACGCCCTGGTCCGTCACGCGGTACCCGGCCCGCTCCAGCTCCTGCCGTACCTCTTCCGGCGCCGACTCCGCACGCATGCGCGCGTTACGGAGGGCGTTCTGCAGGTCCTGCGGCCCCAGTTCAGCTCGGTGCACCTGCGCCAGCCAGTAGCTGGGGTCAGCACCGTAGGCGCGCATCTCGTTGGCCAGCTGCCCAGCCAGCACGTCAAGCTGGTTCCGCACCTGCGTGAGGTCGGTCGCCGTGTTGATGAAGTTCGCGTATGCAACGATATCCTGCGGTTCCCAGCGGACGTACGTCTGGTCTTGCTGCCCCTGCTGGTCTTGCTGCCCTTGCTGGTCTTGCTGCCCTTGCTGCCCCTGCTGGCCTTGCTGGCCGGTCTGGGCAGCCTGGGACTGGCGGCGGGCGGAACGGATGAGGGTGTAATCCTTGCCACCGGTCTGGACGGCCTGCTGCAGCGAGCGTTGGGAGAGGTCGAGGACGAAGCCGTTCACGTCCTCCTGCGCCACCCGGTCACCCTGGTTGGCGAGGTCGATGGCCCGCTGGACGCTCTCCGGCAACGACGCGGTGGGCACGTTCTGAGCGGCCAGGTCGGACTGGTCGGCGCGCGGGTCGACGTAGGCCTCCAGAATCTGGCGGATACGGCCCTGGGCGTCCGCCAGCACGAGCTCGTAGCGGCGCCGCTCGGGGTTGTAGCGCCAGAACGGGAAGCCCTGCACGGCTGGGAGCGTCATCGTCTGCCTCCTTTCTCGCCTCCCGCCGTCCCTCTGGCCCTATGGTCCTATGGTCCTATGGCCAGAGCTGCGCGCCGCCGGCCGTGTTCGGCTGCTCCGCCGGCGGTGCTCCCGGCTTGTAGCGCTCGAAGCGGCGGAACAGGTTGGGGTCGCCGGCGGTGAAGTTCTCCGCCTCCGGCGTCGGCGGCGGTGGCGGGTTGAAGGCCGGGGTCGGACCAGGCACCACGCTCCAGTCGATGGACGACGGCTTCTGGCCCGCTTTCGTGCCACCGCCAGCGCCCTGGTCGCCGCCGGCGGGCGTGGTCATGGCGGCGGCGATGGGCGCGAAGGCCGATTCGA
Organism: Dehalococcoidia bacterium; assembly: GCA_042408665.1. Lineage (GTDB taxonomy): Bacteria > Chloroflexota > Dehalococcoidia > CAUJGQ01 > CAUJGQ01 > CAUJGQ01. The sequence continues at coordinate 18,150 of JBHOQW010000156.1, forward strand.
AGATGGAGCCGTAGTCAGGCGGCTGCGGCGCGATGCCGGTGAGCGGCAGCGGCGCGCCGGACGGCACCTCTTTGGCGAGGTCACGCACTGATTGCGCCTGGGCGGCAAGCTGCGGGATCTGGTAGTCCTCCTCGGTCGGCACTTTCATGAGCGGGCCCGGTTTACCGGTCAGGCTCTCTTCAGCTTGGCGAAGCATCACGAGCGGGTCGAAGTCCGCGGGGTTCACGGCGGGCATCTTGGGCGAGACGGGCGTAAAGCCGAGCGCCATGAGCCCACGCGCCGCGGGCTCGTTCAGGCCAAAGCCCGGCTGGGTACCGGTCGCGCTCACGAACAGGTGGGTGGCGTTCCATGCCCGTTGCTGGGCGATGAACCCGGCGCGGGCCAGGGCTTGGGTGGCGATGGCCAGTTGATCGGCCTGCAGGAGGTGGCGCGCCGCCACGATGGCTTGCAGGTCCTCGGTGGTGGCACGGTGTAGGTTGAGCAGGTTGGTGAAGCGGTCCTGCGCCAGCTTGTCGTTCTCCTGCAGCACCGCCAGCACGAACTTGAGCGCGTCCAGGTTGTCCTGGAATCCCTGGCGCGCGATGTCGAACGTCAGCCGACCGGCGCCGGTGAGGGCGGCGATGAGGTTCGCTGGGGACTCGCCCGCGACGGGCCGGAGCGACTGGGAGATGGTGGCGATGCTCTGGCGCGTGGAGTCGATCGCCTGCCGCAGCGCGGCAGCGCGCACGGCGTCGTCCGTGCTGAGGTTCGGCTTCTTGATCAGCTCGTCGTGCTGCTTCGTGTACTCATCCAGCTGCTGCTGCAGTTGGGTAAGGAGCTGCCGGCGCGGGTCGTCCGGTCCAGCGCGCTGGGCCGCGCCGGAGAGGATGGAGCCGATGGCGCCCGAGAAGCCGGGGGCACGGGCTTGGCCCGTGTCCGACAGCACGGTGTCCGGCGGCTGGATGATGCTCAGGTACTGCTTCGTCTCGTCCGGGAGGTAGGCGCGCCAGTTGTCGCCGCCGCGGGCGATAGCGGCGGTCACGTTGCCGGCGCCAGCGTTGTAGGCCGCCACGGCTTTCGGGACGTCGCCGCCGAAGGTCCGCAGGAGGTCGGTGAGGTGGCGCGCGGCGCCGCGCAGGGACTGCTCCGGGTCGCGCGGGTCGATCCCATAGGCAGCGGCCGTCTGCGGCGTGAACTGGGCGATACCGACCGCGCCGGCGGAGCTGACGGCGTTGGGGTTGAACCCGGACTCCTGGTTGATGAGCCTGAGGAACACCGGCACCAGTGGGGAGTCCGGCCCCCAGGCCTCCTGGGCGATCTGGAGTGCGCGCACGCGCCAGTAGTTCTGGTCCTGCTGGGCAGGTGCGGTCATCATACCCGCCGCCCAGAAGCCCCCGCCTTCAAGCGCGGGGAGGAAGGGCGGCCCCCTCCTTTCCATTGATGGTCCTGTGTTATAATCTGGACATGCACCTGACCTTGATGATGAAGCTCCTGCCGACCGCCGAACAGTCCATCGCGCTCCTGGAGACGATGGAGCGGTTCAATGCCGCCTGCAACGCTATCGCGGAAGTCGCCTTTCGCGAGCGAACGGCCAACAAGATTCGGCTCCAGAAGCTCGTCTACCACGACATCCGGGAGCGGTTCGGGCTGTCCGCGCAAATGACCGTCCGTGCCATCAGCAAGGTTGCGGAGGCGTACAAGCGGGACAGGTCCAAGAAGCCCGTCTTCCGCCCGCACGGGGCCATCGTCTATGACCAGCGATTGCTGTCGTGGAAGGGCCTCGACCGTGTGTCCATCCTGACGCTCCAGGGACGGAAGGTTATCCCCGTCGTGTTCGGCAGCTACCAAGCCGCACAGCTGAAGCGCATCCGTGGACAGGCCGACCTCATCTATCGCAACGGCTCCTTCTACCTTGCTGTCGTCGTGGATGTACCCGAACCGCCCGTTGACGAACCGAAAGACTGGCTTGGAGTGGACCTGGGTATCGTCAACATCGCCGCTGACTCCGACGGTGAAACCTATTCCGGCGGCCATCTCAACGGTCTCCGAAAACGGCACGCTCGACTCCGGTCCCGCCTGCAACGGAAGGGCACCAAATCGGCGAAACGTTTGCTCAAGAAACGCCGACGGAAGGAGCGGCGCTTTGCCACGAACGTCAACCATGTCATCAGCAAGCGGCTGGTTGCGAAAGCCAAAGGCACTGGTCGCGGGATTGCCCTGGAGAACCTGAAGGGCATTCGCGATCGGCTCAACGGTTCCAAGGCGCAGCGGCGCAGCCAGCACTCCTGGGCCTTCGCGCAGCTCCGGTCGTTCGTCGAGTACAAGGCACGGCTGGTTGGTGTACCCGTGGTCCTGGTGGACCCGCGCAACACCAGTCGGACGTGCCCGGCCTGTGGATGCATCGATAAACGCAATCGCCCAACGCAAGCACGTTTCTCCTGTGTGTCGTGCGGGTTCGCTGGCCCGGCCGACACCATCGCGGCGGGCGTTATCGCCCGTCGGGCCGTTGTCATGCGGCCGTACGCGGCGTCCGCCTGAGGCAGATAGCTGCAAGCCCCTGGCTTTAGCCATGGGGTTCATGACGCGGTCACCTCCTCCTGCTCAGGCTCAGGCTCAGGCTCAGGCTCAGGTGCGGGGGCCTGGGTCGCCTCCGCCTGGGGCGTCGACGTGCCAGCGGAGAGGAGCGCCGGCAGGGTGGTGGCGGTGAAGTCGGCGGCCTGCGGCGGGAGCGGCGGGAGGACGATGGCCGGGGCGCGCTCCGCCAGCCGCTCCACCCGGCCGGCGAGCTGGGTGGCGCGGCGGAGGCGCTTCATGGTCAGCCGGGCGCGCACGGCGCGGGCGCCGTCCAGGGCGGCGCGGGGCGCGTCCTCCGGCGTGCCATCCCAGCGGCCCAGGCGCAGGAGCATCCCTTCCAGGCGGGTGGCCTCGCGGACGGCCAGCACGGCGGCGGCGGCGGGGCCGACCTCCTGGGCCCAGGCCTGGAGCGTCTCTTGCCAGGCCTGCGGGTCGTCGCGCACGGCCAGCCAGGCCTCCAGCTGGGTCCAGCGGTCGCCGGCCACGGCGCCGAACGGGCGCGGCCCGACGGTGGCGAGCGTCTGCTGGATGAACAGCACCAGGTTATCCGCCGCCGCGGCGATGGCGTCCTCCAGGTCGTCGATCCAGGAGCCCTGCACCTCAGCGCCCCTTTCTGGTGCGAAGGCCGCGAGCGGGGGCACTCCGGCTGTCCCGGCTGTCCCGGCTCCCCCGGCTGCCCCGGCCTTGGCTGGCGGAGCTCTTGACGTGCTCCGGCAGGCCCTGCTCCGGCGTGCGCGCGAACTTCTTCACGTCGGCCATGCTCATGCCCTTGGGTTTGGGGATGACGCCGGCCGCCACCATGCCGAAGAACCGGCGCTGCGCTTTCGATTTGGCGGGCATGCGGCACCTCCGTGCCCCTGTGCGTGGCTAGCGTCCGAGGCCACGCGCGGCGAGGTCTCGCTGCCGGAGCGGGCCGCCGGGGTTCGCCTGCGCCTGGCCGGTTGGGAACGGCCCCGGCGAGGGCCCCGGCCGGCGTTGCGGTGGCGGCGGGGCTCCGGCCAGGCCGGCAAGTGGCGCGGCCATGTTGGGCAGGCCGCCGGTGGCGGACGTCCCGCCGAACACCCCGGCCATCGGGCCACCGGGGCCACGGGCGAGCAGGGCGGAGTTGACGCCGGGCATGGGCAGGCGCAGGGCCAGCTCCGGTGGCAGGTTCTGCTGGCCGGAGAGGGTGTCGGCAAGGGCCTGCGGCACGAGCGGCTGGGATGGCAGGCCCATCGGTGCGCCGGTGCCGAGGGCGGCCAGGGCGCGTTTGAGCACCTCCTGCTGGGCGGCCTGGATCACGGGTGGCGAGAGCAGCACCTGCTCCGCGTAGCGCTGGGCGATGGTGCGCTGCGGGTAGGGGTCGCCGATGCGGCGCAGCGCCTCCTCGTGGGTGATGTAGCCGCGGTCCTCGGCGAAGGCCACGGCCTGGTAGAGGGCCAGGTCGCCGCCCACCGGCTTGGTGATGATCGTGGCCCGCACGGTCCAATCCTCCTCGGCGAGGTCCGGCGTGAGGGTGACGTAGGTGTCGCCGTCGGCGCCGGAGTAGCGCACGGGGATGTCCGGCAGGCCGCAGCGCAGGAGGGCGCGGGCACTGCGGAGCAGGAGGTCGGCCAGGCGGGCGTAGCCCATCTCCGCGCCGCGGCGGAACGGTTCCAGGTGGATGGCGGCGGCCGTTTCCAGGAGGGCCTGCTGGTAGCCGCTCTGTGCTGGCACCTGCCCGTATGCGCCTGGGCCGAGGGTGTGGCGCTGGATGTCGGTGCGCAGCTGGGCCTCGGTCTGGTCCAAGATCTTCTGCGCCTCCGGGTCGAACCACGGCACCCGCACCAGCTCCTCACCCGGTCCGAGGGACTCCGACACGCCGCCCTCGCGCACCTCGAAGCTGGTCTGGGCGTCACCGCCGCCAAGACCGGCGGCGGCCGCGGCGGCGCCGGAGGTGGGGAAGGACTTCTTGATGTACAGCTGGGGCCAGGCGCCCCAGCGGGCACTGGAGTGGCGCTGGGTGAGGATTTCATCCAGGCGGACGATGAGCCGCGCCGCGTCGTCCAGGAAGCCGCGGTAGGCGAAGGTGATATCGGCGGCGGTGGTCAGGCGGCCCTGGAAGACGGCGTAGGGCGGCGTGCCGAGGTGGTGCGGTCCCTGCCAGATGAGCTCCGGCGTGGAGGCCACGCGGCGCAAAAACGGCGGCAGCTCCTCGCCAAACAGCACCTCCGGGCCCCAGTCCACCACCGCGATCTGCAGGTGCTCGCGGTCGGAGCGCAGGAGCACCGACACGAGGTCGCTCTCCGTGAGGTGCTGGAGCTGGACGCGCTCGGCGAGCAGGGAGGCGAGGGGCTTGCCGTCCTCGTCGCGGTAGGCGCGGAGCACCTGGTGCACCGGGATGAGCTGCAGCTCGTACACCTCCGCCAGGCCGTCATGGTCCCAGAGGTCGACGACGAACCGGGCCGGCACCCACTGCACGCTGATCGGGAACACCCGCCGGCGGAGCTCCGCGAAGTGCCGGAGCAGCCGTTCGGCTTCCTGGACGGCACGGGCGGCGGTGTCCTCGCCGGCGTCGTCGGTGTCCTCTCCCAGGTCACCCGGTACCGGCTCGACCTCGATACCCCTGTCGCCGGCATCGGTGTCGGGTGCCTCCAGGTCTGCGGGGGCGGCGGTGGCGACGGCCTCGGCCGGGGGCACGTCGGCGAGGATGGCGGCCCAGGCGGAGGGGTTGGGGAGCACGCGCAGGTAGGCGCGGGAGCGAAGCAACAGGTCCTCAAGGACCATGTCCTCAAGGGGTCGTGCGCCGGTGAGCATGGCCTGCCGGACGGCGCCAGCCAGCCAGGCCTGCACGCGCTCGCGCGCCAGCTCCGCGCGGCGGGAGATACCGGTCTGGGCCACGTCCAGGCGGACGCCCTCCGGGTCGCGCAGGATGGCCTTGGCGCGATCGATGACCTCGCCGCCCATACCGGAATAGATCGGGCGGGCGCGTCCGGAGAGCGATGGGGGGATGTCAATCGGGTGGCGGCTGTGGCGCACCTGCTCGACGAACCGCTCCTTGCGGCGCAGGCGCAGCCGCGCCGGGTCGGTGAACAGCCGCCAGCCGTGGTCGGAGAGCTGCGCCAGGTCCGGGATCAGCGCCACCGCCCGCGTTCCCCCTTGGGCGCCACCGGCTCCCGGCTCCCCGCTCGGCCGTTCGCACGCGCGCACACGGATCCACCATCATTGTACCAGCCCCGGCGCACCCACCGCAGCACCCGGTGGCACGCGCCGGCGACGTGGGCAGCCAGGGACCGGCGGGGGATTTTTTTCGTTTTTTTCGTTTTTTTCGTACGCACCCGCCGCTCACCTGCGGGCGCCGGTGGCGGGTAGTGCGATGCGGGCGATCGGGGGAGTTCTGGCGTGCTGGTGCGATGCTGCGGGAGCGGTCGTGAGCTATCGCGGTGTGGACGCTGCTGGTTGGCGCTTACGAGCCGGGGGTATCCGTGAGGTGCGCTGGTGGTGGTGGGTGTGGGTGGTGGTGGGGGATTTTTTTCGTTTTTTTCGTTTTTTTCGTACGCCTGGTGTGGGACAAACGGGATGGGGTGGGGGTGGGGGTGGGGGTGGGGAGGGAGGGTGGTGGAGGCGGCGTCAGGGGATGGTCCACCAGTCGGCGGTATCGAGGTCGAGGGTGGCGATGGGATCGGTTGGTTCTGGGGTGGTGGTGGGTGCGAAGGCGTCGGTGACGGGGTCGGGGCTGGCGTCGTAGCGGACGGTGCGCTCGCGGCGGCGGAGGCTTGGGGTTGGCAGGAGGGCGGTGGTTGGGGTAGTGGCGAGGACGACGGCGTCGGCGCGGTCGGTGGAGCGGCCGAGGCGCTTGCGCACGTCGTCCTTGCGTTCGATGAGGATGGCGCCGCCGGCGCGGACGAGGAACTTTGGTGCGGTGAGTTCGGCGAGGAGGTGGTCGTCCTGGGGGAGGCGGAGGGCGATGCCGTGCACGGGGTCGAGCGCCTCGCGCAGGAGCCACCAGCCGAGGGAGCGGTCGTTGGCGAAGGTGAAGCGGCCGGAGCGGTCGCGCTGGAGTGGGAAGGTGCGGGCGGCGCCGTTCCAGGGTACGACGCGGGGGATGGCCTGGCGGAGGGTGTCGACGACGGAGGCGCCGACGCCGGTGGCATCGATGACGACGGTGGTGGAGGCGCGTTCGGTGGGGTCGAGCGCCTCCAGGACGGCGGCGGCGACGGAGGGGCCGTCTGGGGTGAGCTTGCCGGGGAGGACGATCAGGGGGAGCACCTCGGTGCCGCGGCGGCGGGCGATGACGGTGAAGTCGTCGCCGCCACGGGCCACGTCCACGCCCACCTGGTCCAGGGTGAAGGCGGCGGCGCCGGGGTGAGGGGGGCGGGCCATGGCGGTCTGCACCCAGCGGGTGGGGATCGCCTGGTTGGCCTCGTCGTCCAGGCCGACGTGCCATTCACCGAAGAGGAGCTGGGAACGGAGCGGCTCCGGGAGGGACTGCAGGCGGGCCAGGTAGTCCGGCCGGTTGAGGTACGGGTTGTCCGTGAGGCGGGCGGGGATGAAGGAGCGGGAGAGCGGCTGGTACCGGATGCCGCGGATGGTGACCGGCTGTGGGCCGTCCACGCGCCGCTCCTCTCCATCCACGACCACGTAGTAGCGGATCTCACCCGGACGGGCGGGGTCCGGGTGGCGGGGGTCGAGCCAGGGCGCGAAGCGGCGGTAGACCCACCAGCCGGAGGGCGTCGTGGGTGGGTTGGAGGCGCCGACGACGCGCAGGCGCTGGCCGGGACGGACGCTGCGGTTCCAGGCGATGAGCGTCACGTACTGCCGCTCCGTGAACTGGGTCAGCTCATCGAACGCCAGCAGGTCGAACGGCCGGCCCTGGAACTTCCGCCAGTCCTCCTCCCGCTCCATGGCGCCGAACTGGATCACCCGGCCGTCCGGCAGGCGGAAGCGGTGCTCGTTGCGGTTCAGGCCGCGGGTCGTGCCCACGATGTCGACCGCCCGGTCGATGAGCTGCGCGAGCTGCGTGTACTCCCGGCGCATCACGAGCGACGCCTGATGGCGGGTGATGGCAAGGCCCAGGATGAGGTCTGTCTTCCCACCACCAGCACTGCCGCCGTACAGGAGCTCGTCCACGTCCAACTCGTAGGCCAGCGTCTGCGGGCCGGGCAGCGGCCGCCACGGCAGCTCCTGCGGCTGCACCACGCTCAGGAGCTCGGCAAGCAGGCTCTCCGTCTGCCACTCCGGCGGACCAGACATCAGCGCCGCACCGTCCTCTCAGCGTTCAGCGTTCAGCTTTCAGCTTGCAGATGATGCCCCACCTGCGGCTATTCTAGCACAGTGCGGATGCGGATAGTGAGTATGCGAAGGATTGTGCCGGGTGTGGGGGTTGTGGGGGTGAACCTCCCGCGCCCGCGCCCGCGCGCCCGCGAACCGGCCTCCTGACGCCCCCTCGTGAAAGTGCTCACAAGCACAATCGCTCGCTCCGGAGTGTGGCGCACTGTCTGCCGATAGGGGAGTGCGTGCCGACGTGGGTGGCGCCATCCAAGGCCAACGCCATCATCCGCGCCGGTGGTGAGGCGGCTACCTACGGACGCATACGCCTGGATGCGGCATCCCACGCGCCACGTCCAGTCACGTACTCGGCGTGCCAGCGTGGATGCGCGCCCGCGCGCGCCGTCAAAAAAAAAGGTGGCTAGGAGGGTGGCTAGGGGGTTGACTACCGCCGATATCCGCGATATACTCCGAGCGACAACGCAACGGAGGTGTACCGGTGAGATGGACCATCTGCCCGCGCTGCCTGGAGTGGCAGTGGGTGCCGCGCGGGCGTGCGCGGTGCGTGGCGTGCATCGCGCGCGATGCACGCTTGGTAGCTACTAGCACCAAGCGTGAGGCATAAGGAGTGACCTATGCCGGGCCTAATCTGCCACTTCGAAGCCGTGCCCGACGACGTCGCGCTCACCACGCCGCGCGGCGTCATCTGCCTGGTATGCCTGGCCGGGCCCGTACGGCCGAGCCGGGTGCACCGGGAAGCTGAGGTGACCGCGTTGGCGGCCGCGAGTCAAGCCTAGACAAGAAGACAGGAGGTGCCTTGTGGACTTCGTACTTGCTCAGTTCGTCGACGGCAAGGTCAAGGCGGCCGGCTGGTGGGCACCGGTGCCCGGGCAGCGGGTCTACCTCTACCTCGACCGCCGGGGTGACCTGGTGATCGACCGGGAGCCTCGCGGCGTTCCATACACGTGGCCGCGCGGCCGGAACTACGAGCAGGCGAGCCTGCTCGCCTGGCGCCACTATCGGCGCCGCACTGCTACTCGTGCGGACGAGACCAACCCGCACTAACCCGCACTAACCCCCTAACCTATTCGCCCGGCCGGTACCTATGCGGTACCGGCCGGGCCCGCCATAAGGAGAACGGCATGAACAGCTACGCTTGGGTCTGGACATGTCCCACGTGCCTGGCTGAGGGTATCCGCCCTCAACCAGGCGACGAAGCCTGGGCGGCCGCAGTGGCGCCAGTACCACGCTGCAGCCACTGCGGCCTGCGCTCGCACGATTGGCGGGCCGGCCTAAGCCAGCTCGCCGTTGTCCACGTCGACGGCGACGCGGCCGCGTTGGAGCACGGCACACGCGTGCGTATCGTGCGCATCGTGATCCCAGAACTGGCCTGACGCCTGACGCCTAACGCTCACCGCCAAGACACTAGTCCGGCCAGATCGGCCGGACTAGGCTTGTACGGGAGATAGTATGTAGGACTACTACGCATCCTTCCGCCGCCGCCACTACCACTCCACTACGCCTATGTGAACGCAATCACAAGCTATCACTTGTGAATGTGATCACATACGCATGTGAGTGATTGTGAATGTGAGGGCATGCACAAGCGACAACAACGTGACAAACCCCCCTCAGCGCGCCAAGGTTGCTTGTAGCACTGTTCACAATCGCACGCATTGCCCGCAGACCCGCATCAGTTTCCTACCGCACAAACCCCCCTCAGCGCGCCAGAACCCCAGCGTCACTCACGGTCTCAGAACGCCATCACGCACAGTGCCACGTCCATCTTCCCAGTGGCTCTCTCTCAGTACCCTCGGGGCGGGGGGCGGGGGTGGCGGGTGGATTCTCCCTTTCGTTTTTTCGCGTTATGTCAACGGTGGAGGGTTGACGGCATCGCGTAGTGTGCTATATTGTCAATAGACTAGACAGGAGAGGTGGCCTAATGAAAACTTACCTCTACTGTGCGGACGCGGCGTGGGACACGTCCCGGCCAGTGCGGGCGGCGCAGCTCACGCCGCGTTGCTGGTTCTGCGCCGAGACGCGGCGTGAGGCGCGCGAGATCTTCGAGGAGATCGAGCGCGCCCTCTGGCCGCGCGG
>JBHOQW010000159.1:0-12528 GCA_042408665.1 Dehalococcoidia bacterium
TCGGCGATGAGGCGTGGCAGGCGCTCGGCCGGCGGCGCCTCCGCGATCGCGCCGAGCACGTCGCGCAAATCGATCACCCGATCGCCGCGCACTAGGCCGGGGATGAAGTCGTTGAACAGTGCCAGCTTCACCCTGCCCCTCCAACGGTCGACGCAAACCGCCCGCCACTAGCCGGACGCCGCAGCCCAAACCGGCGTCGGTTCCAGCCGCCGACAGGCACGCGCCGCGACGCACGGTCCGCACGGACCACGCGATAGGGCCGCACGTGCCACCACCCGCGGTCAGGTGGCCTGCTGGATGTACTTCTCCGGGTTGGCGATGAACTTGCTGCGGCAGTCGAGGCTGCAGAAGGTGTACCACTTGCCCTCATGGAAGCGGCGCACGCCCTTTTCCGGGTCCACCACCGGCGCGCCGTGGGGGGTACGCCCCACCTCGGCGCGCAGCGCCGCCTCGTCGATCTCCTTGCCGCACACCGGATCCCTGGCCATAACGCCCACGCCCTCTCCTGGTCTTGCCACCAGCGGGTCACCCACGCGCCGGGCAACGGTCCGGGCGTGACGGTGTCCCGCCGTGGTGCTGTGCGGATCCTACGCGCCGCCGCCCACCGCGGCAACCTGGCCGGCCCGCGGCACCGGCTCCAGCTCGTACATGCTCTCACCCAGCCGCACACGCCCGGGCTTATCCAAAAGCGCGGCCGCAACCCGCGCCCGGTGCTCGAAGCTGGTCCCCAGTTTCATCGTCATGGCGGCGATGCGGCGGAACCACAGGTTGAGGTTGAATTCCCGCATGAAGGCGATGCCGCCGTGGATCTGGTTTGCCATTCGCCCCACGGCCATGCACTTGTCGTTGCAGAACGCCTTGGCCTGGGAGACCTCGATGCTGGCCGGCAGGCCATGGTCCATCCGCCACAGCGCCTCGTAGGTGAGCAGGCCGCCGCCGTCGATCCAGATGATCATGTCGGCGCATGCGTGCGCGATGGACTGGAAGGCGCCGATCGGGCGACCGAAGGCCACGCGGTGTTTGGCGTACTCGATCGCCATCTCCGCCTGCATCCGCGCCGCGCCCACCATTTGCGCGCACAGCAGCGCCGTCGCGCGCTCCAGCAGACGCTGGACAATCGGCCAGCCGTGATGAAGCTCGCCGACAAGGGCAGACCGCGGCACGCGCGCTCGCTCAAAGGTGACGTGGCTCTGCTTATCGCGGGCGATGGTGGTAAGCGGCGTGGTGGAGATACCGGGGGTGTGGGTATCAACCAGAAACAGGGAGATCCCCTCGCTGTCCGCCGCGGGCGCACCGGTGCGACAGGCCACCAGGCACAGGCCGGCCGCCTCGAAGTTCTCCACGAACTTCTTCGTGCCGCTGATCAGGAACCCGCCATCGTCCGCCACGGCCTCCGTGTGGATGGAGGTGGACACGCCGCGCGGGTCCTGTTCCAGCACCGCCCAGGTGAGCACGAGGTCGCCTTTGATCACGCGCGGCAGGATGTCCTGCCGCTGCTCCTCGCTGCCGTGGTCGGCGATGGTGAGCGCCGGCACGAGCGTGCTGAGCAGCGGCACCGGGGCGATGGCGCGCCCTGCCTCTTCGAAGAGCAGACCGAGGTAGGTAAGCGGCAGCCCCTGGCCGCCGTACCGCTCCGGCAGCGCCAGCCCCAGCCAGCCCAGCTCGGCCAACCGCTTCCACAGGTCGGGCGGGTACCCAAGGGGGTCGGTCTCCATGGCCCGCGCCAGGCTCGGCGGGCACTGCGCCTCGAAGAACTCGCGGGCGCTGGTCTTGATCATTCGTTCTTCTTCGGTGAGCAGCACGTCCATCGCGGTTCTCCCTTGGCTAGTCAGAGCAGTCCCTCCTTCCTGGTCCCTACGGGCCGGGAGCCGGTCGCGCCGAAGCGGGACCGGTTGCTCCGGCCTGCCTCGGCGTCAGGTCGCCCGCGGGAGGCCGAGACCGCGGCGGGCCACCTGGTCGCGCATCACCTGCACGCTGCCGTGGTTCACGGCGGAGACCCACGAGCCGAGCACGTTGTGCGCGAACACGCCGCTCATGATGGCGTCGGGCGAGCCGTTCAGGAGCTGGGCGTAGGGCCCCAGGATCTGCACCGCTAAGTCGGTGATGCGCATGCCGTGCTCCGGCGCCCACACCTTCTCCGCCGACCCCTCGTATGTGAACTCCTCGCCCCGCTCGACGATGGACATGCTGCGCATCGTCATCAGGCGGCAGACCTGCGCCTCGATCCACATCTCGGCCAGGCGGTCGCGGATCGCCGGGTCGTCAGCGGGCGAGTAACCGTCGAACCGGTTTTCCTTGATCCAGTTGATGATGTCCTCGTTGCGTTGCACCGAGATGAGATAGCGCCAGGCCCCCACGCGGTCGAGGTTGAGGCCGACGGCCGCCACGTACCAGCCCTCGTTCTCCTTGCCCAGCAGGCAGGTCTTCGGCACCCGCACATCCTCGAAGTAGACCTCATTGGTGCGCGGGAAGGCGTAGGTGGTGGTGGGCGGCGCAAACGGCTCGGTCTGTAAGGTCCAGAGCGGGCGCACGGTGATCCCCGGCGTATCCATGGGTACGAGGAAGATAGACAGCCCGCGGTGGCGCGGCGCGTCGGGGTCAGTGCGCGCCATCAGGTAGATATGGGTGGCGGTATGGGCCCCGGAGGTGAAGATCTTCTGCCCGTTGATGACGTAGTCGTCCCCGTCGCGCACGGCGCGCATCTGAATGCCGGCCAGGTCCGCGCCGCCGCTCGGCTCGGTGAAGCCCAGGCAAAATGAGATCTCACCGCTCACGATCCGCGGCAGGTAATAGGCCTTCTGCTCGGGGGTGCCGAACTTCAAGATGGCGGGGCCGCCGCTGCCGCCGCCGCCCATCGCCAGGCCGATGCGGGTAAACTCCTCCTCAACGATGTACTGTTTGAGGCGGCTGCCCCCCTGGCCGCCCAGCTCCCGCGGCCAGCTAATGGCGATCCACCCCTTCTCGGCTATCTTTCGGTAGAGCTCGGCCACGCGCGGGCCGCGACGGCCTTCCTCGACGCCGTGGTCGATCTCGTATTGCACCTCCGGCGTGACGTGCTCGGCGATGAACTGGCGCACTTCGCGTTTGAACGCTTCCAGCTCGGGGGACCAGCCAAAGTCCATGTCCGAACCTCGTTGGTGTGCAAGTGGCAAACCGGGCCGGCACGGCCGGCCAAGGTCTCCATTTAACTACCGCTCCCGCGCCCGTTATCCGTCAACAGACTTCAATTCAGATTCTGAATCGTGATCATCAGCAAACTCGTTCGGGACCGTCGTTTTCGGTGTCGAGGCGGACCGCGGTCCGGCCGCCGGCCTGCCGACCGGTGTACGAGCGGTCGCAGGGGGTGACAATACCATCCGGGAGGCGCACAATGACCGGCAAACAGCCCGGCAGACCGCGATGCGTCGGTCATGCCCGCCATCTGAACCGTGTGGAGGAAAACGGTGAGGCGTGAGGGGCACCACGTCACCTCTCACGCGTCACGCCTGACAGCGCGCACGTGGAGGTCCAACATGACGCTGGAGACCACCCGCTATCGACCGCGGCAGCGGCCGCCCGTCTCCGCCCGCGCCCTGCCCGCGGTGTTGCCGGAGTTTTTGCGCAATTACATTCAGAACGCCGAGGCCGCCCTCGCCGAGCCCTTTAAGGGCATCACCACCGACGGCACCCTCGTTCCCGGCCTGTTCCCCATCCGCTCCACCGGCGTCTCCACCCACCCCATTCGTGAAGCGGCGCAGGCCCTGCTGGCGGCGCTTGACCCGGCCCAGCGCGCCGCCATCCGGTTCCCCGTCGAGAGCGACGCCTGGCGGCGTTGGAGCAACATCCACATCTTCACGATGCGCCACGGCGTCTGCCTGGAAGCGATGGACCCGGCGCAGCGGGAGCACGCCCTTGCCCTGCTGCAGGCCAGCCTCAGCGCACCGGGCTTCCAGACCGCGCGCGATATCATGCGCCTGAACGAGACCATCGCCGAGATCACCGACCGCTGGGAGGAGTACGGCGAGTGGGTGTACTGGCTCAGCCTGTTTGGCACCCCGTCCGCCGATGAACCATGGGGCTGGCAGATCGACGGCCACCACCTCATCATCAACTGCTTCGTCCTGGGCGATCAGGTGGTGATGACGCCGATGTTCATGGGCTCAGAGCCCGTCGAGGCCGATGCCGGCCGCTACGCCGGCACCCGCGTGTTCGCGGCGGAGGAGGCCGGCGGGCTGGCGCTGGCCCGGTCGCTCACGGCAGAGCAACGGCGCGCCGCCGTCCTGTCCGACCAGCTTCCCCCCGAGGTGTTCACCGGCGCCTTCCGCGACAACCTGGAGCTACGCTACGAGGGGATCCGCTTCGACCGGCTGACACCGTCCCAGCAGGACCTGCTTCTGGCCCTCATCGAGACCTACGTCGGCCGTATGGCAGCGGGCCACGCCGCCGTCAAGATGGACGAGGTGCGCCGGCATCTTGCGGACACGTACTTCGCGTGGATGGGCGGGGTCGAGGAAGACAGCGTGTTTTACTACCGCGTGCACAGCCCGGTGATCCTGATCGAGTTCGACCACCAGCGCGGGGTGGCGCTGGACTACGATGTGCCCACGCGCACCCACATCCATACGGTGATGCGCACGCCCAACGGCAACGATTACGGCAAGGACCTGCTGCGCCAGCACTACGAGCGGGCGGCCCACCACGGGACCGAGGCACGCTAACACGGACGCGCCGGCCTCAAGTCGGGGGACGGGCCAGCGGGCAAAACAAACGCACCGGCGCGTCGCGCCGGTGCTATGTGGGAGCGGAAGACGAGATTCGAACTCGCGACCCCCTCCTTGGCAAGGAGGTGCTCTACCGCTGAGCTACTTCCGCCTGCCGTTTCCCACATAGGAGCCGGGCAGTCCTTCCTGGCTCCCTTCGATTACTACCATAGCATGAGACACGTCGGCTGACAACAGGGGGTGCACGGCCCGCCTCAACCCCGACGTCGTGCAGTCCGCGCGGTAGACCTTCACGGTGCCGAAATCGCGCGCCAGCCGGTAGCAGCCCAGGCGCCCTTCTTCCAGCGCCGCGTACGCCTCCTGCCGCGCGGCGTAAGCGGCCGGCCCATCGATGTACCGCACCGCCCCCTCCGCCCAGCGGAACCGACCGCGGATGTCCTCATTGGTGACGATGTACAGCGGGCGCACGCGGTCGACCAGCTCGCGGGTGAGGCCAAAGGTGACCGTCACCCCCTCCCGCCGCGCGGGCAGGTACACGTACGCATCGGTGAGAATGACAGCACCTGCCGGGGCCACGGCGTCCAGCCAGCGACCGGCCTGCACGCGCGCATCGCGCTCCAACGCCGACGCGCGCGCCAACCGGGTCTGCACCCGCTGCGCCGTCGCCAGGGAGGGCAGGAGCAACGCGCCCCCCACCAGCACACCGACCACGACCAGGGCGGGCCGACCGGCCGCGGCCACCACGGGACGAGCGCAGCGGACCAGACCGACCGCCGCCAGGGCGGCCGCCCCCGGCACCAGCGGCAGGGCGTAACGCGGCGCCTCGTAACCCACCCGCGTCATCAGATAGGCCACATAGGCCCCCGTCCACCCGGCCAGGAGCACGGCGCTGACCCGCACCGGCCCACGGGCGGTGCAACAGGCGGCCACGCCAACCACAGCCAGCACCGGCATAATCGGTCCACCCAGCCTCAACGACAGCAGGACGCGCGGCCAGGCCAACGGGCCATCACCGAGGTCGAACACATGGCCGGCGTGGGCGTGGGCGATTTCGGCGCGGACCTGACCAAGAGCACGCGCCGGTTCCAGCAGCGCGTACGGGTTCGTGAGCGCAAAGGCGAGCGCAAACACCGTCGCCAGGAGGGTAGCGTCCCAAACGAGGTCGAGCGGTCGCACGCGGCCGGTGTGCCGCCGGCCCACGGCCGCCGCCGGTAACAACAGCGGCAGGAGCAGCACCCCGAGATACTTGGTCCCAAACGCCAGTCCGGCCAGCGTCGCGCCCAGAGCCAGCCGTGTCGGCGTGTGCCGCTCCGCGAGCAACGCCGCCATCAGCAATCCCCCGGTCAGCAGCGCCAGCTGCAAGGTATCTGGGTGTGCGGTCACGCTCCACATCACCAGTTCCGGTGTGGCCGCTACCAGGGCGGCGGCCACGAGCGCCGCCGGCGGCCCGGCCAGGCGGCGGGCTAGGGCGGCGGCCAGTACCACGGTGGCGGCGCCGCCGGCCAGCGATACGGCGCGCAGGGCCACCACTACGGCCAGATCGCTCAGGCGACCGACCGCCGCTACCGGGATGAGCAGCAGCGCCGCCAGGTCAAAACTCAAGGCGCCGTAGGCGAAGAAGTGGTCCGGGCTGGCGGTGCGCGCCTCAACCATATGCCGCACGATGCGGCCGGCCAGCGCCTCATCGCTGCTCAGCACGCCCACCAACCCTAAGTCGGACGCCGCCAGGGGCAGGAGCGGCGCCAGCCCTACCGCGAACGCCAGGGCCAGCGCCAGAACGCCGGCGTGGCTGAGCCACGGCGCGGCGATGGCACGGGCCACATGGGCACCCCACCGCGTCGCGGCGGGCGGGGGTCCGGCACGAGAGGTCGCCTCAGCGGACATTGGTTGCGGCAGCGACGAGATCGGCGGGCAGCTTCAGGTCCTGCCCGACGATCACCACCACATCCGGGTCACCGGGATTGCGCGGGGCGGGTTGGTGCTGCACGGCCGTGCGCGGCAGGTTGAGCCACTCGACCAGGCGCCGAGCCGTGTACTCCTTGCCGCTGTAATCGATGATCACCGTCTCCGCCCGCCGGTCACCGGCGGGCGCATCGGTCACCGTGAGATCGGTCGGGGCCAGGCCGTACCGCACGAGGTAGGCCGCCACTCGCGCCGCCTGCCCGCGCAGGGGCGTGCCGTTCACTACCTTAACCTGCGCCCCTTCCTCACGGAGGCGTCGGTCGTAGATCACGGATTGCAGCAACGGCGCCATCTTCTCCCACACCGGCACCAGCACATCCTCGCCGTACGGCGTGCGCACCTCGCGCACCGCCTCACCGTTGTCGCCGGCGAGCGAGACCATCACCAGACGGTCGGGGTCGATTTGGCGGGCGAGCGCGATCAGCCCCGGTAGGCGGGCGGCGGTGATGTCTGTATCGAGGGCGCCGCGAAACCGCGACCACAGCGCCGGGGCGTTGCTCAACCAGCCGAGGCTGAGGGCCCGCTCCATGGCGGCCCGCATCACTTGCTGCTGGCGTTTGATGCGGGCCAGATCGCCGCCGATATCGCCGCGGTAGCGTGAATAGGCCAGAGCGGTGATACTGTCCATAAGCTGGCGGCCGGCGGGAATGTCGATAAAGAAGGCGTTGCCATCCCGCACGTTGAAGGCCTCGACCCGGCGTAGCGGTTCCGGCACGGTGACCTCGACGCCGCCGAGCGCGTCGATGACGTCGGCGAACGCCACCCAGTCCAGCACGATGTAGTAGTTGATTTTGATCTTGAACGTCTGCTCGACCGCCTCGCGCGCCAGCGCCGGCCCACCGCCTGGATACTTGTAGTACACGCCGTAGTGGTACGCGGTGTTGATGCGCGTCACCCACGGCTCCCCCCTCCCCGTCGGGTTGGGGATCTGCACGTACAGGTCGCGAGGGATGGCGAGCAGCCCACCGGTTTTGCTGACCGGATCGACGCTGAGGACGTACATTGAGTCTGAACGTGGCGGACCGTCCGCATCGACCGGATGATGCGGCCGCCGATCCAACCCAAGGATGAGGATGTTGATACGGTCGGTGAGGGGGCTGTCCGCGGGCACGTCGGCGTCGAGCCCGGGGATGCGCGCCAGCGGTCGCGGAAGCTCCAGGGTGTTACCCGGGAAGAAGATGGTATCGACGCGCACCAGGATAGCGAGCGCCGCGTAGAGGCCGCCAACCGCGAGGAGGGCGATAGCCAGGATGAATGCAGCGGTCTGCCGGCGCCGTTCGCCGCGGGAGGCCGCTTTCACTTCGGGATCCGCCCGCGACTGCTCGTCCATCGCGGAACACACGATAGGTGCTCGACTATTGGCTGTCAATGTGAGGGGCTGTAGGCCGGGCATACGCCTCATACAGCGCCACAGGCGCCCGGGCGCCGGCCGCGTTGCGGTATGACGGGGATGCGAGCCAACGGGATCGGCGCCATGCTCACCGAAGCGCGCGAGGCGCGCGGTATCACGCTCGAACAGGCCGAGCGGGAGACGCGCATCGCTCGCCGGTACCTCGTGGCCCTCGAGCAGGAGGACTTCACGGTATTCCCGGCGGAGGTGTACGCCCGCGGCTTCTTACGCAGCTACGCCGGCTACCTGCACCTCAATCCCGAGGAGCTACTGGCCCTGTTGCCGCGCACGGATGGGGGCCACGACGGTCTGCCGCCCCGACGCCCCAGTCGCCCGGTGCGTCAGGGGCGGCCTGCCGATCGCAGCCGGACCGCGGGCGCGCGCCCCGCTGCCGGGCGCGGCGCGGCCGCCCCGCGGTTGGCCGCCTCAGTGCTGCTCGCGCTCCTGGTGGCGTTCCTCATCGGACGGCTCGCCTCAGCCGGGCCAAGCCCGCTCTCGACCGCGGCCCGCGTGGGCGGGCGCGGTGCGTTCGCCGCGCCACCGTCCCAGCCGACATCGCCGTCGCCGGCCGCCGCCCAACGCATGCCCGACCTGCGCGGCATGGACGAGACGGCCGCCCTGAGCCGCTTGCAGGAGCTGGGCATTACACCGTTCGTGATCGAGATGCCCTCACGCGAGGGGCCGGCGGGCACCGTGATCCGGCAGAGCCCGGCGCCGAACGAATCGGTGGGTGACCGCGTGGTGACGATCGTCATCAGCCGGGGTGGGTAGCACCGCCCCCTACTCCTGTGGGGCAAGGCCGTGCCGCACGGCGTAGAGGGCGGCCTGGGTGCGGTCCTGGAGGTTCAGCTTGCCCAGGATGTTGCTGACGTGCCCTTTGACGGTGCGTTCCGTCATCACCAGCTCACGGGCGATCTCCTTGTTGCTCATCCCCTTGGCGATCAGGCGGAGCACCTCCCGCTCCCGCGGCGTCAGCTCCTCGCCGGGCTGCTCCCGCTTGCGCGGCTGCCGCACCTGCTCCATCAGGCGGCGGGCCACCTCCGGGTGAAGCTGCGCCTGACCCTGGTACGCCCCCTGGATGGCCTTCACCAGCTCCTCGGCGGAGACATCTTTAAGGAGATACCCGGTCGCACCGGCCTCGATGGCCGGCATGACGTGCTCATCGTCGGTGAAGCTGGTGAGCACGATCACCTTGACGTCGGGCGCCTGCTGCTTGATGGCACGCGTCGCCGCGATGCCGTCCATCTCCGGCATGAGCAGGTCCATCAGCACCACATCCGGCTTCAGCGCCCGCACCTTTTCTGCCGCCTCACGCCCGTTAGCGGCCTCGCCGACCAGCACGATCCGGTCCTCAAGCTCGAGGTAGGTGCGGAGCCCCTCGCGCACCACGGCGTGGTCATCGACGATCATTACGCGAATCGGTTGCTCAGCGGTGCTCATGAGGTCGTCCTTTCCCCGGTGGCCGCGCCACTAGCGCTGATCTGCGGCCACAACCGTACAGTATGGCAAACCCAACCCCACCGCGCGACTCCTAGCGACTCCGTCCAACGGGAGGCCACCGTGCCGCGCCATCCGGCGGGTCCTGGCCGTCTCCTCGCCGTCTCCACCGCACGGCTGCTGCTCACGAGGCGCAAGCCCGGCTGAGCACACGGCCTTACCTCCGGGATATACTCCCTAGGGAGGGGCCCACGGGCCACACCGGAGTGACGCCGTGTCCGATGCTATCGAGGTGCAGGTGCACGCCACCCCCAACCCCAACGCCCTCAAGTTCAGCGTCGGGCGCCGGTTGAGCAGCGGCCCGCGCACGGTCGCGAGCGCCCTGGAGGCCGTCAGCGACCCGCTGGCCGCCCGGTTGCTGGCCGTGCCGGGGGTGCGGCGCCTGTTTTTCCTCGACGACTTCGTCACCGTCACCCGCGAGCCGGGCGCCGCGTGGGAACCGATCATCGAACAGGTCACCGCCGAACTCCGACGCCACCTGGCCACCGAGGCATAGCCGCCCCGTCCACGCCGCTGTCGTGCGCGTCCGGTATACTTGCCCCGCAGCACGGCGCCGCTTTGGCAGAGCCAAGCGCGGGCGCCCGAGGGAGGGATCCACGTGGCCCAGATGACCGGCGGACAGGCGCTTGTCGAATCGCTCAAGGTCGAGGGGGTGTCGGTCGTTTTCGGGTTGCCGGGTGTGCAGCTTGACTGGGCGTTCAGCGCCCTGTGGGAACAGCGCGAACACATCACCGTCTACCACACCCGCCACGAGCAGGCCACCGCCTACATGGCCGACGGGTACGCGCGCACCACCGGCCGCGTGGGTACCTGCCTTGTAGTACCCGGCCCGGGGTTGCTCAACGCGGCCGCCGCTCTCTCCACCGCCTACGCCTGCAACTCGCCCGTGCTGTGCATCGCCGGCCAGATCCAATCCGACCTTATCGGCCGGGACCGCGGGGTGCTGCACGAGATCAAAAACCAGCTCGAGATGATCGGCTCCGTCACCAAATGGGCCGGGCGGGCCATGCGCCCGGAGGAGATCCCGGCACTGGTGCGCGAGGCCTTCCGCCAGCTCACCACCGGTCGCCGCCGCCCGGTGGAGATCGAGGTGCCGCCGGACGTGCTGCAGGCCACGGCGGACGTACACATCCTGGAGCCGGAACCGCCGGCGCCACCGCCCACCGCCGACCCCGACCTGGTGGAGCGGGCGGCCCAGGCGCTCGGGCGAGCCGAGCGGCCCCTGATCTTCGCCGGCGGCGGCGTGCTGGCCAGCGACGCCTCGCCAGAGCTCGAGGTGCTGGCCGAGATGCTGCAGGCGCCGGTGGTGATGACCACCAACGGCCGCGGCGCCCTGTCCGACCGCCACTACCTGGCCCAACTGCCGCTGGCCGGCTCCGCCCTTACGCCGGAGGCAGACGTGGTGCTGGCCGTCGGCACCCGCTTCGTGCAGCCGGCCACCATGCCCTGGGGTGTCAAACCCCACCAAACCGTGATCCAGCTCGACATCGACCCAGCCGAGATCGGCCGCAACACCAAGGTCGATGTGGGGCTGGTAGCGGACGCCCGGCAGGGGCTGCGGCAATTGATCGAGCGGTTGCCCCGCTACAACCGCAGCCGCCCGTCCCGCCGCGAGGAGAGCGAGGCCGTGCGCCGGCGGGTGCGGGAGAAGTTCGCCAGCCTGCAACCACAGGCCGACCTGGCCATGGCCATCCGCGCAGAACTGCCGGAGGACGGCATCTTCGTCACCGAGGTCACGCAGGTGGGGTACTGGGCCAACCAAGCCTTCCCGGTGTACCGGCCGCGCACTTTCCTCACCGCCGGCTACCAGGGCACGCTCGGCTTCGGCTTTACCACCGCGATGGGGGCCAAGATCGGCAACCCGGACAAGAAAGTGGTGTCCATTGCCGGTGACGGCGGCTTCGCCTACCAGCTCGCCGAGTTGAGCACGCTGGTGCGGCACGGTATCAACCTGGTCACCGTGGTGTTCAACGACAACGCCTTCGGGAACGTGCGCCGCATCCAGCAGCAGCAGTTCGGCGGCCGGATCCTTGCCTCGGAGCTGGTCAACCCGGACTTCGTGAAGCTGGCCGAAGCGTTCGGCGTGGCCGGGGTGCGCGCCAAGGACGCGAGGGAGCTGCGGCTCGCCCTGCGCGAGGCGCTCAGTGACGCGCATCCCACCCTGATCGAGGTGCCGCTGGGCGAGGTGCCCAGCATCTGGGGCGTGACGCTGCGCTGAACACCGGCGCCCGGCAGGCGCCCGCTCACCAGCGATGGGGGAGGTCCATGCGGTTGGTGGCGACGCACCACGCCAGCGCCAGGATGAAGCCCGTGAACATGAGGATGTACGCCGCCACACCCAGGGAGAAACCGAGGGCGGCGCCATGGCTCATGCCAAACACGGTGCGGGAGACCAAGAACAGCAGCGCGGCGAGCACCGCCCAGCCCAGCGCCGCCGCCGCGACGACCTCCGGCGCCCGTGGCGCCCGCCAGCGCCGGCCGACAGCGGCGCTGTGCTCCTCCCGTCGGCGCTGCAGGGGGAAACGCATCCAAGCCCGGGTCAGCGTGCTCATCCGGCACCTCCATCTCGACGCCTGGCGATCAGGCCCGGTCCGCCGATCCGCATGAGATGACCGTATATCCCGGTTGACACTATGACGGAGTCGGTTCGTCCTTGCAAGATGGAACGACAGGGCGAACGGCGCGGGGTGAGTTGACACGGCACAAGGCCGATTTTCGGCGGCGGGCCGTTGCGTGGCGCGCGCAAGGGGTATACTGTAGGCACCCGGCGCGTCGCACCGTGCACGCCCGCCCGAAGGGGGCGGGCGATCCGCGCCCGGCGAGCCGGGGAGAATCACCACCCTCCAGAGACGCCCCGCGTCCGTTCGGCGGCGGTGGAGGCAACCCGCCAGGGAGGCAAAGGAAGCGACCGTGACAGTGCTTGAGAAGCCCAGGACCGTTGGTGAGCTGCGCGCCTCCGGGTACAAGGTCCTCCCGGTC
>JBHOQW010000161.1:0-1342 GCA_042408665.1 Dehalococcoidia bacterium
GATAGCGGCTTGGGCGATGTGGTCGGCGATGCCGTGGCGTGGATCAAGTCGCGGCTCCAGGAATGGTACACGCTGCCGGCCCGGATTCAGGCCGCACGGGCACGCGCCGCCCGCGTGGCTGAAGTCGCGGCGGCCAAGGGCCAGACCACCGAGGCCCAGCGCCTGCGGGATGCAGCGGGAGAGCTCGCCGCGCTGGATGCCCGCCATACCCAGGTCACCGACCGGCTCCGCTCGCTGATTGCCGCCCTGGGCGCCGTGGGTGTGCATCTCGGCGTGATCCCCGTCGCGGTGCTCGCGCTCGCGGCCGCCGTGGCCGGCGCGATGGCGCTGGTGATGGGCGCGGTCAAGCGGCAGGAGGACCTGATCAGCGCCGTTGAGCGCGGCGTGCTCACGCCGGAGGAGGCGGCCAAGCTGGGCGCGCGGCCGCTGCTGGGCGTGAGCTTCCCGGTCGTGCCGCTGCTGCTCGTCGGTGGCGGGGCTGCGGCCCTGTGGTGGGCTACCCGGGGGCGGCGATGAGTCCCCCGCGCCGCAAGATTACGGACGTCCGGATCGAGGATCCCGGCCAGGTCACGTATCGGTGGGACGGGGCCCACGTGGTCGCGCAATGGCCCCTCTTGCTGATTCGCCTCGCCTGGGAAGCCGGCGCCAACATGGAGGACTTGGCGGATGGGTTCGGGCGCGGCCTGGGCACGATGGATGACTGGTCGGCCATCCGCGACTCCTCCGACGAGGCCATCGCGCGGATGGTGGGCCGCGCTATCGAGTTCTTCGAGGCCCAGGCCGGCGGCCCCCGGGCGCGGCTCAATCCGCAATACTCCGAGGCCGCCCGGGGGTTTCTGAGCGAGGAAATCCCCCGCCTGGTCCGGCGCGGGATGCCCCAGCGCCAGGCCGTGGCGGCGGCGCTCTCACAGGCCCGGCGTGCGGGCCTCAAGGTACCCGCTCGCAATCCCGGCACGCTGGCGCTGATCAATCGGCCGAAGCCGTCACGATACTTCCCGGAGCCGGTGTACTTCGGCGAGGCCGTGTATGAAGTGCGCTACCGGCATGCGGGAGACCGCGCCGACTACGTGCACACTTTCGAGCATCCGGACCTAGTTACGCTGCACGCGCTGTCACCGTTAGAGGTGCTGATGTACGGACAGGAGCCCATCGTGCAGGATACGGGATTCTGAACCATGATGTTCTTTGTCAATCCCACAGGAGGCAGCAAAATGGCCAGGCGATTGCCCGCCCGCGACCGATTCGGGCGGTTTCTCCCTCGCTCTCACCGCCGGAACGAGCCCGACCCGGCGCGGCGCCGGCGCTACCGCCGCAATGATCCGGACCCCGACCCCGCCCGGGC
>JBHOQW010000171.1:0-1453 GCA_042408665.1 Dehalococcoidia bacterium
GAGTCGGGCGAGGTCGGCGGCTTCTGCCTGAAGCGCGGTCTCCCATCGGCGGCGCTCGGTAAGCTGGCGGCCCACGGGAATCGGCGTGTAGTGCGTCCAGTCGCTGGCGCGCGGGTGGTGGCGAGTCATGGCGCATCCTCCAGGGAGTGGCGCCGGCCGGTGGGCGGGCGGGCCTTCGGGTCGAGACCTCGACCAACCCGACCAACCGGCCGGGCGCGTGGGGGTCGGTTAGCGGCCGTGTTCCCACGGCAGCGGCAGCGTCGGGTCCAGCTCCGCGCTGCAGGCCAGGCAGCGGCCATCGATGCAGGGCGCGGCGGGCCCGTGACACTGCTCGCACTGCTCCGGGGCCGGCGGCAGGGAGTCCAACCAGTCGCAAAGCTCCTGGTGCGCTTCCGGCGTCAGCGCGAGGTGACCGGCGGCGATTGACGGGGCTAAGGGAAGGGGGGCAAGCTTGGTGATGGACATCACGGTCTCTCCTGGTGGTGTTCTGGCCGGGCCCGGGTGTTGGCGGCACCCGGGCCCGGCGTCCTTCGCCTTTAGGCGGCCACGCCGCACCCGCCGTAGACGCGGAGCAGGCGGCGGAGCGCCAGCGCGCGGTCGGTGACGTGCTGGCGCTGCAGGTACTCGATGCAGCACAGGCAGACATCGAACACCACGCCGTGCACGGTCAGGGGGCGCAGGTGGTCGACGGACGCCTCGCCCAGGCAGCGGTCGCAGCGGGCGGTCACGTCGGCGGTCCAGGTGGCGGCGGTCGCGGTAGCCATCGGTCACCCTCCGTCAGGGGTGTTTACAACCCTATGATGCGCTACATAGGGTTTGATGTCAAGAGGGGACGCATTACAAAAGCATTACAAAACGCTTGCTCGGGTGTGACGAACGCGGTACGCTGGAGCTATGGACGAACGGTCGTTGTCCCCTGAACCATCGCCCGCTGATGTGCGCGCGTATGCACGAGCACTGGCCGCGCGCCGTCGACGTGTCACGAAGCAGTGCGCGCACTGCGGACGTGCTTTCGAAGGCACCGTCCGTGCGTTGTACTGTAGCCATCTATGCGCCACCGAGGCGTGGAAGCGCCGAAACCGCGCGAAGGTCAACGCACGCCAGCGTGCCCGCTATCACCAACGGAAGCGCACCGCCGAAGGCGTCAGCGGTGGCGCCGCCGAGATCCGGGACGCCTAACCGCCCCCGGGTCCGCCTGGAGGCCTCGCGCGCCCGCACGCGCCCGCGGGCGGGGCCGTCACGCCCCCACACCGCCGTGCACACCGACGATTGCTTCGTACACGAATAATCCAAGGGTACGGTTCCGGTCCGCCTGGCGTGAGGGGCTGCGGCCGTGGTGGAGGGTGTGTGAGCGAAGGAACCGCCGCTGTGAGAGCCTGTTACGAGGGGGCGCAGCGCTGGCGGCGTCGTCGCTCACGGTGTTGTTAGGTGGTGTTACGACGCTGGGGGCGTC
>JBHOQW010000173.1:0-4642 GCA_042408665.1 Dehalococcoidia bacterium
CCTCACCCCGCGGCAAAAGGCCGCCGTGCAGGCGGTGATGCGCATGTTCGTGGAGGAGGACCTGGCGCGAGGCGTTTCGCCCAAACAGCGCCTGCACTGCGCCGCCTGTCGGCGCCCCCGACCGATGCCGGGCTTCGTCCGATACGGCGAGCACTTGCTGTGCAACGACTGCGCCACGGCCTATGAGATCGCGCGGCTGCGCGGTCAGGCCCGCTGTGCCGACGAGTTCGTGCGCCAACGCGCGGGAGAAGGGGCAACCGGCTGACGTGGCTCGCACCCGCCTATTCCAAGACCATGACCGTGTCCTGGATTGGTGCAGCCATGACCCCGCTCTCAACCGTTTACACACCCTGCCGGCTGTACGATGCGGCCGGCGAGCTGCTCAGCACCGGCTGGTGCACCGCCCCGGCGGCGCCCACGCTCGACGAGGAGGTTACCGTGACCGGTCTGGACCGGCCGGGCACCGTGGTGCGCTACTGCCTGCTCAACGGCGCGCGCGATGTGCTTCTCCAGGTCGGTGAGGGCCCGCAAACGCCCATGAAGGTCGTGCGCGTGACCTTCGACCCGCACCGAGGCCGGATCTGCATCCTGCGCCCGGCGCCGACCCCGGTCATGTCCGCCGTCACCCGGTCCAGCTCCACGGTGTGGGGAAATGGAGCCGCATCGGCTGTCTAGGAATACCGGACAGACAGTGTTTTGATGCGTTTCGTAATGTCGAAATGCAGGTTGTTCCGCAGCGGATGCTATCACATGGCGGGACAACCACACTACGTCCGAGGAGGTAGACAATGGCTGAGAAGAAGAACGGTGCGGTTGCCGTGTTGGAGCCGCGGCCCATGTCCCTGTTCCAGCAGATGGAGCGTGAATTTGAGGAAATGCGGCGGCGGATGTGGGACATGTTCCGTCGGCCGTTCACGCCGCTGACGCCGCGCCTTCTGACCACCGAAGCGGTCTGGGTGCCGACGGTTGATGTCTATGAGGCAAACGGCAACCTAGTGATCGAGGCCGAGCTGCCCGGTGTCAAGAAGGAAGACATCTCTGTGACCTACGCGGACGGCATCCTGACCATTGAGGGCCAGCGCAAGGAGGAGAAGGAGGTCAAGGACGCGCGCTATTACGCCTCCGAGCGCTTCACCGGCGCCTTCAGCCGCAGCTTCGCCCTGCCGGAGGGCATCGATCCGAGCAAGATCAGCGCCGAGTACAAGGACGGCGTGCTGAAGGTGCAGGTCCCGCTGCCCGCCGAGGCGAAGGCGCAGCCCACCAAGATCGCCGTGAAGGGCTGATATCCCGGTACCTGCCTCACCACACGGTCGAGAACCCGGCCGCCGGGCACCACCTCGCGCTCGGCGGCCGGCGCGTTGACCGCCCTCTCCCCGGCGCGGGTCGCTGCGGATCAGGCGTTACCGGGCAGTCAGCGGTTGATTGCCCTACAGACAACGCGCCGGGCTACGCCGAAGCTAGCAGTGTCACGGTGCGCAGGCGCCGACACCCCTTGTCGGAGGAGAGCTGACCATGGATTGGAACACCCTCCTGGTGCCGCTGGATGGCTCGCCGCTGGCCGAGGCGGCACTGCCGTATGCGGTCACCATCGCGCGCGCCAGTGGCGCCCGCGTGCTACTCCTCACCGTCCTGGAAAGCGAGCCAATGCGCGCCCTGGTGGTGGGCGGTGACGAACGCCAGCGCGCGCAGATCGAGGAGGCGTGGCGCTCGCCCGCCGAGGGGTATCTGGCCGCGGTTGCCGCCCGCCTGGGCGCGCGCCATGTGCGGGCGGAGTACAAGGCCGTGATCGGTGACCCCGTGGACCAGATCCTGGCCGAGGCCGAGGAAGAGCGGGCAACCATGATCGTGATGGCCACCCACGGTCGCAGCGGCCTGCAGCGTCTGCTCCTGGGCAGTGTGGCCGACAAGGTCATGCGCATGAGCAGTCGCCCCGTGCTGCTCATCCGGCCGCGGGAGGAGGCCACCGTGCCCAGCGATGAGCCGGCGACCATCCGTCGCATCGCCGTGCCGCTCGACGGCTCCCAACTGGCGGAAGCCGCCCTGCCAGTCGCCATCGACCTGGCACGCATGCTCCACGCCCGCCTGTTCCTCATCCGCGTGGAGCCGCTCGCGCAAAGCCTGATCGTGCCGTTCGACCTCAGCGGTTCCGTGCCCGACTTCGCCACCCTGGACGAGCGGATCGCCGCTGCCGCTGAGGAATACCTGGGCACAGTACGCGCCCGCCTGCCCGTGGGTATCAAGGCCGAAACGCTGGTCGTGCGCGGGAGCCCGGCGCCCACCCTGCTGGAGGTGCTGGAGCGTGATCGCGTGGACCTGGTGGTTATGAGCACGCATGGCTGGGGTGGGCTGCGCCGGTTCGTGCTGGGCTCGGTCACAGAGCGCGTGGTGCGCGCCGGCGTACCAACCGTGGTGGTGCGGCCGGCCGAGGTGGAGACGGAGACGCAGATGGCCGAGCCCCGCGCCCGCTACTGCGCCAACTGCGGACGGCTGATCACCTTCGCCGTGCGGCCGGATTCGCGCTGCCCGCGCTGCCGCATGCACCTGCACTCCTGCCCGAACTGCGTGTTCTGGGACTCGCTGGCCTGCGTCCTGCAGCGCCCGGAGGCGCACGACCCGCAATGGCCCGGCCGTAACTGCCCGCGCTTCATCTTCCGCGAAACGCCCGCGCCCGTGGCGCCCCGCCCAACCGTGCAAGGGGAGGCCCCCTCGTGAGCAAGGTACACACCTATCCCATAACCCGGTACCCGCGCTGGGTGAAGGCACGCGGCAGTGGGAATCGTCGCAGTTCTAGCGGCCGCCGTAGGGCATCTACCCCATAGGCCGCCGCGGCGGCGGAGGGCAGAATTGTGGCAGAGACAACGCGCACCCAGGAATCCGGCTACGAGATCCTGGAACACACCGCGGATATCGGTGTGACGGCCTGGGGGCCCACCCCGGCCGACGCCTTCGCCGCTGCGGCGCGCGGCATGTTCGCCATCATCCTCGGCTACGACCCGCAGGAGTGGCACGGCGACGGCCGACCGGCCACGATCGAGGTAGAGGCGTCCGGCGAGGACTGGCCGGCCCTGCTCGTCAACTGGCTCTCCGAGCTGCTGTTTCACTTTGAGGTGGATCGGTTTGTTCCGTTGAGTTACGAGTTCCACGAGTGCGCGCCACCCCGCTGCCGTGCGCGCGTCGCCGGCCGTCATCTGGAACGGCTCGACGACGTGTGCGGGGTCGGCGTCAAGGCCGTGACGTATCATCAGATCGCGGTGCAGGTCGGCCCATCCCGCACCGACGTGCGCGTGATCTTTGATATTTAGGCCGGTCATCGGCACCCGGTGCCCTGCCGATGACGGTACCGGGCCTTCTACCCCGCACGATCGACGGCTATAGGAGGTCGTGCATGTCAGCGCAACCGGCCGTGCAACAGGACTGGCGCAACGTGCTTCGCCGCCTTGACCCCGTGCGGTGGGAACTCCCCATGGACTACATGCCAGGGATGCGCGTTCCCGGCCTGATTTACGCCGACGATACGCTGATGGAGGCCATCGCCATGGACATGGCGGTGCAGCAGGTGGCGAACGTGGCCACCCTGCGCGGCATCGTCGGCTACTCCATCGCCATGCCGGACATCCACTGGGGATACGGCTTCCCCATTGGGGGGGTGGCCGCCATGCGGGTGACGGACGGGGTAATCTCGCCGGGCGGGGTTGGCTTCGACATCAACTGTGGCGTGCGACTGCTGCGCACGCCGATCCTGGAGCATGAGCTTCAACCCAGGCTCAAGCAGCTCATCGACCAGCTGTTTCGCGACATCCCGGCCGGTCCCGGCCATTCCGGTGAGATCCGCCTGTCCCCGCGGGAGGAGGAGGGCGTGCTCAGCAAGGGGGCGGCGTGGATGGTCCAGATGGGCTTCGGCACGCCGGACGACCTGGAGGTGCTGGAATCGCGCGGTGCGCTCCCCGGCGCCGACCCGTCGCGGGTAAGCAGCCACGCCCGCCAACGCGGCCAGGGGCAGCTCGGCACGCTGGGCTCCGGCAACCACTTTCTCGAGGTGCAGGCGGTGGACCAGATCTACGATGAGGCCACCGCGCGCGTCTTCGGCCTGCTGCAACCCGGCCAGATCACGGTTACCATTCACACCGGCTCGCGCGGCCTGGGGCACCAGGTCTGCCAGGATTTCCTGGACCGCATGCAGAGCGCCATGCGTCGCTACGAGATCGAGGTGCCGGACCGGCAGCTTGCCTGCGCCCCGATCCGCTCCGAGGAAGGGCAGGCATACCTGGGCGCCATGGCCGCGGCCGCCAATTTCGCCTGGGCCAACCGACAGACCATCACGGCCATCGTGCGACGGGCGTTCGCGCGGGTGATGGGTCTGCGCCGCCCGGAGGAGCAGGTGGCCGTCGTGTACGACGTGGCGCACAACATCGCCAAGATCGAGCGCCACGTGTACCGGGGCGTGGAGCTGGAGCTGTGCGTGCACCGCAAGGGGGCGACCCGCGCCTTCCCCGCCGGCCACCCCGAGATCCCGGCGCGCTATCGCTCCGTCGGCCAGCCGGTGCTGGTGCCCGGTGATATGGGCCGCTACTCGTTCGTGCTGGTGGGGCTACCACGGGCCATGGAGGAGGCATGGGGCTCCTCCTGCCACGGCGCCGGCCGC
>JBHOQW010000174.1:0-22276 GCA_042408665.1 Dehalococcoidia bacterium
GCGCTACCCTGCCCTACGGCACCCTCGGAGGGAGCGATGGCGCGCGTGCTGGTCACGGGCGGCGCGGGCTTCATCGGGTCGCACACCGTGGAGCGGCTGGCGGCCGCCGGTCACGCCGTCACCGCGCTCGACAACCTGCACAGCGGCACCTGGGAGAACCTGGCGGCCGCGCAAGGCGACATCGAGCGGGTGGAAGCGGACGTACGCGACCTGCACACGCTGCTGGCGGTGTGCGAGCGGCGCGGGTTCGACGCCGTCGTCCATCTGGCGGCCTGGGCCTCGGTGGTGGCGTCGGTGGCCCACCCGTTGGAGACGCACGCCGTCAACGTGGACGGCACGCTCCACGTGCTGGAGGCGGCGCGGCGGACCGGCGTGCGGCGGGTGGTGCTGGCCAGCTCCGCGGCCGTGTACGGGCGCGAGCCGCCGCTGCCGACCGCGGAGGAGAGCCCTCTCCGGCCGGCGTCCCCCTACGCCGCGCACAAGGCCGCCTGCGAGCTGCTGGGTGCCGCCTACCGCGCGGCCTACGGCCTGGAGGTGGTGGTGCTGCGTTACTTCAACGTGTATGGACGGCGGCAGCGCGCGGACAGTCCCTACGCCGGCATCGTGGCGGTGGCCGCCGAGCGGTTGCGGCGTGGGGAGGTGATCACCGTCTACGGCGACGGCGAGCAGACGCGCGATTTCATCCACGTGACGGACGTGGCGGCGGTGACCGAGCGGGCGGCGCTCGGCCCGGACCCGGGCGGCGAGCCGATCAACGTCGCCTCCGGCGTGGAGACGAGCGTGCTGGCCGTGATCGCCGCCATGCGCGCCATCCTGCGCGTGGACGCCGCCATCACCTTTACCGGCGAGCGCGCGGGGGACGTGCGCCGCTCCTGGGCGGACATCACCCGCCTGCGCGCGCGCCTGGGCTACACGCCGCGTATGGACCTGGAGGCTGGGTTGCGCGAGCTGCTCGGGGCGGGCGGGTAGGCCGCCCCGGTATCCCGAGACCCCGCCCTTCGCCGCGCCGAGGCGCTGGCCGGCCGCTCGGCGGGGCGGGGGTGCCTCAGGCATGGGCGAAGGCGTGCAACCACTGGCGTTGCAGGCGCGTCAGTTCGCCGGAGCGGCGCAGCGCCGCCAAGCCGGCGTTGAAGGGCGGAAGCACGCGCTCGGCCTGGTGCGGCAGGGTGGCCAGGGCCAGCGGCGCCGGCCCGAAGGGCGTCCCCTCGGCGATCAGGTCCTGGGCGTTGCCGGCGGCGATCAAGGCCAGGCCGGTCTCACGCGTGGCGGCGAAGCCCTGCACCCGGCCCGCGCGCAGCGCCTCCAGCTCCGCCTCCGTGGACTCCACCGCCAGCAGCGGGATGTGCGGGTGGTGACGGATGAGGTACTCCTGCACGTAGCTGTTCACCTTGACCGCCAGCTTACCGGTGAAATGGCGGAAGCCGGGCCAGATGGGGCCGTCGCGCCGGCCGAAGATCATCAGTTCTTCCACGTGGTAGTAGGCGGAGAAGGCGAACCAGGCGCGGCGGCGTTCGGTGACGGTGATGTCGGCGGCGGCGTCCACCCGCCCCGCCGCCAGCCACATGATCTGGGCCATGGGGCCGTCCAGCGGGAGGAACTCGACCGCACGGCCGCTGTGAGCCAGGGCCAGGCGGATGAGATCGATGCTGAAGCCGCGCACGTCGCCCCACTCGTCCGCCACGGAGAACGGCGGGTTGAGGTGGTCCACCGCGATCAGGAGGCGGTCGGTAGCCGTCACCGGACGTGCACCCGTATCGGCCGACCCATGCCCGGCGCCGTGCCCCGATTGTAGCGCGCCCGGTACCAGAGACGGCGCCGCACCACGGCCGATCGGACGGTCTTTCCTCCACCGGCACGAGCGACAATAGAGACGGATACGAGCCTCACGCACGGATGGTGCTTCCGTGGACCCCAAGGACCTGCGCCGGTTGTACGGCCACCGCTGCCGTGCGGTGTTTCACTGTCACGGCTGCGGGCGGGCGCACAGCCTGTCCGGCACGCTTAAGCCCGGCCGGCTGGCCGGTGACGTGGTGCTCGCCGGCCTGACGCTGCCGATCATGGACCTGATCAGCATCGATGATGAGACCCCCAAGCCACCGGAGCCCGTCACGGTGGGTGTCACGCTGCCGTACCTCTGGCTGGCGTGGGCGCTGCTCGTCTGGCTGCTGCTCCTGGCGCGCCGCTGAGGCGTGCACCTCGCCGTGCCCCTCCCGGCCGCTCACCCGTTTGCCGCTGAGCGCCTATACTGGGAACCCGACCAGCGCTGACCGGAGGGACGGTGATGGAACCAAGCGCGGCGCTGCCCGCCTGCACGTGCCGGGAGGTGAGCGTGCAGGACGTCGCCATCCCGCTCACGCCAGAGGCCATCCGCGCCTACCTGTTGGGCAAAGAGGCCTACCGGCGCACAGATTTCGTCGTGTTGCGCGCCGGTGACGAGGTCGCCATCGCGGCCGTCAGGCGCGCGCGCCCGGAGGCGCTGTTCAGCCCCATTACCGAGGTAACGGTGCTGGCCCTGCCCCGTGAGACGGCCTGGGTGGAGGACCCGGACACCGACGTGATGAACGCCACCCAGCTCGTGCGCGCGGCGCGGCGCGGCGGTCGGCGGGCGGCGGTGGTGAAGGGGCTGTACGAGCACGTCAACTTCGCGCTGGACACGACGGCGATCCCGCTGCGCGTGTTCGACGTGGTGCCGCCCGCCCCGGCCAAATTGGCCGTCATGGTGCGCAAGGTGCTGGACTACGCCGACCTGCCGGCCATCGACGTGCAGGAGGAGGCGTTCGACCTCAACCGGCTGTTGCCCCAGCCGCCGCCTGCCGGCGTGCTCACCCCCTGCCGCGTGCCGGGCTTCGCCTTCCCGGTGCCGGCCCTGTCGCTGGACCAGCGCCCGCCCCTCACGGAAGGGAATCTCCTGCTCGGCTGCCATCGTTCGTTGGAGATCTACCGCCACTTCTACGGCCGTGAGCCGCGGTGGGTGAACATCTGCCCGCGCGACCTGGCGCCGGCGGACGACTGCCCGACGATCCTCAAATGCTGCCAGTACGAGTTCGACGTGGAGCTCGAGGGAGTACGCCTGACCGTGCCCTGGGGCGCTACCCTGCGCCAGGTAGAGGCCGGGCTGGCCGCCCTCTGCGCCCGCGTTCAACACGTTCAGGAAGGAGGAGCGCGCTGACCGGCTCCCGCGCCCGTCGGCGCGTGTGACCCGCCCATGCCCGTCCACCTGATGGATTCGGAGCTGTTCCGCGGTGCCTGGAGCACGCCCGAGGTGCGCGAGCTGTTCGACGACCGGGCGCGCCTGCAGCGCTGGCTGGACGTGATGGCGGCGCTGGCGCTCGAGCAGGCGGACCTGGGCCTCATCCCCCGCGCCGCCGCCGAAGAGATCGCACGCAAGGCGCGCGTGGAGCTGCTGAACCTGGACGCCATCCGCCGCGGCATCGAGGAGACCAGCCACTCCCTGCTCTCCACCATCCGCGCCCTGCAGGCGGTGTGCGAGGGTGACGCCGGTGAGTACATCAACTATGGCACCACCGTGCACGACATCACCGACACCGCCAACGCCCTTGCCTTTCGCGAGGTGTGCCAGATCGTCTACCGCGACCTGCGCGCCATCGAGAGCGAATGCCTGCGCCTGGCGCGCGCGCACCGAGACACGATCATGCCCGGCCGCACCCACGGCCAGACCGGCCTGCCGATCACCTTCGGCTTCAAGGCGGCGGTGTGGGCGCGCGAGGTGCGACGCCACATCCAGCGCCTGCGCGAGCTGGCGTCGCGGTTGCTCGTGGGCCAGCTCGCCGGGGCGGTGGGCACGCTCGCCTTCTTCGCGGGCAAGGGGCTGGAGCTGCAGCGACGGGTGATGCGCCGCCTGGGCCTAGGCGTGCCGGATATCGCCTGGGACACGGCGCGGGACAACCTGGCCGAGTTCGCCGGGTTTCTAGCCATGGTCGCCCAGACCTGCGCCAAAATCGGCACGGAGATCTACAACCTGCAGCGGCCGGAGATCGGTGAGCTGGCCGAGCCGTTCCAGCACGGGCGGGTGGGCAGCGTCACTATGCCGCACAAGCGCAACCCGGAGACGGTGGAGCACATCGTTACCCTGGCCAAGATCGTGCGCGCGGACGCAGCGGTGCTGCTGGAGGGCATGATCCACGAGCACGAGCGCGACGGCCGGCCGTGGAAGGCGGAGTGGGTGGCGCTGCCGGAGGCGTGCGTGCTGGCGGCCAAGGCGGTGCAGCTCACACGCGACGTGCTCTCCGGCCTGGAGGTCCACCCGGCGGCGATGCGCCGCAACCTGCACGAGGAGAACGGTTTGCTGGCATCGGAAGCGCTGATGGGATTTCTGGCCCAGAGGGTGGGCAAGCAGACGGCGCACATGCTGGTGTACGAGGCGGCTATGCGGGCGGTGGAGCAGGGCATCGGCCTGCGCGAGGCGTTGCTTGCCTCGCCGGCGGCGCCGCACCTGGCCGATGCCGACCTCGACGCGCTGTTCGACCTGCGCAACTCCCTGGGCCACACCACGGACTTCGTGGACCGGGTGCTGCAGCTTGCCGAGCAGGAGCGCGCCGCCGACCCGGCGACCATCGGCGCCTGAGATGAGGGTTCGGCCACGCCGGCCGAGGAACGGCTCCCCCTCGCGCGTTTCGCGCGTGGACGCGCTACGATGCCCCGTGAGATCGTACCGCCGGCGGCGCGCCGATATGACCCGCCGTGGGCGCCGCCAGAAAGGAGGAGGCTATGACCACCGACCCCGGCTACGCGCGTCCGGAGCTGTTGGCCGAGCCGGACTGGCTCTGGGAGCACCGCGACGACCCCACCGTGCGCGTGATCGACTGCGCGCCGCTGGAGGCCTATCGCCGTGCCCACATCCCTGGCGCCGTGGGCCTGCCCGTGCACTTCTACATCAAAGACCCGACCAACGACACCTACGTGATGCAGCCGGACCAGTTCAAGGACCTGATGGAACGGCTCGGCGTCACGGACGGCATGACCGTCGTCGCCTACGATGACAACAACTCCCTGGTGGCGGCGCGGCTGTGGTGGGTGCTGAACTACTACGGCCACACCAACGCCAAGGTGCTCAACGGTGGCTGGCACCGCTGGCTGACCGAGGGCCGGCCCATCACCTTCCATCAGACCCGGCCGCCGCGCGGCTCCTTCACCCCCCGCGTGAATGAGTCGATGCTTTGCCGCCTCGACGACCTGATGGCCAAGGTGCAGGCGGGCGACACCAACATCCTCGACGTGCGCACCGACGAGGAATGGCTGGGCACGAACGACCGCGGCAACAGGCGCGCGGGGCACGTGCCGGGCGCCAAGCACTTGGAGTGGGTCAACTTCGTCACCAGCGACGACCGGCGCGTGTTCAAGCCGGCTGCCGAGCTGCGCGCCATGCTGCGGGAGGTAGGGATCAACCCCGAGCAGGAGGTCGTCACCTACTGACAGGGAGGCATCCGTGCGGCGCACGGAGCGTTTGTCCTCTACCTCCTCGGCGCGGAGCGCGTGCGCATGTACGACGCCTCCATGCGCGAGTGGGCCAACCGTGACGACACCCCGCTGGTGCTGGAACCCGTGCAGAAATAGGCGTCGAACGCGGCGCGCGCGATGGAACGACGTCGCACGCGCCCAACGCCGCTGCGCTCAGCGCAGGGGGGTGAAGAACGGGCAGGCCGGGGTATCGGCCCACGGGAACAGGAAGCCGCTCCCGGGATGGGCGCAGTTTCCCCGGCCGCCCTCCGGGTGCGGAAACCACTCGCGGCACTGGCCGCACGTACGCGCCGGCGGCGCCGGGTTCGGGGCATCCGGCGATTCCTCGCCGCTGAGGAACAGCTCCAGCGGCTCCGCGTCGCGATCGGTGTGCCGGCCCCGGCTCCAGCCGGGGCGCTCATCGTCGCGCTCGGGCGGGCGCTTGCGGGGGCTTCCCCAGCGACGGTCCCCCGCGCGCCCGAATCGTTGCCGGTTATGGCGGGGCATATCCTCCTCGTGCGTGGCGGCGGAACCAGCGCACCGCGGCGCTCACGTCCTGCCAGGTGTGCACGCCGCGCCGCCATTGATCGGTCAGAAATCGCGCACGGATGTCGACCTCATCATGGGCCACGTCCGGGTCCACGCCGGCCCACGCGGCCAGCGCGGCCACACCGCCCGGCGGCGACACCAGGCCCAGGCGCCCGTCCGCCCCGGGCGCGGCCACGGGGACCACGGTCACCCGTCCGTCGCCCGGCCGTAGCAGGCTCACCTCCACCAGCCGCCGTTCAATGGCGGCGCCGGCCCAGCGGGCGCGCAGCACCAGCACCAGCGTGATGCGGCCGATCACCTCGGCCGGCGCGCCGGTCTCATCGCGCATGACAGCCACCGCCTCGGCGGCGCTGTCCGCATGCAGCGTGCCCACCAGGCGCGTCCCCTGGCCCAGCAGCGCGAAGGCGCGCCGCGCCGCCGGCCCCCACACGTACCACGGCGTATGGTCGCTCAGCTCGTTCACGAGCAGATAGAGGGGCCCGTCGTCCAGCGGCGCGTCCACCGGGTCGTAGGGCCCGCGCACGATGTACAGCCGGGCCTCGTCCGGCAGGAAGCTGAGGAGCGCCGTGGCCAGAGTGGTCTTGCCCGCCAGCCGTGGGCCGGCGGCGGACATCGCCGAAGCGCCGTGCTCCATCGCCCACCACAACGCCCCGGCCACCTCGGCGGGTACCGTGCCGTTGGCGATCAGGTCCACCATGGAGAGCACTCTGCCCGGCGCGGGACCCCACCATGGCCGGATATCGTTCAAAACCTGCACACCGCGCTCCCCCGGTCATGATACGGCCCGGCACCGGGCCGATGGCAATCTACTCGCCGTGGATTCCTATCATCGGGGGCATCGTGGTCATCGGTGCGTAGCGTGCGTGCGCTGCGACGATAGGTGATACGATAACGGCCGGATCGGCGGGAGAGAAGCCATGCGGGCGGCGTTTTACCGGGGGCCACGCCTGGTCGAGCTGCGTGAGGCGCCACAGCCGGAGCCCGGGCCGGGCGAGGTGCTCGTGCGCGTGCGCGCTTGCGGCATCTGCGGCAGTGACCTGCACCGCTACCGCGGCGGCGGGCTGGGCAGCGGTGCCGTGCCCGGCCACGAGATCGCCGGTGAGGTGGCCGCCCTCGGCCCCGGCGTACGCGGCTGGGAGCCGGGCACGCCGGTGGCGATCGAGCCGCTGGTGACGTGCCGCACCTGTTCGCCCTGTACCCGCGGCGATTATCAGCTTTGCCGCAACCGGCTCCTGCTCGGCGTCGGCCGTGACGGCGGTCTGGCCGAGTACGTGGCCGTGCCGGCCTACACCCTTTTCTCCCTGCCCGCAGGACTGCCCTTCCCGCTCGGCGCACTGGCGGAGCCGACGGCGGTGGCCGTGCACGCGGTGCGCCTTCTCGACGTGCAGCCCGGTGAACGGATGCTGGTGCAGGGGAGTGGCAGCATCGGCCTGCTCTCGGCGCTGGCGGCGCGCGAGGCGGGCGCTCAGGTGGCCGTGACGGCGCGCTACCCGCACCAGGCTGCGGCGGCGCATCGCTTTGGCGTCACGCGGGTGTTCCCCGCTGACGAGGCAGGGGCCAAGGATCTGGCCGCCCTCGCCGCCGCCGAGCCCTTCGATGCGGTGATCGAGACCGTGGGCGGGGAGGCGGACACCCTGGTGCAGGCGCCGACGCTGGTGCGGCCCGGCGGGCGGGTGTGCGTGGTGGGCATCTTCTTCCAGCCACCGCGCCTGAACGCCTTTGCCACCGTGCTCAAGGAGGTGCGGCTGGTGGGAGCCGCTACCTATGGGCGGGCCGCAGGCGTGGCGGACTTCGAGCGGGCTATTGCGCTCGTCGCCGCCCACCGCGACCTGATGGCCAGCCTCATCACCCACCGGTTCCCACTGGCCCAGATCGCGCAAGCCTACGCCACCGCCGACGACAAGGCCAGCCGGGCCGTAAAGGTCACCGTGGAGCCATGACGCACGAGCCGTTCGCGGTCGAGGTGGTGGTGGAGTGGCCAGCGCTCACGCCGCAACGCTACGAGTGGGACGAGGGCACGGACCGCGTGGTGCCGGTGGAGCGGGAGGAGAAGCTTCAGCCGCCAGAGCACTACGGCTGCGTGCCCCACGCCCTCAGCGCGGCCGACGGCGAGCTGTTGGACGTGCTCCTGCTACGCAACGACCGGCCGTACCGACCCGGTGAGCACGTGGCGGCGCGCCTGATCGGCGTGCTGCGGCGCAGCGACGGCGACCACAAGCTGG
This sequence comes from Dehalococcoidia bacterium, assembly GCA_042408665.1. GTDB lineage: Bacteria > Chloroflexota > Dehalococcoidia > CAUJGQ01 > CAUJGQ01 > CAUJGQ01. The sequence goes on from JBHOQW010000174.1 coordinate 8,229, forward strand.
TCGTGGTGGACCCGCGCCGGTCGTCGCTGGTGGACATCGCTCAGGTGGAGGAAGAACGGCGCGCCGCGATGTGGCGCTGGTTCCAGCGCCGGCACGTGCTGTTGCGCTGGGAGGGGCCGGACGCCGCCCGCGCGGTGCTGGAGGACGCGCGGCGGGTGTGGCTGCTGTGCGCAGGCGCGAAGGGCAGCCGCGGCGATGGGCGGACATAACGGCGAGCGTGCCTGGCTCTGGGCCTTGGTCATCCTGGCGGTGGCGCTGGCCGGCGCGGCGTGCGCGGTCGGCCCGTCAGCGCGCCGCTCAGCCCCCACCGCGTCGGAGCCAGCGCAGGTGCGCATCGAGCTGGGCGGTGCCGCCACTGCCCCAGCGTGGGCCGCGGTGACGTCCACGCCTCCGGCAACGCCGCCCGCGGTCGCCGCCGCGCCGCGTCCTGTGCGGGCACAGGCGCTAGAGGGACCGGCGCGAGTGGTGGAGCGCGGCAACCCGGCGCGGCGCGCCGTGGCGCTCACCTTTGATGCCGGCGCGGATCGCGGCTACGCCGAGTACATCCTCGACGTGCTCAAAGAGCAGGGGGTGCGGGCGACGTTCGGCATGACGGGCGCATGGGCGGAGCGCAACCCGGACCTTGTCCAGCGCATGGCCGCCGAGGGCCACCGCCTTATGAACCACTCCTACGACCACCGTTCCTTTACCGGTCGCTCCACCGGGCAACGGCCGCTCACCGCTGAGGAGCGGTGGGCACAGATCGACCGCACCGAGCAGGTGATCGTGGATCTGACCGGGCAGAGCACGCGGCCGCTGTTCCGTGCCCCCTATGGCGATACCGATGCCAGCGTGCTGCGCGACATCGCCGCCCGCGGGTATGCGTACAACGTGCTGTGGACGGTGGACTCACGCGGCTGGATGCGCTACAGCGTCGGGGCGATCATCGAGCGCTGCCTGCGCCTGGCCGAGCCGGGCGCCATCTACGTGATGCACGTAGGTGGTGAATCGCTGGACGCCTTGGCCCTGCCGGCGGTGATCGAAGGCCTGCGTGCCGCCGGCTATGAGTTTGAGACCGTGGACGAGATCATCGAGTGAGGGCACGGGACGGTTCCGGTCCATGAACGGGGACGAAGCCCTGGACCAGGCAATTGCCGCCGCCATCGAGGCCTTTGACGCCGGCAACCACGCCTGGGGGCGCTACCTGCACTACGTGTTGCGGCCGTATCGTGCCGAGCACCCGGACGCACCTAGCCCGGCACGGGTGCGCGCCGCGCTGCGCGAGGCGGCCCTGTCGGTGCCCCATTCCCGTGAACGGGAGGAGTTGCGCGCCTTCTTCAACGCTTTACTCGTCGCCCGCCGCGCCCTGCGCGACTTCATCGCCGCTCTGCCGGGCCCGCTGCGCACGGCCGACCTACTCATGGCCCCCGACGCCTTTGCCGAGGCGATGACCTACCTTGAACCCTGGCTTGGCGACGATTTACGGTAACACCACCGAGCAGGCGAGCGACGGGCGGACAGCGGGGGCCGACGCCCTTCACGACCGCCCCCGCGGGAGGAAGGTGATGGCCTACCAGCATCTCACGGTCGAACGGGACGGGCAGGTGGCGCTGGTGACGCTCAACCGGCCGGATAAGCTGAACGCCATCAATCGGGAGCTGCACCTGGAGATGCTCCAGGTCTGCGAGGAGCTGCGCGAGGACGACGGCGTGCGCGCCATCGTGTGGACGGGCGCCGGGCGCGGCTTCTGCGCGGGCGCCGACCTCACCAGCGGCCGACGCGATGGAGAGGAACGACAGACGCGCTCCCAGCGCCTGGACGAATTCGGCTGGGTGGGGCGGCAGGCCATCGCCGTCTACCGGCTGGACAAGCCGACCATCGCCGCCGTGAACGGCGTGGCAGCAGGCTCCGGCATGAGCCTGGCCTTGGCCTGCGACCTGCGCGTGGGCAGCGAGCTGGCGCGCTTCAAGACCGTGTTCATCGAGCGCTCGCTGTCGCCGGACTCGGGGATGAGCTACTTCCTGCCGCGCATCGTGGGCTACAGCCGCGCCGCCGACCTGATCTTCACCAGCCGCACCGTGGAGGCAGAGGAGGCGTACCGCATCGGGCTGTTGGACCGCCTAGTGCCCGCCGAGCGGTTGCTGGAGGAGGCGCTGGCGCTGGCGCGGCAGATCGCCTTCTGGCCGCCGGTGGCCATGCAGAGCGCCAAGCGCGTGTTGCAGCACAACCTGGAGGTGGACCTGGAGGAGGCGCTGCGCTACGAGACGACCGGCCTCATCTACGCCCGCCGCGCCCCGCACGACGTGGCTGAGGCGCGCGCCAGCTTCCTGGAGAAGCGACCGCCGGTGTTCACCGGTGAGTAACGCGCCGGGCCCCGGAGTGCCGGGGTGCCGGGCTAATTGGGGCTGGGCGGCCCGAAGCCCTGCTCGCCCAGCTCGCGCTGGAGGCGGCGCACCATCTCCTCGATCTGCTCCGGGGTGATGCCCAGCTCGCCCAGGAAGCGCTGCACGATGCGCTGCATCTCCTCCGTGTCCTGGCGCACGGCGGCGTCCGCCCACTCCAGGGCCATCTCCAGGGAACGCAGGAAGGCGCGCCGCTCCGCGGCACCGGCGGTGGAAAGCACCGTGGCCATCAGGCGGGTGAAGAGATTGGTGGTGGCGGCGATGCGCACGCGGTCGTCCGGCTCGGGCGGGAACTCGCCGGTGACGGTGACCTGCAGGCCGGTGCGGCTGTCGGTGGCGGTGTACTGCGTGGGCATAGCGGCCCTCCTCGGCAGGCGGCCTCCCTTCCATGGTAGCGCATCACCAGGTGCCTCGCCCTGCTCGCCGTAGCCGCGGATTACGTTGACAAATCGGGCGGCGCTGGGTAGGCTGACCGCGCCTTGGGTGCACGATGACCGTGTCCGATGAGGCCACCCGCCACGATGCCGACCGGGAGGCCGAACTGCACCGGCGCCTGCTGGCGCAGGACCCGACCGCCTCCAATGAAGCTGCCCTCTACTGGTTCCCGCGGCTCTTCGCCGCCCTGCGCCGGCGCAACCCCGACGTGCGCGATCCGCACCTCCTGGAAGAGGCGGCGGAGACCGCCCTGCTGGAGTACTTCAAGAACCCGGCCCGCTACGACCCCGCCAAGCTTTCCCTTTCCTCCTACCTGCTCATGGCCGCCGACCGCGACCTGAAGAACCTCCTCCAGCGCGAGGCGCGCCATCGAGCTCGCCTGATCCCGCTCGACCCTGTCGCACACGCGCACCAGGCGCGGAACGATGAGCAGGATACGGATGAAGAAGAGATCACGCTGCCGCCCGGCGTTACCCGCGAGCAGGTGCTTCAGGCGCTGCGCAGCAAAGTGACGGACGAGCAGGACTGGCGGGTTCTGGAGCTGATGGTGATCGAGAACGAACGGCGCACCGAGGTGTACGCCCAGGTGCTGGGCATCGGGCACCTGCCACGGGATGCGCAGCGGCGCGAGGTTAAGCGCGCCAAGGACCGGCTCAACAAGGTGATGCACCGGTTAGGGGAGGGGTTCCGTGGTCACTGAACCGCCCGCCGGCTGGCACGACCGGATGGCCCGCCGCGCCGAGCACGACCCGTTCTTCATGGCCTCGGCTCTGGCTGCCTTCCGCCGCCTGCAGCGGCTCGACGACCGCGCCCTGGCCGAGTTCTTGCGCTGCCCGGCCGAAATGCTCTCCCACCTCGCCCTCTGCCGCCGTCCCGACCCTGACTCCCCGCATTTTCAGGCCGATGTCCGACAAATCGCCACCTACGTGCGCGCCGACCCCGACCGGTTGGTGCGCCTTCTACGACACGTGAACGCCCTCTCGGCCTTGGATGCCGCCGCCCCGCACGACCTCCTCGCCGCCGCCCGCGACCGCGAGGAGGAGCCCCGCGCACCCTCGGACACGGAGCAGGACGATGGTTGAGCGGCGTATCGCCCGCGCGGCCGAGCGGTTCTGGGCACAGGCCGGGGGACGGCCGGTACCGCCCGCCGACATGGAACAGGCCGTCCCCTGGGCTCTGCCGCTCCACGTCCAGTACATAACCGAGCTGTCGGTGGGCCGCATCGCCGCCTGGCTATCCGCGCAGGGCATGTCGCATCCGCCGCTGGGGCCGGCCCGGCGCCTGCGCGGCTGCCTGCTCGCCCGCCGCGGCCAAGGCGTGGTGTTTGTTGAGAAAACCGACTCGGCGGATGAGCGGCGGTTCACCCTGGCCCATGAGGCGGCGCATTTCCTGCTCGATTATCAAGAAAAGCGCGAGCGCGCCCTGGCGCGGTTGGGGCCGGCGATCAGGGCGGTGTTGGACGGCGATCGGCCGCCAACCCCGGACGAGCGCGTGCACGCGCTGCTGGCCGACGTGCCGCTCGGGCTGCATGCCCACCTGATGGAGCGGGGACCGGACGGTGCCCCCTGCCTGGAGGCGGCCAGCGCGGAGTGCGACGCCGACCGCTTGGCGCTGGAGCTTCTGGCGCCCGAAGGAGAGGCGCTAGCGCTGGTGCGCGCGACGCAGGGGGAGCCGTATACGGCGCGGGCCGCCCGCGCCGCGGACGCCCTGGCCGTCCGCTTCGGCCTGCCGGCGGCGGTGGCCGAGGCGTACGCCCGCCGGCTGATGCGCCGCCTCACCGACGGGCCGAGTGTGGCGGAGTGGCTGGGCATGGGCGATGGGCGCTGAACTGGGTGGAGAGGTCGGCGGTGGGCGCTCACCCCAGCCCCTGCCCGCTGTGTCCCTGGTGCCGGTTTCCGCAGCGGCTCCGCCCTCCGGCCTGGGTCAACCCCCGGCCGGCGGTGGACGCGGGACCAGAGACGCAGCGGGCCGGGGGCCGGGCCAGGACGCCGGGATCCCGCCCCGGCGTTCAGCCGGAGGCGGGGGTGCTCGAAGGGCGAGGTGAGGGCCGGTGCCGACAGTTCGAGGGGAGGGCCGGTCCCGCGTCGCAGTGGGTCACGGAACGCGAGGTGACATGACCGACGCCCAACCCGCCAACGGGTTCTATATCGCCGCGCGCGACGCCGCACCGCCGGTGCCGGCCGATGCCTTCGAGCGCGCCTTCGGCGAGCCGCTGGCGCGCGTGCTGGACCTGAACACCTGGAGCCCGGGCGAGGACCTGGCCGCCCTTTACCAGCGTCTGGAACAGGAGGTCGGCGAGGCGCTGGTACAGGAGGACCGCCTCGGCCAGCGCGTGCGCGCCGAGGTGTTGCCCCGCCTCGCCCGCCGGCCGCAGGCGCCACCCGGCGCGGGTGTGTTTCGGGTGACACCCGACCAGGTGGAGCGTGTGCACCGCGGCCTGCTGTTCACCGGCGCGGTGGAGGCCTGTGACGGCGCCAGCGCCTTCCTCGATACCATGCCGGTTACCATCGCCCAGGTCGGCGTGGCGCTCGTCTCCTACCGCGGCGACCAGGGCACCTGGGTGGAGCGGCTCTTCCGTCGTGACCTGCGCGTCACCGATGACGACCCGGCCGCGGAGGCGCTGGCGCTGCTGGAGGCGCGCCGGCGGCGGGGTGGGCTAGGCCAGGAGCGACGTGACGCCCTCACCCGCCTGGCTCGGCGCGGGCTGATGACCTACGCCGAACGGGCGGCGTTGGTCTACCGCTCGCAGGCGCGCTGGCGCGTGGGGCACGGCGCGCCCGCGCCGCTGGAGCTGCTCACCGGCTCCGGCTCGTACGAGTTGCTGCGCGCCGCGTTGGACATGCTGACCGAGCTCATCGCGGGGCACCGCCGCTTCCTGTTCGTGCCCAGCGAGCCGGAAGATCGCCTGCTGCTCAGTATCGGCAACGCCCTGGCGCCGCTGGAGTTCGCCGTGGTGTACCGTGCCAGCGAGCGGTTGGAGCCGATGCTGGAGCGCAGCGGCCATCTGCCGCCCCCCCTGGAGCGGCGCCTGAGCGAGTTCGTGCACGAGGTGGGCGCCCAGATCGCCGTGGGCGTCTTCCGTGCCGCTCGTGCTGCCCCGCCGCAGATCTTCTACAGCCACCTCGAGCTGGCCCACGAAGCCGGCCTGATCGCCATCGCGGACAGCACCCTGCAGGAGCACCGTGGCTTCCCCCTCTTGCTAGACCTGGCGCATGCCGTCTGCCGCGCGGCCTTCGGCGCGGAGGTGTTCCACGGCACCGCCCGCGCCGCCTACGCGGCGCACGGGGCGCCCTTCCGCTACCTGAGCGAGCGACAGACACGGGAGTAGGCGACCGCGGTAGCCCCGCCATATCAGGGCCGAGATGAACCGTCGCGCGGGAGGATACGGATGACCGAGACATCGCATGATGGCACGAGCTTTGCACCGGAGCCGCTACCGGCATCGGCAGCGGCTGCCCTGGAGGAGGACCTGGCGGCGGCCGGCACGGCCTGGGAGGCGCCGTCCCAGTTCGACGGAGAGGTCGGGCGCACCATGTTCGACACGCCGACCAGCACGGACAACACCGTCACCGTGCTGCTACCGCGCGAGCACATCCATGCCCTGCCCTCCCAGTCCACGGTGCGCATCCGCAGCCACCCGGACGGGCGCATCTACCTGGGCGTGGTGGTGGCCGGTCCGTTCGCCGAGCCGGACGGCCTGCGCGGCGATGCGCCCATCATGGTCACCACCACCGTGCGCGGCGCCGTGTTCCTGCCCCGCTACCACGGGCGCGTGCAGGTGGAGCTAGTGGGCGAGGAGCTGGCCGATGGGACGCTCGTGCCACCCCGCTTCCGGCCACTGCCCAACAGCCCCGTCTTCCCGCTGAGCAGCGCGGAGACGGCGCGCGTGCTGGGCACCCGCGGCACCGTGCGCCTGGGCGTGGCCGTGGGGCACGACGACATCGTGGTGGCCGTGCCCGGCGACGCCAAGGCGGTGTTCCCTCGCCACACCGCGGTGCTGGGCACCACCGGCGGCGGCAAGTCCACCACCGTGGCCGGGCTGATCGTCCGCCTGCAGCAGGCCGGCGCCGCGGTCATCGTGCTGGACACGGAGGGCGAGTACACCCGCATCAACGAGCCGACCGACGACCCACACATGCTGGCCGCCCTCGCGCGCGCCGGACTGGCGCCACAGGGCGTGCCGAACATGCGCCTCTTTCACCTCGTCGGCCGGGACACGGCCAACCCTTTCTATCCGCACACCGTCCGCTTCAGCCTGCGCTTTGACGAGCTGTCCCCCTACACGGTGATGGAGATCCTCGACCTGAGCGAGGCGCAGCGGCAGCGCTTCCTGCGCGCCTACGACACCTGCAAGCGCCTGCTGTTCGACCTCCGTCAAGGTCAGATGAGCTCAGAGCAGCGGGCCCGGCTGATGGAGGTGGACGAGTTCGAGCGCGGCTGGCCGGGCATGACCCTGATTCACCTGTACGACGTGATCCGCGCCTACGAGCGGCACGTCTCAGGCGAGCCGGAGGAGCGGCCGCTGTCGCCCGACTTCGCCCCACCGGAGGCGGCCGAGCGGCTGCAGCGGACCGTCAAGGGGAGCAAGGAGAGCCACCCCACCTCATGGCGGGCGCTGCTGGGCAAGGTGGGGCTCCTGCGCCGGTTCAAGGTGTTCGACAGCCCCGACGCTCCACCGCTCCCCTGCGCAGAGATGGCGCGGCCGGGCGCCGTGTCGATCATCGACCTTTCGGACACGGAATCACCCCAGGTGAGCAACCTGGCCATCGCCGAGCTGTTGCGGGGCGTGCACGAGCACCAGGAGGAAGCGGCACGCGCGGCGGAGCGGGAGGGCCGGGCACCGACGCCGGTGGTGGTGTTCATCGAGGAGGCGCACGAGTTTCTGTCCGGCCAGCGGGCGGCGCAGATGGAGCACCTGTTCAGCCAGGTGGCGCGTATCGCCCGGCGGGGGCGCAAGCGGTGGCTGGGGCTGGTGTTCATCACCCAGCTTCCCCAGCACCTGCCGGACGAGGTGTTCGGCCTGGTGAACAACTACATCCTGCACAAGATCGGCGACGCGGGCGTGATCGCGCGCCTCAAGCGCGCCATCTCCGGCATCGACGACTCGCTGTGGCTGCGCCTGCCGGGGCTGGCGCCCGGCCAGGCGATCGTCGCCTTCACCAGCCTCAGCCGGCCGCTGCTCACCGCCATCGACCCGGCGCCGTGCAAGCTGCGCATGGCGGAGTGAACGGCCGCGCGGCGGCTGGCCAGGAGGGGGCAACGTACCGATGACCACGGAACTGCTGCCGCCGGCGGAGGACTACGACTACCGGGTCGACCGGCGCTTTCTGCGTGACCTGGAGGCGCTGGTCCAGCACGAACGGCAGCAGGTAGGGAAAACCATCCGACAGCTGAGCCGCGACCCGCGGCATCCGGGCCTGCACAGCAAGAAGGTGTACGCCGCGCCGCGCGGTGATATCTGGGAAGCGCGGGTGGACCAGGCCCACCGCCTGCTCTACCAGTGGGTGAATGGAATAATCTACCTGTGGCGGGTGGGCCCGCACCAAGTGATCGATGAGGCGGCCAGGCTGGGGCTACCGGACCTCAAACGCGCCGTTGCCCCGACCCAGCCCGTCCGCGCCACCAATGCGTCGGCCCCACAACCGCTCCCGCCTTCGCCGGTCCACACGACCGAGGGCCCGTTCTCCGGTTTCTCGGCGACGCTGCTCCAGCTCCTGGGGGTGCCGGAAGCACGTGTCGAAGCCGTGCGGCGGATCAGCGACCCGGAGCAGGTGTGGGAGCTGGACCTGCCGAAAGATGTCCAGACGACCCTGTACGACATCTTCACCAACCCCAACGTGCCGCTGGACGAAATCCTGTTCGACCCGTCCCGGCTGCTCTACCGCGCCACCGCCGACCAGCTCGAGGGCTACTGCCAGGGCCGCATCAAGCGCCTGCTGCTCAACCTGGACCCCGAGCAGGAAGACTACGTGCGCGTGCAAACGCGCGGACCGTTCCTGCTGCGCGGCGTGGCCGGCTCCGGCAAAACCACCGTCGGCATCTACCGGGCCAGAGCACGGGCCGCCGCCCGCGACCTCTTCACCCAGGGCGGCCGCGTGCTGTTCCTGACCTACAACCGCACCCTGGCCGACGCGGTGCGCGAGCTGTTCACGGAGCTGGATGGCCGCCTGCCGCAGGGCGTGGAAGTGAGCACCGTCGATAGTTGGCTCCTCGACTTCTGCCGGCAGCGGGGGCACGCGGTGCGCGTGGACCCCTCTGCTGCCCAGTCGGCGTTGCGCGCGGCGATTGACCAGGTGAGCGCGACGCGGCCGCACGCGGTGCTCAGACGGCCGCTCTCGTTCTTCGAGCACGAGATGGACAAGGTGATCAAGGGCCGCGGCCTGGCCACGCGCGACGACTACTTGGCGATCGAGCGCGTGGGCGCCGGCACCGGCCTGGGTGAGGCGTCCCGCCACGTGGTGTGGGACGTGTACGAGACCTACCAGCGGCGGTTGGCCGGCGCGGGGCTGACGGACTTCGGCGACGTGCGCCTGCTCGCCCTGCGCGAGTTGCGGGCCAGCCCCGAGCGCCGTTACAACGAGGTGGTGGTGGACGAGGCCCAGGACCTGGTGCCGGTCCAGCTCCAGGCCGTGCGGTACCTGGCCGCGGCCGAGAACATCTTTCTGCTAGCAGACGCCGCCCAGAGCATCTACTACCGCGGCGTCTCCTGGCGCGACGCCGGCATGGAGGTCGTGGGTCGCACCCGCGTGCTGCGCATCAACTACCGCAACACCGCCGAGGTGGTGCGCGCCGCCGCCTCGCTCATCGCCCATAGCCCAACCCTCGTGAAGCACGGCGAGTACATCCCGCCGGAGGCGGCCCGCACCCGCGGCCCCAGGCCGGTGCTGATCGCTTGTGTCGGCGACCACGACCACACCCGCGTCGTGCGGCAGGAGGTGGTGCGCCTCTGCCGCGGCGACGTCGGTCACCGCTACCGGCCGGGCGACATCGCCGTGCTGGCGCCCACGCGGGCATGGTGTGAGCGCGTGCGTGATGACCTGATCAACCACGATATCCCCTGTCGTGTGCGGACCGAACACGAGCGCTTCTCCCTGCTGGAGAATGAGGTCAAGGCGCTCACCATTCACTCCGCCAAGGGGATCGAGTTTCCGGTGGTGTTCATTGTCGGCCTGACCCGCAACCCGCCTCAGCCCTTTCCCCGTGTGGACTACACGGCCCCGCCGCCCGAGCGGCAGGCCGCGCTGGATACCGACCGCCGCCTGCTGTACGTGGGCATGACCCGCGCCGCCGAGCGCCTGTACCTGGTCACCACCCGCGGCGCGCCGTCATCGTTCCTGAACGAGATCGACCCGGCCACCGTGGTGCGGCGGGATGCGCCGTAATCGTAAACGGCCCCCGCGTTGCCGCCGGGGTGGCTGAGAGGCAGGGGTGGGGGAGAGGAGAGACGCCATGGCCTACAGCCAGTTGCGCATCGAGCGGGACGGCGGCGTGCTCGTCTGCGCCTTCCACAACCCGCCGCACGGCTACATGGACCGGGTGACGGTGGAGGAGCTGGACCGCTTCACCACTGAGGCGGAGCAGGACGGGGAGCTGCGCGTGATCGTCTTTTGCGGCGGCCTGCCCGGGGTGTTCATCCGCCACTACTCGGTGGAGGAGCTACAAGCCCTGGCAGAGCGGCTGCGCACCCGTGGTACGAGCGTGGACCCGGCGGCGCCCATCCCGGAGCGGCAGATCGACCGCGTCTTCCACCGCCTGAGCGCCATGCCGCAGGTGACCATCGCCGCCATGAACGGCACGGCCATGGGCGGCGGCTTCGAGCTGGCGCTGGCCTGCGATATCCGCGTCAGCGAGGACGGGGAGTACCGGTACGGCCTGCCGGAGGTCAACCTGGGCATCCTGCCGGGTGCCGGCGGCACCCAGCGCCTCGCCCGCGTTGTGGGCCCTGCCCGTGCCATGGAAATGATTCTCCAGGGGCGCACCGTCTCCCCGGCCGAGGCGTACCGCTTGGGCATCGTGCAGGAGCTGGCGCCCGTCGGCGGCGCGGTGGAGCGGGCGCTGCGCATCGCCCGCCGCATCGCGGAGCGGCCGCCGCGCGCCGTGGTCCACTGCAAGCGGCTGGTCCACCTCACCGCGCACGCACCGCTGGAGGTCGGCCTGGCCCAGGAGCGGACGCACTTTCTGGAGCTTTTGCTCTCCGACACCGCCCTGGAGCGCATGCGGGAGATGAACCGGGGCGAGCGGGACATCACCGCCTGAGCTGGGGCATCGGCGCACCGAGCCGTGCCCGGTTCGTTCGGTTGCGGGCATCAGCGGCGGCACGTTACTATGAATAGGAAGACGACCACGCCGGGCTCGGCGGTGCCGGGCCAAGATCGGGTAGGGAATGCTCACAAAGGAACGGAAGGACGCCATCGTGTCCGCGTTCGCGCTGCACGATGGGGATACCGGCTCGACGGAGGTCCAGGTCGCGCTGCTGACGGAGCGCATCAACAGCCTCACCGAGCATCTGCGGCAGCACAAGCACGATTACGCCTCGCGCCGCGGGTTGTTGAAGCTCGTGGGGCAGCGCCGCCGTCTCCTCGCCTACCTGAACAAGACGGACGTAGAGCGGTACCGCAAGCTCATCGCCAGGCTCGGCCTCCGCAAGTAGCGGGGGCCGCGTGCTATTGGGAGCGGTGCGCGGTAGGCAAGGCGCCCTGGCCGCGCACGGCGCGGGGGCGAGGGAGTACGGGAATAGGGAAGCGTGGGCGTGGTGACATGCCCCCGGTTCCGTATTTCCGTATTCCCCCTCCCCCTGGGTGACCCGCCCCGCCGGGCGAGACGCGTGAGGAACAGCCCCTGTCGCTCGTTCCTCTTCGTCCACTCCTCGTTTCGGGCGCGCGGTAGCGCGAAGTGGACACCGGCGATGCTTGCTCCACCCGTCCTTCCAGCGGCACGGACTCCCGCCTGGGCGCGGCCTGCCCACCGGCCCGTGGTGCGTCTTCACGGTACCTGCCGGTGATAACCGGCACGAGCGCCCGGCGGCCCTCGGAGACCCCGGGCAGGGATGGAGGAATCAGGACCATGAACGACCGTGTGGTCACCGTCTCAACCGAGCTAGCGGGCCGGACGTTGACGCTGGAGACCGGCCGGGTGGCCGGACAGGCCAACGGCGCCGTCCTCGCCCGCTACGGCGACACGGTGGTGCTGGCCACCGCCACCAGCACCGGTCGCCCGCGTGAGGGGATCGATTTCTTCCCCTTGACGATTGAATTCGAGGAGCGGCTCTACGCCGTGGGGCGCATCCCCGGCAGCTTCTTCCGCCGCGAAGGCCGTCCCACCGCCGAGGCCATCCTCGACGCCCGCCTGACGGACCGCCCCCTGCGCCCGCTGTTCCCCAAGGGCTTCCGCAACGAGGTCCAGATCATCATCACCGTCCTCTCCGCCGACCAGGAGAACGACCCGGACGTGCTCGGCACCATCGCCGCGTCGGCGGCGCTGTGTATCTCCGACATCCCCTTCGAAGGGCCGGTCAGCTCCGTGCGCATCGGTTTCAAGGACGGTGAGTTCATTGTCAACCCCACCTACGCCGAGCGCGAGCAGGGCGGGCTGGACCTGGTGGTGGCCAGTACGCGCGACGCGGTGGTGATGGTCGAGGCCGGTGCCAACGAGATCCCGGAGGAGCGGATCCTGCAGGGGATCATGCGCGCGCACGAGGCCAACCAACAGATCATCGCCCTACAGGACGAGCTGGTGCGGCAGGCCGGCCAGCCCAAGATCGCCTGGACGCCGGTAGGGGCCGAGCCGGGGATGACGCCGGAGGACGCCGCGGCGGCGGAGCAGGCGGTGCGCCAGGCCGTGGCCGAGGCCATGGCCGGCAAGCTGGAGGAGCTGTTGGCGGTGGCCAAGAGCGAGCGCTCGGAGCTCTTGTATCAGCACCAGCAGGAGCTGGTGGCGATGCTGGGCGATCGCTTTGAGGCCGCCAAGCTGTACAGTGCCCTGGATGCCGTGATGAAGCAGGCGGTACGCGACGCCATCCTGGGGCATGGGCGTCGCCCCGACGGGCGTGGCCCGCAGGATATCCGCCCCATCTGGTGCGAGGTGGGTGTACTGCCGCGCACGCATGGCTCCGCGCTGTTCACCCGCGGCCAGACGCAGGTGCTGACCATCGCCACGCTGGGCTCGACCTCCATGGAGCAGAAGCTGGATACCCTGGCGCCGGAGGAGACCAAGCGCTACATCCACCACTACAACTTCCCGCCCTTCTCCGTGGGCGAGGTGCGGCGCATCGGCCCGCCCGGCCGGCGCGAGATCGGCCACGGTGCCCTGGCAGAGCGGGCGCTGGAGCCGGTGATCCCGCCGGAGCAGGAGTTCCCGTACACGTTGCGGCTCGTCTCCGAGGTGCTCTCCTCCAACGGCTCCACCTCGATGGCCAGCGTCTGCGGCAGCACGCTCGCCCTCATGGACGCCGGCGTGCCCATCCGCGCGCCGGTGGCGGGCGTGGCGATGGGCCTGGTGATGGGTGAGAACGGGCAGTTCCAGGTGCTCACCGATATCGCCGGCCTGGAAGATGCCTTTGGCGACATGGACTTCAAGGTGGCGGGCACGCGCCAGGGCGTGACGGCCATCCAGATGGACATCAAGATCAAGGGCATCGGTGAGGACGTGCTGCGCGTGGCGCTGGAACAGGCCCGTCAGGCGCGGCTGTTCATCCTGGACAAGATGGCGGAGACCATCGCCGCGCCGCGGCCGGAGCTGTCCAAGTACGCGCCGCGCATGTACCGCATCAAGATCCCAGTGGACAAGATCGGCACCGTGATCGGCCCCGGCGGTCGCACCATCCGCGCCATTATCGAGGAAACGAAGACCACCATCGACATCCAGGATGACGGCTCGGTGTTCGTGGGCTCGACCAGCGAGGAGGGCGCGCGCAAGGCGATCGCCATTATCGAGAGCATGACCAAGGAGGTCGAGCCCGGCCAGATCTACACCGGCAAAGTGACCCGCTTCTTGCCGTTCGGGGTGTTCGTGGAGATCCTGCCAGGTAAAGAAGGGCTGGTACACATCAACGAGCTGTCCACGGAGCGTGTGCGCTCGCCGGAAGAGGTGGTGAAGGTCGGTGACGAGATCATGGTGATGGTCACCGAGATCGACAACTTGGGCCGCATCAACCTCTCCCGCCGTGCGGTGCTGGAGGGCGCCTCTGGCGAGCGGCCCGCACGCGAGCGTGAGGAGGCGCTGGGACGGCGCACC
>JBHOQW010000176.1:0-42309 GCA_042408665.1 Dehalococcoidia bacterium
GTAACGCCCGGTGCCGGGCAGGCTGAACAGCGTCTCCAGCACCACCGTGCCGCCGAACAGGATCGGCACCTGCAGGCCGATGATCGTCACCACCGGCAGGGCGGCGTTGCGCAGGGCGTGCCGCCATACCACCGCCCGCTCCGGCAACCCCTTGGCCCAGGCCGTGCGCACGTAGTCCTGCCGCAGCACCTCCAGCATCTGCGCCCGGGTCAGGCGCATGACGGTGCCGGACAACCCCGCCCCCAGGATGATGGCCGGGGGCAACAGCATCTGCAGGTTGCGCAGCGGGTCCGCGCTCAACCGCACGTAGGTGAGGGGCGGGGCGTAGCCGAACCAGCGCGCGCCGAAGGTGATGACGAGCGTGCCCAGCCAGAAGCCGGGGATGGAGAGCAGGGCCACGGCCAGGGAGCGGGCGGCGTAATCGGCGGCGGAGTCCTGGCGGATGGCGGCCAGCACCCCCACCGGCAGGGCGATGCAGAGCGAGACGAGCATGGCCAAGAGGCCCAGCTCGAAGGTGACGGGGATGCGGGCGGCGATGTCCGGGGCGATGGGGCGTTTGCTGATGAACGAATGGCCCAAATCGCCGCGCAGCACGCCCGCCAGCCAGTCCACGTACTGCACGGGCAGGGGCCGGTCCAGGCCCAATGCGCGACGCACCGCTTTGAACTGCTCGGGGTTGGCCCCCTCGCCCAAGATAACGCTCTCCACGCCGCCGGGGATGAGGCGGAGGATGGCGAACACCAGCACGGTCACCCCGAACAGGGTGATGAGCACCAGCAGCAGCCGTTGCACCAGGTACCGCTGCATCGCTCCCCTCCGCGTCCGTCGCGTTCCCCATCGGCACGCCGCGCCCGCCTATAACGAGCCCCACGCCATGTGCGCACATCCCGTGAGAGCGCGGCTACGTTAGCCATAGCTGAGACCAAACGCTCGTGCCCAGACCCGCACCGTCGCCGATCAGGTAGTTGCGCACCCGCGGCTGTACCATCTGGTAGATGAGCGCGTTGGGCATGCCAGCCACGCCGTACATCTGCTCGGCGATGTACTTGTGGGCCTCAAGGTATGCCTGCACGCGCTCATCCTCGTTTAGGATGCCACGGGCCCGATCGATCATTGCATCCAGCTTCGGGTCATTGAGTCGGAACGTGTTGGACGCGCTCTTCGAATGGAAGAACGAGTAGAGATACAGGTCGATATCGTCGCGGTTCTGGATACCATACCACAGGATCTCGTTGCTCGGGAAATTTCCGTACCACTTGCCCTTGCCGCCCGCGATCCAATCGCGGGTGTAATCCACCCGCACGAAAGAGAACTGCTTCCAGGGCAGGGCCTTGAGCATGTTGAACACCATCTCGCCGGCCGTGCCCAGCCATGGCTCGCGCGGGTTGGGGATGGGATACATCATGCGGACTTCCAAGTTGGTGCCACCGGCCGCCTCGAAGAGCTGGCGCGCCTCTTGCGGGTTGTACTTGTACCAGCGAGCCACCTCCGGCGACAGGTGCTCCATGCGCAGCGCCCACTTGCCCAGGGTCTGGGACGCCCAGAACCCCAGGATGTACTGGTTGTTGCACATCACCCTGCCGTACGCTTCCCGATCGATGGCCAGCGACAGGGCCCGGCGCAAGCGGATATCTTGGAAGGGCGAGTTCGGGTCACCGAGCTGGAAGAAGATCTGCCCGTCGCCTTGATCCCAGTTCTTGATCACCTCTGCCCGCGGGTTTTGCCGTTGCATCGTCTCCACATCCTCAATGGGGACGGACAGAAAGTCCAGGTTTCCCGCGGTGAACTGCGCCAGACGCTGGGCCGCGTCGGGGAGGATGGCGATCTTGGCCCCGTCGATGTACGGCCGGCCTTGCTCATGCCAGTTCGGGTTCCGTTTATACGTCACCCCTACATCCGGCGTGTAGCTCTCCATCATAAACGGGCCACTGCCGATCACCTTGCGCGCCGGGTCGTACTCACCCGCCACCGCCTCACGCGGCAGGATCCAACTGTAGTAACCGGTAGAAATCAACTTAATGAACGGCGCGTATGGGAAGTTTAGGCGGAAGATCACCGTGTGTCGGTCCGGCGTTTCGATCCGCGCTGGATCGACCATGGCAAAGAGCGCGCGGTTGGGGTTTTCCGGCCCCACCACCCGGGTGAAGGTGGCCTTGACGTCCTCGGCGTCGACCGCCCGGCCGTTCACCGGGGCGATGTCGTGGAAACGGGCATCCGGCCGCAGTTTGACGATCCACGTCACCGCGTCTGGCGACTCGATGCTCGCGGCTAGGTCAGGCTCGACCGCACGGTTGTTCGCCTCGGCTACGTCCCAGGCCACGCGGAAGCGGTACAGCCGGCTGAGCACGGGGCTGATCGGGAGGAACGTCAGTTGTGAGTTGCTGCGGTGGTGGTCGAAGGTCGGTGAGTTGCCGTTCATGTACCAGCTCAGCGTGCCGCCACGCCGGGGCTGCTCCGTCGGCCGGCTGCCGCTGCGCCCGATGAGCGAGGGGGCCGCCGCCTGCCCCACTTGCCCCGTCGGTGCTACCCCCGCCGCTGGGCCAGAGGGCGCAGCCGGTTTGGACCCGCCCCGCCCGCCGCAGGCCAGGGCAAAGGCGCCGGCCAGGCTCATCCCGGCCAGCGCCGCCCCGCGCAGCACCGCCCGCCGGCCGGTGCGACGCTGCATGAGCTGCATCCACCCGCCTTGTCGGCTTGCCATCACAGCGATCCCTCCTCCTCCCCCGCGCAGTGCCAGCGCTTCTGGATCCCGAATCACCTCACCCGGAGCCTAAACAGCGCTTTGACCCTAATCTCGCCTGACTATCTTCTTAGACAGGACGAAAAGAGTTGAAGGCCTGGCACGAGGCAATGTACTGACGGGTTGCAATCCTGTCAAGGTTGCCCAGCAACTCCAAAGGAGGGGCTAATACATGCATAACAGAGACGTTATAGTGCTGCCTGGACCGTCATAGATGAGCCGCACGCTCGCTGGAGCGGCTCGTCCTCATGGGAGGGGGCAGGCCTCTGCCGTCACTCTGCCACAACCGGCCGCCCGGCCGCATCGGCGCGCGGCACCAAACGACCCTGATGTGCCCTTGTAGGTCAAGCACAAGATCTGCACCTGAGAAGCGGCGCAAGGGCCAAGCGGGAACGCGGTTCTCCGCCCAGTCACCGCTAGCAGGCGTAGCGCCTTCCCCGGACCGGCCACACCTCGCGCTCGTCATCCGCCGGGTCCGACCTCGGCCCTCCCCCTGGGCCCGCCGGACCCATGCCCACCGTGCCGCCCATCGAGACCTCAGGACGTCAGCCACAGGTTGACCCACGTGCCGGTGCCGAAATCGTCGCCCAGCGTGTAGTTGCGCACGCGCGGTTGCACGAAGGTGTTGGTGAGCCCGTTGGGCATACCGGTCACGCATACCACCTGGTCGGCCAGGTATCGCTGGATGTCCAGGTACGCCTGCACGCGCTGGTCCTCGTTGAGCACCCCGCGTGCCTTCTCGATCATCTGGTCCACCTTCGGGTCACTGTAGCGGGCCAGGTTGGTGGTGCTCTGCGAGTGCCAGTAGGCGTGGATGTAGAGGTCGACGTCCGCCCGCAGCATGATGCCCCACCACGGCATCTCGTCCGGCGGGTAGTTGCCGTAGGCCTTGCCGCGACCACCACCGATCCACTCCCGGTTGTAGTCGATGCGCACGAACGAGAGCCGCTTCCAGGGCAAAGCCTGGAGCATGTTGAACACCATCTCCCCCGCCGTGCCCAGCCAGGGGTCACGCGGGTTGGGCGTGCCGTAGACGATCTTGCACTCCAGGTTGGTGCCGCCGGCCGCCTCGAACAGCTGCCGCGCCTCCTGCGGGTTGTACTGGTACCAGCGGGCCACCTCCGGCGGCAGGTGCTCCATGCGCAGCGCCCACTTACCCAGTTGCTGGGAGACGAAGAAGCCCTGGATGTACTCGTTGTTGAGCAGCACCTTGCCGTAGGTTTCACGGTCGATGGCCATGTTCAGCGCCCGCCGTAGGCGGACATCTCGGAAGGGAGAGTTCGGGTCGCCGAGCTGGAAGAATAGGTGCCCATCGCCAGGGTCCCAGTTGCGGATCAGCTCCGCGCGCGGGTTCTGGCGGCGTACCGTCTCCACGTCCTCTAGGTTCACGCTGACAAAGTCGATATTGCCGGCGGCAAACTGCGCCATGCGCTGAGCGGCATCCGGGATGATGGCGATCTTGGCCCCATCGATGTACGGTTTGCCCTGCTCGAAGTAGTTGGGGTTGCGCTTGTAGGTCAGCGTCACGTCCGGCGTGTAGCTCTCCAGGATGAACGGCCCGGTGCCGATCACCTTCTTGGACATGTCGTACTCGCCCAGCGCGCCTTCCCGCGGCATGATCAGCGCGAACTGCCCGGACGCCACCAGCTTGAGGAAGGGCGCATACGGGTACCTCAGCTTGAACACCACCGTGTTGCGGTCTGGGGTCTGCGTTGCCGCGGCGTCCAGCATAGCCCACGTGCCCTGATTTACGCTCTCTGGCGCCGCCGCGCGCTGGAAGCTGACCTTGACGTCCTCGGCCTCAAGGGCGCGACCGTTCACCGGCGCGATATCGTGGAAGCGGGCGTCCGGCCGCAGTTTGACGATCCACGTCACCGCGTCTGGTGACTCGATGCTCTGCGCCAGATACGGCTCCACCTCGCGGTTGTTGGCGGCCGCCACGTCCCACTCGCTTTTGAAGCGATACAGCTTCCCCAGCACGGGGGTAACCGGACCATAGGCCAGCGATGAGAGACTGCGGTGCGGGTCCAGGGTCGGCGGATTGCCGATGATGTACCAGTTCAGCGTTCCTCCGCGTTTTGGCTGCTCGTTCGTGGGTTGAGTGCTGCTACGTCCGATGAGCAAGGTTGCCGCCTGCCTGGCCACGCCGGTCGGTGCCACGCCGGCTGCCGGCCCCGACGGCGCCGTCGGCTTAGAGGCACCGCCACCCCGGCAGGCCAGGGTAAACGCGCCCGCCAGCCCCATGCCGGCCAGCACCGCCCCGCGCAGCACCGCCCGCCGGTCGTAACGTCGCTCTTGGATCGATCCCCTCCCGTGCTTCTGGTGACCTATCATCGCTGTCCCTCCTCCCCTGACAGCCATGCAAAGACAGGGCTTCGCCCCGGCCCCATCATCAGCGCGGCCGAGGTCCTAAGTTGAGCAGGCAGCCTCCTCCAGCCCGACACTGTGGCACATCTGGAGGCCATCAACATCCGGTCAGGACACCAAAACATCGCGCGGGCGTTTGTCGATGGCCCACAAGGCAACGTGCCCGGGACTGCGTGGCGGCCCCACATATGGCGACACTCACGCCGCTTCCTCCATGCGGGCGACGTACCCCGGGGCCAAGATACCCCAACCAGCTCACCCGAGGCGGTCCCTCCGCCCGGTGCAATGGTCGTGCGGCACCGCTGAGTGAGCCGGCTAGACCATCGCTCCATCCCACGTTCGGTCACCGGCTCGCGTCCGGCCGTCAGCACCCTGCCGGTGCGCGCGACATCTGTCATGGAGGAACGCCATGGCCATCAATCCAGCGCAGGTACAGCGATATCTGGAAGGGATCAATTACCCGGCCAGTAAGCAGGAGCTCATCGAGCATGCCCGCCGCAACGGCGCGGGTGAGGATGTGCTGTCGCTGCTCGAGCAGCTGCCTAACCGGCGCTTCAACGGGCCAACCGAGGTCAGCGAGGCGATCGGGCAGGTTGAATAACCTCGGGCCCGACGGTCGCCGGCTCGGCCGGACGACGACTCCCATCCACCCGAGCGTTTGAGTCAGTGAGCTACAAGCCCGGCCGGCATCGATGGCGGTGCCGGCCGGCGCCTGCCCGGGTCCTCGGCCCATCCCACCCCGTAAGCGCGCGACCCGCGAGGATCGCCTCTGCACCGGTCGTGCACCCCCAACAGCGAAACATCATAATGATTGATACTTATCTTCAACGCTTGGTCGGTTGACCATCAGGACCGCCCGTGCAAGCCTGGTCCGGTCGCGCACCGCGCCGCGGTCGGGCGCTGCCCGCCGCCTGAGCGTAGACAGCGGCTTCGAGGTGGGGGATGGAGCTGCGCGCCGCTGTTGCCATCCTGAGACGATGGTGGTGGCTGTGGGTAGCGGCCGCCCTTCTGGCGGGCACCCTTGCCTACGGAGTCGGGCGCGGGCGGCTCGCCGTCTACGAGGCCCGGGCCACACTCCTGGTGCAGCAGGTGCCGGCCGCGGGTGGTCCCACCTACAGCGAGGTGCTTGCCAGCCAGCAGCTCGCCCGAACCTACAGCCAGCTCGTCACCGCCAACCCCGTCCTGGAACAGGCGGCCGCCACCCTGGGGCTCTCCGTCCGCGACGTGGCGGCGATGGTGCGGGCCCAGGGACGGCGTGATACGCAGCTCATCGACGTTATCGCCCGCGCGCCTGAGCCGGGCCTTGCCACACGCATCGCCAACGAGGTGGCGCAGACCTTTGCGCAGCGCGTGCAGGAGGCATACGCCGGCCTGCAAACCGCCCGCGAAGCCGACCTTGCCCAGCAGATCGCGGCGGTGCAGCGCGGGATCGACGACAAGCAGCAACACGTGGCCCGCCTAAGCGTGCGCAGCCCCGCCCTCCCCGAGGACCAGCGCCTGGAACAACTCGCCCAGGCCCGCGCCGACCTTGACGCGCTGCGGCAGAATCTGACGGCCCTGCAACGGCGGCAGCAGGATCTTCGGCTTGACCAGGCCCGCGGCGGCGGCGTGACGGTCATCACTCCCGCGCGTGTTCCGGACGCGCCGACCGGGCCGCCCTTGGCCTTCCGCACGCTGCTGGGCGCGGCCACCGGCCTGGCGTTGGCGCTCGTGACTATCGGCGTGGCCGAGCACCTGGACGACACCGTGAAAACGGGTGCGGCGGTGGCCCGCTGCACCCGCCTGCCGCTGCTGGGCGCGGTGCCCTGTCTGCCGCGGGGTCGCCGCCGCGCCCCGCCGGGGTCCGGTCCCGCCGTCGCGTCGACGCCGTTCCGCGCCCTGCTGGCGGCCCTGACCTTGCCCCCCGCAGGTCGAGGCGCGGCGGGCACGCTGCTGGTCACCAGCACCGATGAACGCGAGGGCCGCACCACCGTCGCCACGGGCCTGGCCCAAGCGGCGGCCCTCACCGGACAGCACGTGCTGCTGGTGGACGCCGACCTGGACCGTCCGGCCCTGCATCGGTGGTTCGGGCTGCCCAACCGGGCCGGCCTGACGACGCTCCTGGCCAGGTCCGACCTGACGGTGGACGGCCTTGCCCAGGCTGTCGGGGAGCGCCTGCGCGTGCTCACCGCCGGGCCGCCGATAGAGCCCGCGTCCTGGCCGCCGGAGCGGCTGGCCACCGTGCTGCGCGAGCTGGCCCACGCGGCAGACCTGGTGCTGGTGGACGGCCCGCCGCTGTCGGACGGCGCCGATGCGGCGGTGTTGGCGGCGCGAGCGGACGGCGTGCTGTTGGTGGCCGCGGTGGGCCGCACCCGCGTACCGGCGCTGGCCAGCGCCGCCGATCTCCTGGCGTTTGTTGGCGCCCACGCGCACGGCGTGGTCCTGACCCACGGGCGAGGCTGGGCGGACCGGCGCCCGCTGCCCGCTCCGGGTCCCCTCAGCGCGGCTGGGAACCCCCCGCACGTGGTCTGATCAGGCGTCGGATCGCACGCGGCGGGAACCCGTCCCTGACGGCCCCGCCTCCCGACACGGCGGGCGTTAACCATAGGCGGCAGGGACCGTTCCCACGGACAGAGGCTGCAAGCGGGGAGGCCACAATGTCGGTCTCGCCATCGGCGATCACCGTGCTCGTGGTAGATGATGACCCCCACATCCGCCACCTGGTCGAACTGACCCTCCTCGGGGAGGGCTACGCCGTGGAGCAGGCGGCGGACGGTCCACGAGCGCTAGAACGCATCTCGCTCTCGCCGCCGTCCCTGGTGTTGCTGGACCTGAACATGCCCGGCATGAGCGGGTGGGAAGTGCACGCCCGCCTGCGTGAGTCGCACCCACACGTGCCGGTGGTGTACATGACCGCTCACCTGAGTGCCCCGGACGAGGCGCGGGTGCACGGCGCCGCCGCATGCCTGCCAAAACCGTTCGACCTCGACGACCTCCTCCAGGTGGTGGAACGGCTCGCCCGTTTGGCGGCAGCCTGACCGCCCCGACGCTCCGGGCGGAGACAAACACACGGGGCGCCCGAGCCGCCTCGCTCGGACACCCCGTGCGGAGGGGGAGCGCGCGGACCGGCGAGGGGAGGACGCCGGTGCCGCAGGCCTACTCTCGCACACGAACGTTTCCGCCACGTTACCGCTGTGAAAACAGCAGGTAAACGCTTTCGCCGCTCAGTCCTGGATCGAACGCGCCGCCCCGCCTACCATGGCGGTGGACGGGCGGACGGCACCAGGGCAGCGGCGTCCGCCGGTGAGGGATGGAATGGCGATCATCAACAAGTCCGCGCGGGCCGGTGAGTTCGTGCCGCCCGGTGCTGAACCGGGTCTCACCCGCCGCTTCGCCTGGCGCGACGCCGACCAGGACAAGGCGGTGCACGACATCGCCGCGGCGCGCTTCAACTTCCCTAGCCCGGACTACCCCACGTACAAGACGTACACCAACCGGCCGGAGCGCCAGATCGGCGTCCGGCTGGACGACGGCTCGCTGGTGTTTCCCGACATTGTGGTGGTAGACCGGGACACGGCGGTACGGCTCATCGGCGAAGTGGAGAGCCGCCGCTCGATGCGGGAACAGGACGATGCCGCCCTGGTGGACAAGTGGTCCACCTTCGCCGGCCTGGCCGACCTCTATCTATTCGTGCCGTTGGACGACGTTGACCGGGCCAAGCGCCTGATCAAGAAGCACCGCATCAAGGTGGCGGGCCTGCGCACCTGGCGCTACATCGCCGGCCAGGACCTGATCGATATCACCGATATCCCGCTGTGAGCGACGGGCCCTTACCCCCCAACCCCCCTCTCCCTCTTCGCGAGGGAGAGGGGGGTTGGCGTGGACGAAGATGATTCAGAACGCTAGCCGGCGTTCACGCCCGGCAAAAGGCCGTCTGGGATGCGCGAAGCGGCTCTGCCTACAACGCTCCCCTCTCCCGCACGCGGGAGAGGCCCGGCCGGAGGCGCGGGTCCCGTGCTCCGCCGGGGGGCCGGGGGTGAGGGCCGCTCCCATCTCCCCCCGCTCAGCAGGCGGTGGAGAGGGCGGCCTCGATCTCCTCGCGCGCGTTGGGGAAGCGGGCGCCGAAGGCGTCGAGCAGGCCCAGGCAGCCGCTGATCATCGTATCGCCCAACGGGGTGGCCACGTACGGTTTCAGCCGGCTGCCGCGCAGCTTGCCCCGCTGCGGGCCGGTCACCGCCACGAACGCCTCCCGTGTGGTGACGTTGTCCGTGTAGTACACGCCGTGTCCGTGGTGCGCGAACACCTCCTCGTGCGTCAGCTCCCCGCGCAGAAAGCGCTCGGAGAGCGACTCGATCTCCGGTCCGCTCAAAATATCGGTGTGGTGCTCGAACAGGCCGTGAATGCGTGTGCCGGAGGTGTGCAGGGCCAAAGCGTGCATGTTGCCCAAATGCAGGATGAGCTGCTCGTCGTGCTCGCGCACCCGCGGGTCCCACAGGGCGCCCAGGGCGGCGGCCACGCCGCTGTCCACGAACACCGTGGGCACGTCTACATCCCGGCAGGCGAGCATCGAACGGGCGCGGGTGAGGTACTCCGGCACCTCATCGGCCAGCAGGGCAAAGGCGTGCAGGTCGCTGCCCTTGCGCACCATGCGCCGCATATGCTCAAAGCGGAAGACGCGGTCGGACACGCCCGGCGGGGGCGCACCGTGGTCGAGGCAGCCGATGGCCAGGCCGTCGAACTGGGTGGGAGCCTCGAACGCCGCCAGGGCGGAGCGGATGGCCACCAGGTCGAGGTCGCGCATCTCGATGCGCTCCACGCCGCGCAGGGACGCCGCCTCGTCCTCCGAGACCACGGTGACGCCCATGGCGCGCACCACGGTGAGGTCGTCGTCGAAGGTGCGGGCGGCGCGCTCGGTGGCAAAGGCGCGCAGGTTCTGTGCCAGGTGCGCCGCCAGCGCCCAGTGGCACGGACCGCTGCCCATCGTCACGCCGGTGAGCAGCACCGGCCGGCGCTCCTGCGTGGCGCGGCGGATGCGGCGGGCGGCGATCTCGGTCGCCGAGGGCATCACCATCTTGACGCTGCTCTCAACCGGCGCCCGCGTGTCGAACAAGAGGATGTCCTGCGTTTCCGCGCCAATGCCGATGGCCAGAATACGCATAGGCCGTGGCCCTCACTGAACAACCGGTTCCGGCATTCAGTCTACCACCGCCTCGCGGGCCCCTCAGCGTCGCTCGGTGCCCCTACCGGCCCGCACGGCGGGCGGGGATCACGTCCGCGCGCATGTACGGCCGCAGCACCTCCGGGATCACCACCGAACCGTCGGCCTGCTGGTAGGTCTCCAGCAGGGCGATCATCACCCGCGGCAGAGCCAGGCCGGAGCCGTTGAGCATGTGCGGGTACTCCGGCCGCGCGCCCGGCTCGCGGCGGAAGCGCACGTTTGCTCGCCGGGCCTGGAAGTCGAGCACGTTGGACACAGAGCTGACCTCCAGCCACTCCTGCACCCCCGGCGCCCACATCTCGACGTCGTAGGTGATGGCCGACTTGAAGCCCACGTCGGCGCTGCAGAGCTGCACCACGCGGTGCGGAATCCCCAGCCGGCGGCAGACCGTTTCGGCCCGGGCGAGCATCGCCTCCAGCTCCTCCATGGAGCGCTCCGGCTCGCAGAAGGTGTACATCTCGACCTTGTCGAACTGGTGCCCGCGCTTAATGCCGCGCACGTCGCGTCCGGCGCTCATCCTTTCCCGCCGAAAACAGGCGGTGTAGGCCACGTAGCGCAGGGGCAGGGTGCCTGGCGGGATGATCTCATCCCGCCACAAGTTGGTGAGTGGTACCTCGGCGGTGGGGATAAGCCAGATGTCGTCCTCCACGTCGTGGTAGAGGTTGTCCGCGAACTTGGGCAGGTCGCCGGTGGCCCAGAAGCAAACCTCCTTGGCCACGAAGGGTGGGTAAACCTCTTCCAGGCCGTGTTCATGCACGTGCAGGTCGAGCATGAACTGGATCAGCGCCCGTTGCAGGCGGGCGCCGTAGTTCTTGAGCACGTAAAAGCGCGACCCCGCGATCTTGATCCCGGCCTCGAAATCGATGATGCCCAGCTCCGGCCCCAGGTCCCAGTGCGGCTTAGGCGGGAAATCGAACACCCGCGGTTCGCCCTCCTGGCGCACCACCACGTTGTCCGCCTCGCTCTCTCCGTCGGGCACGCTGGGGTGCAGCATGTTGGGGATCTGGTACAGCAGGGCGGTGAGGCGCTGCTCCACCTCCTTCACCTGCGCGTCCAAGGCGGCGATCCGTTCCCGTACCCCTTGCTGCTCGGCGATGAGGCGCGCCCGCTCCTCTGGGTCTGTGGTCTGGGCGATGCGGCGGCTGGCGGCGTTGCGCGCCGCCTTGAGCTCCTCCACCTGCTGGAGCAGGGCGCGGTGTTGGCGGTCCAGCTCTAAGACCTCGTCCAGCGGCGCGTCCATGTGCCGACGCGCCAGCATGGCGCGGACCTCGTCGGGGTGCTGGCGGATGAATTCCCTGCTAAGCATGGCGCGAGTCTCGACCAATCAAACGTCAGTGTCAACGCGAGCGACCGCCCTCACAGGGGCCGGTGCGCCTCCAGCTTGGTGCGCTGGCGCAGCTCCCGGTAAGCCTGCCAGAAGGCCTCCGCCAGCACCCGGTGCCCGGTATCGTTGGGGTGCAGGTCGTCACCGGTGTGCGGCGGCACGAAGCTCACGTCCTCCGGCGTGGACAGCAACTCCCACCGCAACACCGTGGGTGACCAGAGGTCCGCTACGACGAGACCACGCTCGGCGGCCAGCCGCCGGATGATCCCGTTGATGCGGAGTGAGGCGTCGAAGGCAAACGAGCCGGGTTGGGAACCCAGCCAAGCCAGGGTGCTGGGGATCACCTCCGCCCCGCTCGCCAGCAACCGGTCCAGGATATCGGCGTAGCGCGCCTCAAACCGCGCCACCTGCTCCTCGTCGCTCCAGATCTCATGATGGCCCAGCTCCAGGAACACCAGGGCGGGCCGGGCGGCCAGCACCAGCGGCAGCTTCTGCTGCGCGTCATCCAGCAACCCCATCGGGTCCTGGATGAAGGCCAGCACCGGACCGTGCGCATGCGTGCGCGCCAGGCGTGCGGTGAGAATAGCGCGGAAGGTGCGCTCCGGCGCTGAGGCATGCAAGCCGTAGGTGAGGCTGTCGCCAAAGAACACGATAGTAGCCGGCGCATCGGCACGCGCCGGCGCGCGCCACACCAGGGCGAGCGCCACCGCGGCCGCCAGCACGATCCACCTGACCATGCGGGGTCCTGGCCGGGCCGTATGCTGGCTCAACCCGCCCGATCCTACGGCACCACCGGCGCTCACGCCAGCCCCGGCCGGCAGCGCAGCAGGTAGACGTGCTCACCCTCCAGCACCACCTCACCGCGCTGGTTCACCAGGCGCGAGCGCAGCTTGAGCACACCGCGCTCCCCCTTGGGGATGAGGTCGACTACCTCCAGCTCCGGCCGCAGGGTATCACCGATAAAGGCCGGCGCCTTGAAGGCCGCCGATTGCGCGAGAAACGCGATCATAGACTCTTCCACCTGCGCCGACAGCTCGCCTGCCCCCAGGGCCGTCAGCGCGCTGAGCAGCAGGCCGTGGGCGACCCGTCGCCCGAACGGCGTGCGCCTGGCGTATTCGTCATCGTAATGGATCGGGTGGTTGTCACCGGTGAGGGCGGCGAAGAACAGGAAATGGGCGTCGGTGAGCGTGCGCGCGGGGGCGCGGAACACCTCACCGACCTGGAAGTCGTCGAAGTAGCGCTGGTTCATGGCACCACCGCGATGGCGTCGATTTCGATCAGGGCGCCGGGGCGTAGCAGGCCGGCGACGATCACACCGGTGGCGGCGGGGAAGCGGTCGCCGAACACCTCGCGTCGCACATCGGCCGTGGCGCGGTAGTTCTCGGTGGTGGTGATGTAATCCGTGGTCTTGACCACATCGGCGAAACCGGCGCCGACGGCGGCCAGGATTTCGCCCATGCGTCGGTAGATAAACCGGGTCTGGGCCACAATGTCCCCAGCACCGACCAGATTGCCGTCGTCGTCCACGGCCGTCAAACCGGAAATGAAGAGCAGGTTGCCGCGTCGCACGGCCGGTGGGAAGGTGTAACGGTCGTAGCGCGGCCAGCCGGGATTGACCGGCTCATTGTGCGCCATGGGGTGACCTCCAGAGGGATGAGGAGTGCGCGATCGCCGACCCATGCTACAATCCCGCCGCGTTGAGATCACGGTGGCGCCCGGCCGGCAGGGAGCGGCGGCGCATGATACGTGCCAAGGGAGAGCGAACGAATGGTGCAGGAGTTCAATGAGACGATCAACGCTCTCTGGCGCGGCTCCATCGACATCCATGTCCACGCCGCGCCCGATCCCGTGGCAGCACGGCGCCAGGATGTCCTGGCGATGGCCCACGCCGCCCGCGACGCGGGCATGAAAGCGGTGATCTTCAAAAGCCATGAGTACCCCACGGTGCCCGTGGCCTACGTGGTGAACCGGCTTCTGGCCGACTTCACGGTGTTCGGCGCCATCTCGCTCGACGACGAGGTGGGCGGGCTCAACCCGGCGGCGCTGGAGGCGTCGGCGCGCATGGGCGCCGCCAAGGTGTGGATGCCCACCTTCTCCGCCGATTACTGGAGCACGACCCGCCACAACCGGCCCGGCATCAAGGTGCTCAACGAGCAGGGCCGCCTGGTGCCGCGCGTGCACGAGATCCTGGACATCGTTGACCGGTACCAGATGATCCTGGGCACTGGCCACCTCTGGCCGGAGGAGCAACTGGCGCTGGTGCAGGAGGCACGCCGGCGCGGCCTCAAAACCGTCGTCACCCACGCGGATATGTGGATCCCGGTCGAGCTGCAAGTGGAGATGGCGCGCCTGGGCGCCTTCATCGAGCACGCCTACCTGGGCTGTCTGCCCTCAGCCGGGTACTACACGGTGCAGCAGGTGGCGGCCGCCGTGCGCGCCGCCGGCCCGACGGCGTGCATCATGTCCACGGACCTGGGCCAGGCCCACAACCCGGCGCCCGCCGAGGGGCTGCGCATGTTCATCGCTGCCATGCTGCGCGAGGGCTTCACCCCGAACGAGATCGAGCTGATGGTCAAGCACAACCCCGCCCAGCTCCTCGGCCTGGAGTGACGCTCGGCCATCGACCGGTGGTATCGACCGTCCGCGGCCCGCGTGCGACGATACGGCCAGAGCGTTCAGGGGCGACAGACATGAACAAAAAGACCGTGCGCGACATCGACGTCGCCGGCAAGCGGGTGCTCGTACGCGTGGATTTCAACGTGCCGCTGGACAAGACCACCGGCCAGGTGGCCGACGACACGCGCATTCGCGCTGCCCTGCCCACGATCCAGTACCTACGCGAGCGGGGGGCAAAGGTGATCCTGTGCTCCCACCTGGGCCGGCCAGACGGCAAGGTCGTTGACCGCTTGCGGCTCCAGCCGGTGGCCGACCGCCTGTCGGTGCTGCTCGGCGCACCGGTGACGATGGCGCCGGACTGCGTCGGACCCGCGGTGGAGACGCTGGTAGCACGCATGCAACCCGGCGACGTGCTCCTGCTCGAGAACGTGCGCTTCCACCCGGAGGAGGAGGCGAATGACCCCGCGTTCGCGCGGCAACTGGCGGCGCTGGCCGATGTGTTCGTCAATGACGCGTTCGGCACCGCGCATCGGGCGCACGCCTCCACCGCGGGGGTAGCGCGCTACCTGCCGGCGGTGGCCGGCCTGCTCATGGAAAAGGAGCTGAAGTTCTTAGGCGGCGCCCTCACCAACCCGGAGCGTCCGTTCGCCGCCCTGATCGGCGGCGCCAAGGTGTCGGACAAGATCGGCGTGCTACGGCACCTGCTGGAGAAGGTGGACCTGCTGCTCATCGGCGGCGGGATGGCCAACACCTTCCTCCTGGCACTGGGCAAGCAGATCGGTGACTCGCTGGCGGAGCCGGATCAGGTCGATGTGGCGCGGGAGATGCTGGCGCGCACGCGAGAGGGGCGCCCCCGCCTGGAGCTGCCGATCGACGCGGTGATCGCCGATCGCTTCGCCGCCGACGCCGCCACCCGCACCATCGACCTGGAGCGCGAGCCGGTGCCGCCCGGGTGGCGGATTATGGACATCGGCCCGGCCACGGTGCGCCGCTTCGTGGACGCGCTCTCGCCCTGCCGTACGGTGGTGTGGAACGGGCCGATGGGCGTCTTCGAGCTGCCGCCGTTCGCCGCCGGCACGCTCGCCCTGGCGCGTGCCCTTGCCGACCTGCGCGCCACCACGA
Source organism: Dehalococcoidia bacterium (assembly GCA_042408665.1). Taxonomy (GTDB): domain Bacteria; phylum Chloroflexota; class Dehalococcoidia; order CAUJGQ01; family CAUJGQ01; genus CAUJGQ01. Next base: position 15,364 of record JBHOQW010000176.1, read on the forward strand.
TCGTCGGCGGCGGGGAGACGGCGCAGGCTGTGGAGCAGGCCGGGGTGGCCGACCGCATCAGCCACGTCTCCACCGGCGGCGGCGCCGCACTGGAGTTTTTGGAGGGCAAAACGCTGCCCGGCGTCGCCGCCCTGCTCGATCGGTAGTGCCAGCGTGCGTGCCTGGTGGTGGGAGCTGCGCGTGATTCGATCTAGGCGTCCCCTCCAGGGGCAGGCAAAGGTGGGTGGCCTGGCGGATCAGATGGCTGCGTCATAGGTGCGACGGTCACCTGCGCACTGGCCCAACTAACATGAGCAGCGCCCGGTGACGACGGGGGCGCCGAGCGCGAGTCCCCCGTGGGAGGTGCGGCAATGTCCACAGACCCAACGCGCAGGACGTCCGAGGCCGAGGTCAGGGCGTTCGCGGAGAAACTGGCGAGCTGGGCGGAAGGATTGCCCCCGCACGAGCAGGCGTTTCTGCTCACCCTGGTCGCCCGCGCTGCTGGCAACCCGGGCGACACCCACGGATTTCTCATGCGAGCCAACCCGGAGATATCGCCCCGGGGCACAGGGAGCACGGAAGGCGTTCCCAGCGGTGGTGGCTCCGTGCCCACCATCCGCGAGCAGCTCATCCATCACGTCTGGCAGGTCATGACGTTCGGTGGTCTTTTTGAGCCGTAGCGGACCCAAGAGCAGCACGGCGGCAACCGCTGAGATCGTCCGCCCGTTCGTCACGCTGGAGCCGTGGTGCATCGAGGCGACTGGCGCCGAGCTTTACCCTTGATCGCTATAGCCGATCGTGTGAGAACCTCGATCATGGTATAAGTCCCGCCCTTGGCCGCGGTCCTGTATCTGGTGAGGTTGGGCATATGGACGAACGGCTTCTGCGACAGATCGTGGTGCCCGGCAGCTCGAAGATCGTGCTGCTGGTGATGGACGGCCTGGGCGGCCTTCCGCACCCCCAGACCGGCTTGAGTGAGCTGGAAACGGCGCACATCCCTAACCTTGACCGGCTGGCGCGGGAGGGCGCCTGCGGCCTGACCGTGCCGGTAGCGCTCGGCGTGACGCCGGGGAGCGGCCCCGGCCATCTGGCCCTGTTCGGTTATGACCCCATCAAGTACGACATCGGGCGTGGCGTGCTGGAGGCCACCGGCATCGACTTCGACCTGCACCCCGACGACGTCGCCGCCCGCGGCAATTTCTGCACCGTGGACGCGCAGGGCCTGATCACCGACCGGCGCGCCGGGCGTATCCCCACGGAGGAGGCAGCCCCGCTGATCGAACGGCTGCGCCGGATCCAGCTCCCAGGCGTGCAGGTGTTCGTGGAGCCGGTGCGCGAGCACCGCTTCGTGCTCGTCTTCCGGCGGCCGGGCCTCTCCGATCGGTTGAGCGGCACCGACCCCAATCGAGAGGGACTGGCACCGCTGCCGGTGCGGGCGCTGGAGCCGGCGGCCCAGGAAACGGCCGACCTATTCAACCGCTGGATCGCGGAGGCGCGCCGCCTGCTGGCCGACCAGCCCCGGGCCAACATGGTGCTGGTGCGCGGCTTCGCCAAGCCGCCGGTCATCCCCTCTATGGCCGAGCTGTTCCAGCTCAAGGCGGCCGCCGTGGCCATCTACCCCATGTACCGGGGGCTGGCCAAGCTGGTGGGCATGACCGCCCTGCCGGCTGGTCGCTGCTTCGCCGAGGAGGTGGATGCCATCGCCGCGCGCTGGTCGGAGTTTGACTTCTTCTTCATCCACTTCAAGGGCACCGACACCGCGGGTGAGGACGGCGACTTCGAGCGCAAGGCGCGCGCCTTGGAGGAGGTGGACCGGGAGATCCCGCGCCTGCTGGAGCTGGGGCCGGACGTGCTCATGGTGGCGGGTGACCACTCGACGCCGGCCATCATGGCCGGTCACTCCTGGCACCCGGTGCCGTTCATGCTACACGGCCGCTGGGTCCGTCCCGACCCGGCGCAGGCGTTCAGCGAGCGGGAGTGCCTGCGCGGCTCGCTCGGCGTGTTCCCAGCCAGCGAGGCGCTGCCGCTGGCGCTGGCGCACGCCGGCCGGCTGACCAAGTACGGCGCCTAGCGCAACCGGCCGCGGGCGGAGCCCGGCCGAGCGGCCGACACCCACTCCAGACAGGAGGCAGCAGCATGGTGCGTACGCCCGTGAGCGCGGGCAACTGGAAGATGAACACCACGCTCATGGAGTTTCGGGCGCTGGCCGGCGCGCTGCGCGATCGGCTGGCCAACATCGACGGCGTGGAGCGGGTCGTGTGCCCACCCTCGCTGTACCTGCTTGAGGCGCGGGACGTATTCGCGGGCACCGGCATCGGCGTGGGGGCGCAGAACGTCCACTGGGAAGACCGTGGCGCCTTCACCGGCGAGATCAGCCCGGCCATGCTCGCCGGGATCGCCGGCTACGCGATCATCGGTCACTCCGAGCGCCGCGCCTATTTCTGCGAGACGGACGAGGGCGTGCACCGACGCACGGCCGCCGCCCTGCGGCATGGGTTGCGCCCCATCGTGTGCGTGGGCGAGAGGCTGGAGGAACGCACCGCCGGCCGCACCGAGGCGGTGCTGGAGCGGCAGGTGCGCGCGGCACTGACGGGCTTGGAGCTGCCGGACGGCTTCATCATCGCCTACGAGCCGGTGTGGGCGATCGGTACCGGCCGGGCGGCTACCGGCGCCCTGGCTGCCGAGGCCGTCGCCTTCATCCGAAAGGTGGTGGGCGACCTGGCAGGTCCGGCGAAGGCCGCGACGGTCCGCATCCTCTACGGCGGCAGCGTCACCGCCGCCAACATCGAGGAGTTCATGCGCGAGCCGGAGATCGACGGCGCGCTGGTGGGCGGCGCCTCGCTCAAGGCCGATGAGTTCAGCGAGATCACCCGCCGCATCGCCGCGGCCCGCCGGCCGAGCGGCCAGCCATGACCGGCTGGGGCCTAATCTGGGAGATCGGTACCGTCCCCGGTCTGCGCCGGCCACCATGCTTCAGCGGGGCAACCCTCGTCCATGACCGGTACAGCGCCCGGCCGGCCAAGCATCGTGGTCATCGTCGGCCCAACTGCCTCCGGTAAGACGGCGCTGGCCGTGGCCCTGGCCGAGCGGTTTGACGGTGAGATCGTCAACGCCGACTCACGGCAGGTCTACCGCGGCATGGACATCGGCACGGCCAAACCGCCACCCGACATCCGTGCCCGGGTGCCGCACCACCTGATCGACATCCGCAACCCGGATGAGCCCTTCGGCCTGCACGACTTCCTGGTCCTGGCCGACGCCGCCATTCGCGCTATTGACCGCCGCGGGCGCCTACCGTTCGTGGTCGGCGGCACCGGCCAGTACATCTGGGCGCTGGTGGAGGGCTGGCGCGCTCCGCCCGTGCCCCCCGACCCGACGCTGCGCGCCGAACTGGCCGCGCGCGCGGCGCGCGAGGGTGCCGCGGCGCTTCACGCCGAGCTCGCCGCCCTGGACCCCGATGCCGCCCGCGCTATCGACCCGCGCAACGTGCGCCGCATCATCCGCGCCCTGGAGGTGATCCGCGCCACCGGCCGGCCGTTCTCGGCTCAGCGCGGGAAGACGCCGTCGCCGTACCGTACGCTGCTCATCGGCCTGCGGTTGAGCCGGGAAACGCTCTATCGGCGGATCGACCAGCGCGTGGAGGAGATGTTCGCGTCCGGACTGGTGGAGGAGGTGCAGCGCCTAGTGGCGGCCGGGTATCGCTGTGACCTACCGGCGATGCGCTCCATCGGCTACGCCGAGGTTTGCAGCTACCTGCGCGGCGAGCTTACACTGGCCGAAGCGGTGGCCCGAACCAAAACGGCCACCCACCGCCTGGCACGGATGCAGGCCAATTGGTTCCGCCTGACCGACCCGCGCATCCACTGGCTGGACGCCGAGGCCGCCCTGCCGGTGGCGGAAGCCGCCGCGCTAGTCCATCGCTTTCGATCGGGTGAGATGCCCTGAGCGGCGTCGGCCGCGTGCCCCGCCGCCAGCGGGAGGAGCATTCGGGAGGTCGTCCATGCAGCTTGCGCGCCGCGTGCAACAGCTGCCGCCGTATCTGTTCGCTGAGATCAGCCGCAAGATCGCCGAGAAACGGGCGCAGGGGGTGGATGTCATCAGCTTCGGCATCGGCGACCCTGACCTGCCCACACCGCCCCACGTGGTCGAGGCACTCAAGCGAGCGGCCGATGATCCGGTCAATCACCGGTATCCAGAGACTGAGGGCCTGCCGGAGCTCCGGCAGGCGATGGCGCGCTGGTACGAGCGGCGCTTTGGCGTGACGCTGGACCCGGCCAAAGAGGTCGTGCCGCTCATCGGATCCAAGGAGGGGATCGCGCACGTGGCGCTGTGCCTGATCGACGCCGGCGACGTGGCGCTGGTGCCGGACCCGGCCTACCCCGTGTACGCGGTGGGCACGATGTTCGCGGGCGGCAAGGTCTACCCGCTGCCCCTTACGGAAGCGCGCGGCTTTCTGCCAGATCTGGACGCCGTGCCGGCGGATGTGGCGCGTCGGGCTAGGGTGCTGTGGATCAATTACCCCAACAACCCTACGGCCGCCTGCGCCACCCTGGAGTTCTTCGAGCGGGTGGTGCACTTCGCCCGACGCTACGACATCGCCGTGTGCCACGACCTGGCCTACGCCGACGTGGCGTACGACGGCTACGTGCCGCCCAGCTTTCTGGAAGTGCCCGGTGCTAGGGAGGTCGGCATCGAGTTCAACTCCCTCTCGAAGACGTACAATATGACTGGATGGCGTGTGGGCATGGCGGTGGGTAACGCCGCCCTGGTAGATGCGCTCACGCGCGTGAAATCGAACCTGGATTCGGGCATCCCGCAGGCGATCCAGCAGATGGCGATCGCCGCTATGGACGGCCCCCAGGACGCCATCGCGCAGCACAACGCGGTCTACCAGCGTCGGCGCGACCGCATGGTGGAGGTGCTGCGGGCCATCGGCCTCACAGTCGAGCCGCCGAAGGCAAGCCTGTACATCTGGGCGAAACTGCCGGAAGGGGAGCAGTCTATCGATTTCGCCACCCGCCTGCTGGAGGACACCGGCGTGGTGGTGACCCCCGGCATCGGCTACGGCGCGCACGGCGAAGGGTACGTCCGCCTGTCGCTCACCACGCCGGACGATCGTATCGATGAAGGGCTGCGGCGGCTCGCCGCCTGGCGGGCGGCCCCGGCCCGTGGATAGCGAGGGGGAGCCATTCCGAGAACACTGCATTCGACGGAACCACGTGTGGAGCGCGCCTTCCTGGTCGCCGTGGAAGTGCGGGGGGGCGGCACGTGGGACACCGAAAGCTCGCTGGATGAGCTGGCGCAACTGGCCGGCACGGCCGGCGCGGTGGTGGTCGGGCGCACGGTGCAGCGGCTGGACAGCCCAAACCCGGCGACCTACATCGGCAAGGGCAAGCTGGCCGAGATCGTGGCGCTACGCGAGCGGTTGGAGTACGACCTGGTCATCTTCGACGACGAGCTGTCGCCGTCGCAGCAGCGCAACCTGGAGGACGCGCTCAAGGTCAAGGTGCTGGACCGCACGGCGCTGATCCTGGATATCTTCGCCAGGCGGGCGCGCACGCGTGAGGGCGCCCTGCAGGTGGAGCTGGCCCAGCACGAGTACCTGCTGCCGCGTCTGGCCGGCCAGTGGTCGCACCTGGAACGGCTCGGCGGCGGCATCGGCACGCGCGGCCCCGGCGAGACCCAGCTCGAGACCGACCGACGCCTGATCCGCAACCGCATCAGCCGCCTGAAGAGCCAGCTCGAGCAGGTGCGGCGGCATCGTTCGCTGTACCGGGCACGGCGGGCCAAGCAGGGCGTGCCGGTGGTAGCGCTGGTGGGCTACACCAACGCCGGCAAGAGCACGCTTATGAACGCGCTGTCCGGCGCGGGCGTGCTGGCCGAAAACCGTTTGTTCGCCACACTGGACCCCGTAACCCGCAAGGTGGGGCTGCCGGACGGCGGCTTCTTCCTGCTCACCGACACGGTCGGCTTTATCCAGAAGCTTCCCACGCAACTGGTGGCCGCCTTCCGCGCCACCCTGGAGGAACTAACGGACGCGGACCTGCTTCTGCACGTGGTGGATATTACCCACCCGGACGCCCCCGAACAGGCGGAGACCGTGGAGCAGACGCTGGCCGAGCTGGGCGTGGCGGCCAAGCCGCGGCTCACGGTGCTCAACAAGGTTGACGCCCTCACCCGTCCGGACGGCATGCCGGTACGAGGTCTGGGCGACCTCACGGAGCTGCGCGAGCAGTTGCAGCAGGAGGGTGCCCACGCGGTGCTGATCTCGGCCGAGAAGGGCTGGGGGTTGGACGAGTTGCGGCGGCGTATCGGTGAGCTTCTGCAGGAGCCGGCGGCCCGTGCGCAGCGGCACGCCGACGACGAGGCGCTGCTGCGGAGGCTGGCGGCCGTGGGCAAGCCCCGGGAGAAGGCTGCCGTGCTGGCGAGCAGTACGCGATGGAGCTCACCGTTCGCCCCCTGACCACGGCAGACGTTCCCACTGCCCTTGATATCCTCGACCGCGCCTTCCATGCGGAGAGCCTGCTCCTCACCGGGCGTGGTCGCATGCCGTTTTTCGGCGCGCGGCTGCTGGACCAGCGCCGCGCCGCCGACCCGGCCGGCACGCTGGTCGCCGAGCGCGCCGGGCAGCTGGTGGGAGTCATCAGCGGTGCATGCTGGGGCAGCCTGGCCTGGTTCGGACCGGTGGGGGTAGATCCGAGGTACCAGCGCAAGGGCATTGGCCGATCGCTGGTGAGGGCGTGGATGGATGTCCAGCAGGCGCGTGGCGCTCGCCTGCTGGGGCTGGAGACCTACCCCCAGAGCGGCGGTCACCTGCACCTGTACACCGCTCTCGGCTTCCGGCCGCTGTGGCTGAGCGCAGCCCTCAGCCGCCAGGTGACGGACGGTGCGGTGATGCCCACCGGCGTCTACCGCTTCTCGGCGTTGCCGGCGGCGGAACGTCATCGGGCCCTGGCCGCGCTGCGGGAGATGGCGGAGGAGGTCTTCCCCGGCCTCGACTGGTCCACGGAGATTACCGGCACGCTGGCGGCCGCAGCGGGGGACGCGCTGCTCCTTGCGCCCGGGGATCGGGTGCTGGGTGGCGCCGTCTGTCAGGTGGACACGCTCAGCCCTGGCCCCACGCTGTTCATCTCGGTGGCGGCCGAGCGGCCTGCCCCGGACGCACACGCCGGTTTTCTCCGCTTGCTCTCCGGGGTTGAAGCGCTGGCGCGGGAGCTGGGCCGCTCACGGGTGGTGGCGCGTGTATGCACGCGCTACGAGGTAGCCCACGCCGCCCTGCGGGCGGCAGGCTTCCGCGACGAAGGCGCCATGCTCCGCCTCAAGCGCGGCGACGGCGCCGACTATGAGCGGCCGGACGTCTTCCTCCTTGACTCGTGGCTCTAGCGCCGGGCGGCTTGCGCCGTACTGTGGACGGTGCGACGATCCGGTCGCGCCGGTGGTGGTCGTGGTGTAGGACGTCGCTCAATCGGGGGTGGGCATGACGGCCGAGGCGGATCTGGAAGAGGTCACGGTGCTGGGCGGCTACGCCGATCTGCTCAAGGAGGATAGCCCGTGGGTGATCGGCGGGTTCACGTTGCCGGACGGCTCGCGCTGGGAGTACCGCGAGCCCGGCGCCATCGTTATCGCCCAGAACGGGCGCCTGCGCGTAACGGTACCGCGCCTGACGCGCAAGCACGACCGCATCCAGATTCTGGATAACGCCAAGCACATGTACTTCTCGCGCCAGCGCGTGCCCGTGCACCCCGACGGCGAGACGATATTCGAGCTCACCTATCGCGCCGTGGGCTTCAACACGACGCCCGCCGACCTGTACGACGGCTTCGTCTCCTGGAACCTGCTGGACTTCGAGACCGGCTTCGCGGTCGATTTCTTCGTCTCCAACGACACCATCGCCACGGTCTACGCCCGCCTGCCGTTTCCTGGCGTGCCGGAACCGCTCCAGGGTGACCCCAAGTACTTCGCCCTGTTCAAGGAGCTGCACGGCCGCACGGCGCCGGGGCAGTTTCACGACTACTGCATCGTCTACAACCGCCCGGCAGACGAGATCCGCTGGTACGTGGACGGGGAGCTGGTCAACCGGGAAACGCGGGTGCCGGAGAAGATCGCGGGTTTTACCGTGGCCTTGGGCCTGATGACCGAGAAAGACATCGGTCCGGAGGGCAGCACGTCGCTCCACGGCCAGGGCTTGATGGGCGAGTGGGGCCCCGTGCGCATCACGCGCCGTGCCATGTAGGCCCGACTACCGTTCCGCCCGCGGGCGCGCCGGCGACGTCGCCAGGCGGACGGCCAGCTCGGCCACGCGGCGGCCCAGCGCCCGCGCCTGGGCGCGGTCATCCTCCGTGACGGCGCCGTGTGCGGTAGCGCCGTAATACGAGCCGGAGACGCGCATCCGCTCGCTCCAGGGAAGACCGACAAAGATCATGCCGTGGCCGACGAGCAGGTGGAGCAGCTGCAGCAGCGTGGCCTCGATACCGCCGGAGCGCGAGTAACCGGCCACAAAGGCGCCACCCGGCTTGCCCGCCAGCTCTCCCGTCTGCCAGAGGTCGCCCGAGTAGTCGAACCAGTCCTTGAGCTTGCCGGTCATCCCGCTCCAGTTGGGCGAGCCGACGATCAGCCCGTCCACCGTGGGCAGCTCCTTTGGGTCCGCCTCGTCCAGCCGGCGGTAGCACAGCGTCGCGCCCTCTACCGAGCGCACGCCCTCAGCCACGGCCGCGGCGAGCTGCTCCACGAGCCCGCCGCGCGAGTCGAACAGGACCATCACCGCGGCCATAGCTTGTTCCCACACGTAACAGGGCGGCCTTGCGGCCGCCTCGGACGCTGCTGCGCGCCGGCTAGTCACCCAGCAGGGTGGTGTAACCCAGCTCGATGATGTCCTCCACGTACTCGGATCGCCAGCCGGGGTCGGGGATGCGTTTCCCGTGCTCGCGGAACCAACGGTGGTAAGAGAGGTACTCTTCCTCCAGCCGGAGCCGAACCTCGTTCTCCTCGGCGAACACGTCCGGCGCCACCTCCTCCAGGCGCTTGTCCATGTCCTCCGGGTCGATGTCCAGGTCCTCCATCCAGTACTCGGCCAGGTAGTCGAGCACCTCTTCCAGATCGCGCCGGCACTCGTTCAGGAGGGTGACCATCAGCCCCTCCTCGTCCACCTTACGGGCGCGCAGGCGCAGCTCCCGGGCGCAGTCCTCGCACACGACCACCAGCTTGCGGGCATCGCACTCCTCCGGGTTAGGGCAGTACTGGTGACGCGGCGCCCAGGCCGCCGCCTCCGGGGCGCGGGAGTAGCCGACCACGATCTCGTTGTTCAAGGAGCCGCACCGCCGGCAGGCGATCTTGTTCCCCAGGATCTCGTTGATCGTGCGGTTCCAGTCGATCTGCATCGCCGACTCCATCCCAAGCTGGTCTCGACCGGCCCAGTGGCACCTTCACTGTACCGCGCGCTTCAACCCCCTGAAAAGTCGCCGGTAAACCATCCCGTTTGCCCCGGTGCCTCCTCGACGCCGATGGTGACGGTGGCGATGGTGGTGATGCCGCGCTCACATAGCGCCCGGCAGAACTCACCGTGCAGCCAGCGCGCGATCTCCTCCGCCGTGGAGTTGCCGATCGGCAGCGCGATCACGTCGCATTTCGGGAAGACGTATCGCCGTCGTCCCTCCGCCACCAGCTCCCAGCTCTCCTCGTGCTCCGTGGCGGCGAGCAGATCCGAGGGGCGCTGGAGCAGGAACTTGTGGTCCAGCCGATCGCACAGGGCCTTCATGACCGCCTTCGCTTCGGCGAAGTCGATCACCCAGAAGTCCTCGGTGAGCAGGCCTACGCACTCCACGATCACCGCGTAGTTGTGGCCGTGCAGCGGCTCCACCTGCCCGCGGAAGGTAGCCATGTGCGCCGCCATGAAGCGGAGCTGCTGTCGCTCCACCGTGACTTTGCTGGTCATGAGCCCGCCTCCGCGTCGCGCCCGCAGCGATAGGACAGGTCCAGCAGGTCCAGCACGTGCATCACCCGGGCGCGCAGCCCGCGCCGCCGCAGGCCGGCCTCGAGCTGGATCATGCATCCGGGGTTGGCCGTGACGACGATGTCCGCGCCCGTGGCCGCCACCTCCTCCATCTTGTCGTCCAGCAACCGCAGGGACATCTCGCGCTGGACGATGTTGTAGATGCCGGCGCTGCCGCAGCAGCGGTCGGGATGCTCCATCTCCACGAAGCGAACGCCCGGCACCGACCGGATGAGCCGGCGCGGCGCCGTGGTGATGCGCTGGGCGTGTGCCAGGTGGCAGGAGTCCTGATACGTCACGCGCGCGGCGACCGGGCCCAGGCCCTCGGTGAAGGGCAAAGCGGCCACGTACTCGGTCGCATCCTTCACCCGGGCGGCAAAGCGCGCCGCCCGCTCCGCGTAGGTCGGGTCGTGCTCGAGCAGTTCGCCGTATTCCTTCAAGACCGAGCCGCACCCCGCGGCGTTCACCACCACGGCGTCCACATCCAGGGAGAGGAACAGGTCCACGTTCTGCCGCGCCAGGGCGCGCGCCGCCTCCCGCTCCCCCGCGTGCACCAGCAGCGCGCCGCAACAGGTCTGCGCCGATGGCGTGAGCACCTCTACGCCCAGGCGATTGAGCACCCGCACCGTAGCCGCCTGCGTGTCGGCGTGGGTGAAGGGCATCACGCAGCCGAAGAAAAACGCCACCCGTGCGCGTGGCGGCCCAGCCGGCCGATTGGGTTGGACGGCGGGGCGGAAGAAGCAGGGAGACGGCGACGGCGCCAGCGCCTCCAGCTCGCGCAGCGGACGGGGCAGCAGACCCCGCAGCGGCCCCCGCCGCACCGCGCGCTGCAAGCCGCTCGCCTGATAGAGGCGAAGCAGCCGGGCCACAGCCTCCACGCGGCGGCGGTGCGGCAACAGGCCGGTGAGGACCGCACGGCGCAGGAGACGCGGCAGCGCCGGGCCGAGACCCTGGCGCACGATCTCCGCCCGCGTCGCCTCCATAATGCGGCCGTAGGGCACGCCTGATGGACAGACCGCCTCGCAGTTGCGGCACTGCAGGCACAGGTCGAGATGGTGCAGGGCCGCCTCGGTGAGCGTGACGCGCCCCTCATGCGCCGCCCGGATGAGGTAGATGCGCCCGCGCGGCGACTCCGGCTCCAGGCCGGTCGCCACGAACGTGGGGCAGTTCATCAGGCACAAGCCGCAGTGGACGCAGCGCGCGAGGTCGTCGTCGCGGGGGGCGTCCGGCCCCGTGAACGCGGACCTGCCTAAAACGGGAAGCGTGACTCCAGCGGTCATGCGCGTTCTCTCCTCCCACGCCGGTTGCCGGCAGGTCTACTGTAGCGGATACACCGCGAAACGTCGGTACCCTTCCTGTATGGACCTTCACGGGCCTTCAAGGGGCTCGCCTCCCACGGCCTAGCGCCCCATACTGAGAGCGATGCGAGCGATGGTCCTGGAATCGCCGGGACAGCCGTTACGGCCCGCCGATGTGCCGGTTCCCATCCCCGGGCCGGCGCAGGTGCTGTTGCGGGTACGCGCCTGCGGCGTCTGCCGCACCGACCTGCACGTGGCGGACGGCGAGCTACCCAACCCCAAACTGCCGCTCATTCTCGGCCACGAGATCGTCGGCGTGGTGGAGGCGTGCGGGGCAGGTGTGCAGCGCTATGCCCCCGGCGACCGGGTGGGTGTGCCCTGGCTGGGCTGGACGTGCGGCACCTGCCGATATTGTCGCTCAGGACGCGAGAACCTGTGCGATTACGCCCGCTTCACGGGCTACCAGCTCGACGGCGGCTACGCCGAGTACACGGTGGCGGACGAGCGCTACTGCTTCCCCATCCCGCCCCAGTACAGCGATGTGGAGGCGGCGCCGCTCCTGTGCGCCGGGTTGATCGGCTACCGCTCCCTGGTCGCCGCTGGCGAGGGGGAACGCCTGGGCATCTACGGATTCGGCGCGGCCGCGCATATCATTGTGCAGGTGGCGCGGCATCGGGGCCACAAGGTGTACGCCTTCACCCGCCCTGGCGACAACGAGGCCCAGCAGTTCGCCCTGGAGCTGGGTGCGGCCTGGGCCGGTCCGTCGGACCGGCCGCCGCCGGAGCCGCTGGACGCCGCCATTATCTTTGCGCCGGTAGGCGCCCTTGTGCCGGCAGCGCTACGGGCCGTGGTCAAGGGTGGCGTGGTGGTGTGCGCCGGCATCCACATGAGCGATATCCCGTCCTTCCCCTACGCCATCCTCTGGGGCGAACGGGTGGTACGATCGGTGGCCAACCTCACCCGCCGCGACGGCGAGGAGTTCCTGGCGCTGGCGCCACGGGTGCCGGTGCGCACCGAGACGGTGCCCCTGCCACTGGACCAGGCCAACAAGGCGCTGGACCGGCTGCGGTCGGGTCGCCTACGCGGCGCCGCCGTGCTGGTGCCCTGAACGGGGTTCGTCGGCAGCGCGGATCAGGATCAGATGTGCCCCGGCCCGCGCCCCGGGCTGAGGATGCCGGCGGGGTCGTACGCCGCCTTGAGCCGTCGCATGAGGGCCAGGTCCGGGCCCTCAATGCCCCACACGTCCAGTCTCTGCTTGAGGAATGCCGGGCAGCGTTCCACCACCAGCACGCCGTTCAGGCGTGCGAGCCGCTGGCGCAGACGCTCCACCGTCACCAGCGCCGACGGGTCTTCGAGGCGTGGCCAGGCGGCGTACACCACCCCGTTGCCGGCGCGCGCCAGCACCGCCGGCGGGGCGTCTTCCAGCATTGTGGCGGAGAGCAGGCCGATCACCTCGCCAACCTGGGTGGGAAGCACCGCCGCGCGCACCAGCAGCGCCGCCTCCCGCCCCGGAGCGCGGCCGAAATCGCGCAGGGCGCCGACCAGCACGTTGGCGGCATCGCCGTCGAGCACCAGCACGGGGGCAGCGTCCGCATCGCGGGCCAGGGTGAGCAGCTCGGCGCGCGTGCGCGCGAGTGTGGCCGGTGTGCCGCCGATCTCCACCACCACGCTCCACGCCTCACCCAACGAGCGCGCAGGGTGCGCCGGCGAGAGGTGGAGCGCGCGCGGGCCAGCGATATCCAGCGCCAGCGGCGCGAGCGTGCCGGCGGCGATCTGCTGCGCCAAGCGGTGGGCGGGTTCCGGCTCTGGAAAGCCAACCACCAGCGCGGCGCGTTCTGGGGGCGCGGGCAACAGCTTGAAGGTCAGGCGCGTGATGACGCCCAGGGTGCCGATGGAGCCGATGAACAACTTGTTCAGGTCGTAGCCGGCGACGTTCTTCACCACCCGTCCACCGGCTCTGATCTCGCTGCCGTCGGCCAGCACCGCCGCAGTACCGATGACGATGTCGCGCGCCGTGCCGTAACGGACGCGGCGCGGACCGCTGAGGTTGGCCGCCACGGTTCCACCCACTGTGGCGCGGTCAGGCAACGGCGGGTCGAGCGCCAACACCTGGCCACGCGTAGCTAGCAGCGCCTGCACCGCGGCCACGGTGATACCGGCCTCCACCGTGACCGTGAGGTCCTGCGGGCGGTACTCCACCACGGCAGTGAGGGCACTCAGGTCGAGCACGAGGTCCACGCCGCGCGGTGCGTTGCCCAGGTCCAGGGCCGTGCCGCCGCCGCGCGGCACCACCCGCCAGCCGTGGGCGTGGGCGGCGCGCAACACGGCGCTCACCGCCGCCGCGCGCGCCGGGCGCACCACCGCGGCCGGAAGCACGCCGTCCACCGCGTCCGCCTCCGTGGCTGGGGAGACGGTGACATCAGGGATGGCGGCCAGCGTTTCCAGGGCGGTGGCGGCGGTCACGGTCGGACGGCTCCTCGCGGCGAAGGATCTTCGGGGAACGGCGGCGCGGTGGCTTACACGTACACGTCCGGGCCCAGCCTGGCCACGGCCGGCCCGCGCTGCACCTCACCGCAGCCGGTGTGGGTGGGAAACACCTTGCACGGGTTGAAGCGTTCACCGGCGCCGAAGGCCGCTTTGAGCCGGCGCATGGCGTCCATGTCCGCTTCGCTGAAGATCCAGGGCATGTAGTCACGCTTCTCCACACCGATCCCGTGCTCGCCGCTGATCGAGCCACCGGCCGCCACGCACACGCGCATGATCTCGCCGCCGCACTCCAGCACGCGGGCGGTCGCGCCCGGCACGCGCTCGTCGAACAGCACGCAGGGGTGCAGGTTGCCGTCGCCGGCGTGAAAGACGTTGGCCACCGGGAAACCGTAGCGCGCGCAGATGGCGTTCACCTCGCGCAGCACCTCCGGCAGCGTGCTGGGCGGCACCACCCCGTCCAGGATGTAGTAGTTCGGCGCCAGCGAGCCGAAGGCGCCGAACGCCTGCTTGCGGCCGGACCACAGCCGCTCGCGCTCGGCCGGGTCGGTGGCGGAGCGCACCTCACGGGCACCCGCCTCGCGCAAAATGGCGCCCACGCGCGCCACCGACTCGTCCACAAACTCCTGCAGACCGTCCACCTCGACCAGCAGCACGGCCTCGGCGTCCAGCGGGTAGCCGCAGTGCAGCACCGGCTCCACGGCGCGGATGGTGTTGCGGTCCAGCATCTCCAGCGCGCCGGGCACGATGCCGGAGGCGATCACCGCCGCCACCGCGCCGGTGGCCGCCTCCACCGTGTCGAAGATGGCCAGGAAGGTGCGCACGGCCTCGGGCCGGCGCAGGAGACGCACGCAGATCTTGGTCACGATGGCCAGCGTGCCCTCCGAGCCGACCACCAGCCCGGTCAGATCGTAGCCGGGCCGGTCCCGCCCCCAGCCGCCCACGCGCACGATCTCGCCGTCGGCCAGCACCAGCTCCAGGCCGAGCACGTGGTTGGTGGTGACGCCCAGCGCCAGGCAGTGCGGACCGCCGGCGTTCTCCGCCACGTTGCCGCCCAGCGTGCAGGCCTTCTGGCTGGAGGGGTCGGGTGCGTAGAACAGGCCGTACCGTGCGACCGCCTTGGAGAGCTCCAGGTTGACCAGCCCGGGCTCGACCACCGCGGTCCGGTTCTCCAGGTCCAGCTCCAAGATGCGGTTCATGCGGGTGAGGGGCATAAGGATGCCCCCCTCGGTGGCGAGTGCGCCGCCGGAGAGGCCGGTGCCGGCGCCGCGCGGCACCACCGGCAGGCCGTGGGCGTTGGCCAGGCGGACGATGGCGGCCACCTGCTCCGCGGTGCGGGGATAGGCCACAACGCTGGGCCGGCCGCGGTCGATGGTGCCGTCGTACTCGAAGAGCAGCAGGTCCTCCGGCCTCCAGAACACGGCGTCCGGGCCGACGATCCGCTCCAGCTCTCGCACCAGGGTGGGAGGACGAGTCGGCGCGCGCATGGGGCCTCCGCGCTGGGCATAGTAGCACGAAATCGCCCGCTCGCTCACCACCATCGCCGTGATTGCTGCGCTTGCAGCCGGGGTGCGACACTGCGCTGGGAGGAGGGGCCGGTATGGACATCACGGACATCCAGGCGGCCGCCGCCCGTATCGCGGACCTGGTCCAGCGCACGCCGCTGTTGCCGTCCCGCTACTGGGGCGAGGTGGCGGGCGGACCGGTCTGGCTTAAAGCGGAGTGCCTGCAGCGCACTGGCTC
Source organism: Dehalococcoidia bacterium (assembly GCA_042408665.1). Taxonomy (GTDB): domain Bacteria; phylum Chloroflexota; class Dehalococcoidia; order CAUJGQ01; family CAUJGQ01; genus CAUJGQ01. The sequence goes on from JBHOQW010000176.1 coordinate 30,856, forward strand.
GTTCAAGCTGCGCGGGGCGGCCAACATGATCCGCATGCTCACACCGGAGGAGCGGGCGCGGGGGGTGGTGGCGGCCAGCGCCGGGAACCACGCGCAGGGGGTAGCCGTGGCCGCCCGCGCCGAGGGCGTCCGCGCCGTGGTGGTGATGCCGGCCGGCGCCTCCTTCGCCAAGGTGGAGGCGGCGCGCGGCTACGGCGCGGAGGTGGTGCTGGAGGGCGCCTCCTACGCCGAGGCGGCCCAGGCCATGTACCGCCTGGCCGCAGAGCAGGGGCTGACGGTGATCCCGGCCTTCGACGATGAGCGCGTCATCGCCGGACAGGGCACGGTGGGGCTGGAGATCGTCGAGCAGTGCCCGGACGTGGACCTGGTGATGGTGCCGGTGGGCGGGGGCGGGCTGGCGGCCGGCGTGGCGTTGGCGGTGAAGACGCTGCGGCCGGCCGCGCGGGTGGTGGGCGTGCAGGCCGCCGCCGCGCCGGCCGCGCGGGAGTCGTTCATCCACCGCCATCCCCGCACCCTGCGTCCCCGGGTGACCATCGCGGACGGGATCGCCGTCTCGCGGCCCGGGGACGTGACCCTGCCGTTACTCCTTCGCTACCTGGATGACATCGTCACGGTGGACGAGGAGTCCATCACCGGCGCCATGGTGGCGCTGCTGGAGCGCTCCAAACTGGTTGTGGAGGGCGCCGGCGCCGTGGGCGCGGCCGCGCTGCTGGCCGGTGCCGTCAACGCCCGCGGCTGCACCACGGTGCTGATCTTGTCCGGCGGCAACATCGACATGAACCTGCTCGGGCGGGTGGTCGAGCACGGGTTGGCGCACGCCGGCCGCTACCTGGTGGTACGCGTCGCCCTGCACGACCGCCCAGGGCAGCTCGCGCGCGTGTTGCGGGTGCTGGCCGATGCCGGGGCCAACGTGCTTGACATTGACCACCGCCGCACGGGTTCCCACCTCACCTTTGGGCAGGTGCAGGTAGAGCTGCTGCTGGAGACCCGCAACGCCGCGCACGCCGAGGCGGTGTGCGCCGCCCTGGAAGCGCACGGCTACCACGAGAGCCCCGCGTTGGAGTCGGCCAGCGTCACGCGCGTGTTCGTGGCGGAGTGAGTGCCGGGTTAGGGCTTTTCCAGTTCAAAGGCCCGGTGCAGGGCGCGCACGGCGTCCGGCACGCGCGCTTCGTCAATGATGCAGGTGATGCGGATCTCGCTGGTGGTGATGAGCTGGATGTTGATGTTCTCGTCGTACAAGGCGCGGAACATGCGCGCGGCGTAGCCGGGCGTGTTCTGCATGCCCGTGCCGACGATGCTCACCTTGCCCAGCTTGTCGTCCCAGGCCAGCCCTCTGGCGCCGATCTGTTTGGCTACCGGCTCCACGATCTCGATGGCGTGTTTGAGATCGTTGCGGGAGACCGTAAACGTGAGGTCGGTGAGGTTCTCCAGGCTGGCGTTCTGCACGATGGTATCCACGGAGATGTGCGCCGCCGCCAGCGGCTCGAACAGCGTCGCGGCGATGCCCGGCCGGTCCGGCACGCCGCGGACGGTGATCTTGGCGACATCCGTGTCGTGGGCGATGCCGCGCACCTTGTTGGTTGGTTCCATGGTGGTCTCCGCGTGGATGAGGGTGCCAGGCTCGTCGTTGAAGCTGGAGGCGACCAGGATCGGCAGCCGGTAGATCTCGGCCAGCTCCACCGCCCGCGGGTGCAACACCTGTGCGCCGTGGCTGGCCAGCTCCAGCATCTCCTCGTAGCCGATGTCGCGCAGCTTGCGCGCCTCCGGCACGATGCGCGGATCGGCGGTGTAGATGCCCTCGACGTCTTTATAGTTCTCACAGCAGGTGGCGCCCAGGGCGATGGCCAAGGCCACCGCCGTGGTGTCCGAGCCGCCGCGGCCGAGGGTGGTCACATCCAGCTCCTCGGTCACCCCCTGAAAGCCGGCCACCACCACCACCCGCCCGCGCGCCAGCTCCCGGTGGATACGGGCGGGGTTGACGTGGCGGATGCGCGCTTTGAAGTGCACGCTGTCGGTCTGGATGCCGGCCTGCAGCCCGGAGAGGCTGATGGCGTCCACCCCCATATGCCGCAGTGCCATCGCCACCAGGGTGCTGGCGACGATCTCACCGGTGGACAGGAGCACGTCCAGCTCACGCGGCGAGGGGTTGTCGGTGATCTGGTGTGCCAGCGCGATCAGCTCGTCGGTGGTGTCGCCCATGGCGGAGACGACGACCACCATGTCGTGCCCTTCCGCCCGGCGCCGGGCGATGCGCGCCGCCACGTTGCGGATGCGGTCCGCGTTGGCCACCGAGGTCCCGCCGTACTTTTGCACGATAATCGCCATGACCGTTCCTGCCTACCCAACCACCCGCGCGCCCTCAAGGGAGGGACGGGTGACGATGACGCGCCCGCCGCGGCCCGCGGCCCGCGCCCGCGCCAGCATGGCCTGTCCGATCTCCGCCTCGCGCTCCACGGTTAACGCCATGATCGACGATCCGCCCCCCGAGAGGTAAGCGCACAACGCGCCGGCCTCGCGGGCGGCGGCGAAGATATCGAACATCTCCGGAAACAGACGCGCCCGCGCCGGCTGGTGCAGCCGGTCCTGCGTGGCGACGTGCAGCACGTCCAGCCGGCCGGTGGCCATGGCGGCGACGAGCAGGGCAGCCCGGCCGATGTTGTGCACGCAGTCGCGCCGCTCCAACGTTGTCGGTAGCAGCTGGCGGCTCTCACTGGTGGGCATGTCGAGGTCGGGAACCAACAGCACCGCGCGGAGCGGCGCGGGGACCGGTACCGGCACGCGATGGATGCCGTGCTCGTCCCACACGCACACCTGCAGGCCGCCGAAGAGCGCGGGGGCGGCGTTATCGGCGTGTCCTTCCAGCTCCGCGGCGATGAGCAGCAACTCTTCGGCGCTGAGCGGCTCACCCAGGAGCACGTTGGTGCCCACCACCGCGCCCACGCGTAACACGGCGCTGGCGCCCAGCCCCCGCCCCACGGGGATGTCGCCCCGGTAGGTGAGCCGCAGCCCGGGCGGCACCGGCTTGCCGACCCGCTCGTACACCGCGCGCGCGGCGGAGAGCGCCAACTGTTCGGCGCGGGACTCCGGGAAAGGGGCCGGGCGCTCCGCCCAGGTCACGGTCACTTCACCCGCGAGGTCCAGGGCGAGGCCAAGCGCGTCGAATCCCGGCCCGAGGTTGGCCGAGGTGGCGGGGACGCGCACGGTCACACTGGCCGGAGGCATGACGGCGGTGGGGCCTCGCGTGTGCGGTGAGCGGGCGCGGCCCAGCGGCGCGCCGGTCCAGAACGAAGCGCGGGCCGTCTGCCCGCGCCATACGGAGTGTAGCACCGGCCAGGTGCTGCCTCAAGGGCAGGGCCCGCGCGGTGCGCACACAATGTAATGTTTCTTGTATATTCGGACCAACATCATCCGTATCGGCTTGACACGGGTCCACCAGGATTGTACGTTTGTATACGAACTATTCGGCCAACAGTCACCGGAGGGCATACGTGGCGTCCGCGTTGGAGACAAGCCTCGGGTGGCTGCTGAGCAGCGCGGCCCGCCTGGTGCAGCGGCGATTGAGCAGCAAGCTGGCCCCGTACGGCATCACACCGCCGCAGTGGGGGGTGTTGGTGTCACTGTGGGAGGAGGATGGCCTCTCCCTCAGCGAGCTCGCCGCGCGCTCCTTCTTCGATGGGCCGACCATGACGGGGATCGTCGACCGGCTGGAACACGCCGGCCTCGTGGAGCGGCGGCGTGACAGCCGCGATCGGCGGGTGATTCACGTCTACCTTACCGACAAGGGGCGGCAACTGCGCGAGGTGCTGCCGCCCCTGGCGGAAGAAACCAACCGAGAGGCCGTCGCCGGCCTATCCCCGGCCGAGATCGACCAATTTCTGCACGTCCTCCGCCACATCATCCATAATCTGTCCTAGTCTCGACCCGAACACGTGAGGAAGGCGCGGCGGTCGCCGCGACGCGGCCCTCGGCGGTTCCGCGCCCGGTCCCCGGGTCCCCGTCCCTCCCCCGGTCATCCAGGCAGCGCCCAACCGCGGGCGGCCGCCAGGTGGACAAACCGCTGCCAGATGGCAGCGACCAGTTCGGCCGGCGGTCGACAGCCGTCCAGCACGAGCCAACGCTCCGGTTCCTCCCGCGCCAAGGCGAGATACCCGGCGCGTACCCGCTCGTGGAAGGCGCGCGGTTCCTGCCCGATCTGGTCGCGCCCCTCCTCGCCCCGCTTGCGCGCCAGCCCCACCTCGACGGGCACATCCAGCAGGACCACGAGGTCCGAGCGCAGGCCCCGCGTGGCCAGCGCGATCGCCGCCTCCAGATGCTCTCGCGGCAGGCCCCGCCCATAGCCCTGGTAAGCTAAGGTCGACTCGACGTATCGGTCGCAGATCACATGGGTGCCCGTCGCCAGCGCCGGGGCGATCAGGCTGTCGACGTGCTGGGCGCGGGCGGCCGAGAACAGCAACAGCTCCGCGATCGGGGAGATCTGCGTCCAGCGCGACTCGTCGCCCAGGACGGCGTAGAACCGTCGGGCCAGGGCCGGCTTGCGGAGGAGCTGGCGGATGAGCTCCCCCAGCGGGGTGCCGCCGGGCTCGCGGGTGGCGATCGCCGGCACGGCCGCCGCCTGACACCGTTCGAGCAGCAGGCGGGCTACCGTCGATTTGCCGGCTCCTTCGCCGCCCTCCAGGGTGAGGAACACGCCCCGGCGTCCGTCGCTCATGCCCGCTTCTTGGCGGCCCTGCCGGCGCGCCGGCACGACCGGGCGCCCTCATTCATTGAACTCGAAGGTATTGTCCGGGTTCGGGTAGAGGCGCACGCGCCGATACGGCTCGCGGCCGTAGCTACGCGAGGGGATGTTATAACGCTGCGCGATCTGGTGTTGCAGCCGCCGAATGTAGGCGTTGGCCGGCGGCAGGTCCACCGCTCGCTCCGAGCTCATTACCTGGCTGATGGCGTTCTCCGTCTCCCGCATCGCCTCCACCACCGGGTCAAAGGGGCGCGGGGTCTCGCGCATGGCCAGGAGCGACTGCTCCATCTGCGCCTGCGAGTTGTTCTTGAGCACGTAGATGGGGATCTGGCGCGCCTCCGCCTCGCGTAGTACCTCTGGCTTACGTCGGTAATAGTTCCGCAAGGTCATGACGACATCCGCGTCATCAAGGCTGTCCGCCACCGTGGCGGGGATCCCCACGTTGCGGATCGCCTGCTCCAGCCGTTTGCGCTGGATGCCGAACGGGTAGATGTGGCGCAGCGGCGGCCGTTCCGTCGCCTCGCCCTCGCGCTCCGGCATGGCGCGCGGGCCACGCTCCGGCCGAAAGCCGTCCCGCGGCACCTCGCGGCGCTGATCGCCGCGCTCAAAGTAGCGCTTGACCTCCCCCTCTGGCGTCAGCTCGCGGATCTCGACCGGCAGATCATAGCCGCGTAGCTTGGCGTCCACCGTCTCCGCCACATCCGCGTGCACGGCCACCCGGTCCCAGGACTGGATCTCCACCACGATGTCAAAGGTCGGCGGTGCCTTGCGCTCCAGGATCGACTTTTGGGTGCCACGGCGGCGCGCCTCTTCATCGCTGAGGGTGACCGACTGGATGCCGCCGATCAGATCGGACAGGGTGGGGTTCATCATCAGGTTTTCCAGGGTGTTGCCGTGTGCGGTGCCCACGAGCTGCACGCCGCGCTCGGCGATGGTGCGCGCCGCCGCCGCCTCCAGCTCGTTGCCGATCTCATCGATCACGATCACCTCGGGCATGTGGTTCTCTACCGCCTCGATCATGATCGCGTGCTGGTCGGTCGGTGTGGGCACCTGCATCCGCCGGGCGGAGCCGATGGCCGGGTGGGGGATGTCGCCGTCGCCCGCGATCTCGTTGGAGGTGTCCACGATGATCACGCGCTTGTTCATGTCATCGGCCAGCACCCGCGCCACCTCGCGCAGCATCGTCGTCTTGCCCACCCCGGGGCGGCCGAGCAGGAGGATGCTCTTCCCGGTCTGGACCAGGTCCTCGATGATGGCGATCGTGCCGTAGACGGCGCGTCCCACGCGACACGTCAGACCGATGATCCGCCCGCGGCGGTTGCGGATGGCGGAGATGCGATGCAGCGTGCGCTCGATGCCGGCGCGGTTGTCGTCGCCGAACTCCCCGATGCGGCTGACCACGTACTCGATGTCGGCCTCGGTGACCTCGGCGTCGCTCAGCACCACCTCACGCCCCGGGTAGCGCGCCTCTGGCAGCCTGCCGAGATCCATCACGATCTCCAGCAGGTGGTCGTTGTCCTCGCGTTCACGCAGCGGGCGAGCGATGTGCGGGGGAAGGACGTTCAGGAGGGCCTCGAGGTCATCGGTGATTTCGCGTTGCATAGTGCTACCCTACAGCGGCACTGCCCGCTTGACAGCGGCGCGTGCCGGGCTGGTCACTCGCACCGGCTGCGCCAACCGCTTGGCCAGAAGCTCGTACTCGCCGGCCGGTTCGAAACCGGCAGCCAGCAGGCGCTCCTCAAGCGGGCGGTCATAGCCCGGCACCACGGTGTACACCGGTCGGCGCGACCCCAGCTCGCGCAGCCCCCAGGCCACCAGCGCGTCGATCTCCTCCGCGGCCGTCGTTTCGGTGGTCAGGTCCAGCCGGCCGGCGTCGTCGCTGCGACCGGCGCGCAGGTGGAGGACGATGCGGCCGTCGCGCTCGCCCACAAGGTCCACCGCCCGCCGGCCGGCCCGCCGTCGCTCCTGGGCGGCCTGCCATTCGGCGAGGGTGGCCGCCTCCACCATGCGCACCGGTTGCGGCACCACCCGGTTGTAGAGCTGGAAGAGCGCGGCGTCGTCATGCCGCTCACGTGGGCGGAGGATGATGCCGACGGGCAGGCTCAAATCCGTCCCGCCCTGCCGGGGAGCGCCGCTCAGGCGCAGCAACCGCTCCGTGGCGTAGGGCACGAATCCGGCCTTGCGCGCGGGCCGGATCAGGTCAGAGCCGGCCTCCAGGCGCAGGAACACCTTCTGCGCCCCGTGGCGCACCCCACCGGCGCTCAGGCGTTCGAACAGGTCAAGCGCCACCCGCTCTGGGTCGGCGGCGGCGGCGATCAGGCAGTCCACCTCCCAGGCGGCGCGGGTGCCGCGTGGGCGGGCGGAGATGAGCCCGCGGATGGTCTGCCCCTGGATGCTGATCCAGGTGTGGCGGCCGGTGGCAAAGGAGAACCACTGCTCCACGGCGTTGCCGAGCACGCTGGGCGGTTCCGGCCGACAACCGAGCCGCTCCCAGGTGCGCGCCTCATTCGGGTAGACGCGCCCGTCGAACGACACCAGTGCCACGAGGTCGGTCGGGCGAACGGTGCGCGCGGCGCTCATGGAGCCTCAAACGTCACTTCATCCCGGCAACGGGCGCCGCCTCGACCAGAGCGAGGAACAGGCGGTGAAAGCGCAGGTCGTCGGTGAGCTCGGGGTGGAAGGAGGTGGCCAGGAGGTGGTCCTGCCGGGCGGCCACCATACGGCCGTCCGGCAGGCGGGCCAGCACCTCGACACCGGGACCCGCGGCCTCAATCACCGGCGCCCGAATGAACACGGCGTGGAACGGCTCGCTCATCCCCTTTACGGGCAGGTCGATTTCGAAGCTGTCGATCTGGCTGCCGAAGGCGTTGCGGCGGATGGTGATGTCCATCGCGCCGATGTTCGGCTGGTCAAGGCCGATCGCCTCCCGCGCCAGCACAATGGCGCCGGCGCACGTGCCCCAGATCGGGAAGCCGCTCTGGGCCAGGGCGCGGAGGGGCTGCAGCAGGTCGTAGGAGATCATCAACCGGGTGATGGTGGTGGACTCCCCACCGGGGATGACCAACCCGCGCAGGCCGGCCAGGTCACGCGGCAGGCGCACCTGAACCGGCTCGGCACCGGCCCGACGCAGCGCCGCCTCGTGCTCGGCGAAGTCTCCCTGCAGCGCCAGGACCCCGACTTTGGTCATCACCAGATCGCATCGCTCCCCGGGTGGTGCGCCGCGGCGGACCGCCTACCAGCCGCGGGTGGCCAGCAGCTCGCGCTCCGGCAGGCTGCGGGCGGCCAGGCCGCGCATCGGCTCGCCCAGACCGCGCGACACTTCGGCGATGATGGCCGGCTCGCGGAAGTGCGTGGTGGCCTTGACGATCGCCTTGGCCCGCTTCTCCGGGTTTTCGGACTTGAAGATACCCGAGCCCACGAAGATGCCGTCCGCGCCGAGCTGCATCATCAGCGCGGCGTCGGCGGGGGTGGCGATGCCGCCGGCGGTGAACATCACCACCGGCAGGCGGCCCAGCCGCTTCACCTCGCGCACCAGCTCCAGCGGCGCCTGCAGCTCTTTGGCCGCGGCGTACAGCTCGTCGTCCGGCATGTTCTGCAGGCGACGGATGTCGTCCATTACCTGGCGCATATGGCGCACGGCCTCTACCACATCGCCGGTGCCGGCCTCGCCCTTGGTACGGATCATGGCCGCCCCCTCGGCGATCCGGCGCAGCGCCTCGCCCAGGTTGCGGCAGCCGCACACGAACGGCACTTTGAAGGGGTGCTTATCGATGTGGTGGGCGTCGTCGGCCGGCGTGAGCACCTCGGACTCATCGATGTAGTCCACACCGATGGCCTCCAGCACCTGTGCCTCGACGAAGTGACCGATGCGGCACTTGGCCATCACCGGAATGGTTACCGCCTCTTTGATGCGCAGGATGACCTCGGGGTCGGACATGCGCGCTACACCGCCGGCGGCACGGATATCGGCCGGTACTCGTTCGAGCGCCATCACCGCCACCGCCCCGGCCTCCTCAGCGATGCGCGCCTGCTCGGGGGTGACGACATCCATGATGACGCCTCCCTTGAGCATCTGCGCGAGCCCCGCCTTGACGGTCCAGGTACCCGTGCTGTGTTCGGCAGCCATGGAACGACCCCTCCTGCGGCCCGCACGCCGGCCATGCCGCGGCCACCGCGGCGGTCTTTCTATATGGTAGTGTACCGCCGCACGCCGAGGCCCGGCAACCGAGGCTCGGGGCGGTCACCCCGTGCCCAAACGCGGCCGGTGACATGAACGGGCGGCGGCTGCTATAGTGAAGGGGAACATTCCCGGGTAGCTCAGCGGTAGAGCGGCCGGCTGTTAACCGGTTGGTCGCAGGTTCGAATCCTGCCCCGGGAGCCAGCAGTCCTACCAGAGACCGAGAGGCTCTGCGTAGGGCTTTGCTTTTCGGCTCCAGGTCCACACCCAAGCCCCCATGAAGGGGAAGGATGATGGGACCTGAGACCGAGAAGCTTCCGCATCTCCTCACCGGTTTCTATCTGGCCAAGCAGGCCGAGGGCTGTTCCCCCAACACCATTGCCGAGTACCAGAATGACTTCGCCCACTTCGCCCGCTGGTGCCAGGCACAGGGCAAGACGGACCCTGCCGCCCTGGGGCCATCGGACCTGCGGGCGTTTCTCGCCCATCTGCGGACCGAGCCCAACGGCCGCGGGCGCCCTCTTGCCGCCAAGACCGTCTACAACTGCTGGGCAGCCCTCCGCAGCTTCTACCGCTGGCTTTCCGAGGAATACCGCTGCCCCAACCCGATGGCGTCCGTGCCCGCACCGAAGGCGCCCCAGCCGGTTATCGAGCCCCTGAGCCGCGAGGAGGTGGCCGCCATCCTCACGGCGTGCGATAGCACGCGCGCGGCCAGCACCAAGGGACGGGCGGCGTTCGCCATGCGGCGCGACACAGCCCTGCGGGATAGAGCTATCGTGCTGGTGCTGCTGGACGCCGGACTGCGCGCGAGCGAGCTGTGCGCTCTGACCGTAGGCGACGTGGACCTGGCAACGGGGAGGGTGCTGGTCCGCTGCGGCAAAGGTGGGAAGGGCCGAGTTGTCTACCTTGGCAAGATGGCGCGTCGGGCGGTCTGGAAGCACCTGGCCGGGCGCCGTCAGCCCAAGCCGGACGAACCGTTGTTCCTCACGCGGGAAGGGCGGGCCTTGACTCCCGACCGGCTGGTCAAGCTCTTCGCCAACCTGGGAAGGCGTGCAGGCGTGGCGAACCTGCATCCCCACCGACTGCGACACACCTTCGCCACCGAGTTTCTGCGGAACGGCGGGAACCTGCTCGGGCTCCAGCGGCTGCTGGGGCATTCGTCCCTGGAGATGGTACGGCGGTATGCGGCCATCGCCGAGGCGGACCTGGCGAAGGCCCACGAGACGGGAAGCCCCGCCGATAGGTGGCGGCTGTAGGCGGGTTTGCGGAGGGAAAGCAGCCCGCAGCCCAAAACGCTTGTCAAGCGTTTTGCTGCTTGCTATAGTTCAACTGACAATCGAAAAGCCAAAGCGCGGCTGTTCTGCCGCCAGTAGTAGCCGAGCTAGCAACCCGGTGTTGGCGGCGGGGATGCCCCAGGTGGGCGCCCCCGTCGGGAGCCTTTCGGTCCCAGCACTTCGGTTGCGAACGACGTACCTAAGACCGGGAGTCAGGGGCGTCGGGCATTCGCAGGAATTCCTGCGAGCGCCCGACGCCCTTTTTCGTTGACCAAAAACACAGGAGGTAAGCATGGAGGTTACCCACTGGCTATCACCGACACAAGCAGCTAGGCGCCTTGCGGTGAGCTCGCAAATGGTCGCTGTGTATTGCCGAACGGGCAAGCTCACTTTCGTATCGACGCCACTGGGCCGACTCATCGACCCAGCAAGTGTGGAACGGCTGGCGAAAGAGCGAGAAGCGCAAAGGAAGGGGGTTGGAGTGGCATGACCCGAAGGAACGGGAGCGCCCGCCCCTGGGCTTGGCAGGCATCGGGGCGGGCGCGGTACGCAATGCCGGCTGTTGGCAGCAGCCGTCAGTCCAATGATAGCGCAGTCTTCTTCAACGCGCGTGGTCAGGCCGTGGGCGCACTGAGGGACGGTTGGCTGACGAAGCACGTGAACAGCAGTATCCACCAGCTTCGCAAGCCCCCCGCCTGGTGCATCGACCGCGAGCACCTGGACCGGCTGGAGGCGATGGGGGCGACGGGTGTGCTGCTGATTGACGAAACGGGCACCGAATGGCGAGCGACGGTGCAGGCCTTCCGGCGGGGCGGCATCACCATCGACCGCGGCCACGGCGTCCAAGTCGCGCTGCCCCTGGCGCGCTGGCGCAAGACCGTGGCCGGCCAACTGAGCCTGTTCGGCGGGGAGGTGGCGTGATGACCGACGCCTTCTCCGTTGAGATACCAGAACTGTTGCAACACCATCTCGATATGCTCACCAAGGGGAGTGGCCTGTCCCTGGACGTGATACGCGAGCGAGGATACCGCTCCGTGCTTGGCAAGGCGGAACTTCGCGCCCGTCACTTCCTGCCACGCCAGTGCCGCACCCCTGGCCTGCTGCTGCCCGTCTGCCCGCCCGACGGGAGCAACGGGCTGTACTGCTACCGGCCCGACAACCCGCGGCAGACGGCGGACGGCAAGGTGCTCAAGTACGAGCTGCCGGCTGGCTGTTCGGTGCGGCTGGACGTGCCGCCCAGGTGCCGCACGGCGCTCGCGGACCCGACT
>JBHOQW010000181.1:0-61431 GCA_042408665.1 Dehalococcoidia bacterium
GTGCCGATGCGCAGGCGCGTGGTGCGCGCGGCGATCGCCGCCGCCATGGTGAGCGGTGCCGGCATGTAGCCGTCGTCCACGAAGTGGTGCTCCGTGATCCACACCGAATCGAAGCCCAACTGCTCCGCGTAGGCGATCTGGTCCAGCACCGCGCCGTAGAACGCGGGCCAGGGTATCCGCCACCGCGCGGGGTTGCGGAAGTCGTACGCCAGCCCAAAGCGCACCCGTTCACCTCCTTGGCCGCGGGGGCTCCCCACCGTCCGGTATCCTCCGCAGGATAGCCGGCCGGCCGCACACGGGCATGGGCCCACTGGACCGCGCTTGACGCAGGCGCGGGACCGCCGTATCGTGCGCCCGCAACGGCCGACTCGAGTCATCCCTCCACGGGAGGTACGGCATGGGCAGCTTAGACGGAAAAGTGGTTGCCGTGACCGGCGCCGGACGCGGCATCGGCCGGGCCGTCGCCCACCTCTGCGCCGCCGAGGGAGCGGCGGTGGTGATCAACGACCTGGGCTGCGACGTCGACGGCACCGGCCGCTCACCGGAACCGGCCCAGCGCGTTTCGGAGGAGATCGCGGCCGCCGGCGGCCGGTGCACCGTCACCACCGGCGACGCCGCCGACGAGGCTGGCGCGGAGGCGATCGTACGCGCGGCGCTGGACCAGTTCGGGCGGCTGGACGCCCTGGTGCTGGCCACCGGCGTGCGCCGCGACCGCCCCATCTGGACCCTCTCGGAAGCGGACTGGGACATCGCCGTGGGGCGGATGCTACGCGGCTACTTCCTGCCCACCAAGTTCGCCACCATCGTCTTCCGCCAGCAGCGCGGCGGCCGCATCGTCATGCTCACCTCGGACGCCGGCCTGGGCGCCGCCGGCCGCTCGGCGCTGGCCGCCGCCTCCGAGGGCATCGTCGGGTTCATGCGCACCGTGGCGCGCGATATGGGCCGCTACGGCGTCACCTGCAACGCAGTGAGCGTCCAAGCCGACACCCGCCTGTTCGCCGCCTCGGCCGACGCCTACCAGCGCACGCGGGGCGCGCAGGACCCGGAGGAGGTGGCCGGCCTGCCGCCGCCGCCGGCCGTGCAGTGGTGGCAGGACGAGGTCGGGCCGTGGGACCCGGCCTGCGTGGCGCCGCTGATCGTGTTCCTCTGCACCGACGCCGCCGCCGACATCAACGGCCAGGTGCTGGGCGCGCGCGGCGGCGATGTCTACCTGTACAGCAACCCGGCCATCGAGCGCAGCATCCACACCTGGGGACGGCGATTCACGCTGGAGGAGCTGGAGGTGCTGGGGCCGCGCGCCCTGGGCTTCGGCCTACAGCACCCGGCGCCGGCCTCGGCGTGACGCCCCTCAGGAAGGCACCTCGTACGCGAGGAGGTGGACCATGGGCAACCGCTTGCAGGGACGTGTGGCACTGGTAACGGGTGGCGGGCGCGGCATCGGCCGCGGGGTGGCCCTGCTCCTGGCCGAGGAGGGCGCCGCCGTGGTGGTGAACGACGCCGGCGTGAACGTGGACGGCACCGGCCACGATGAGGGGCCGGCCATGCAGGTAGTGAGCGAGATCGTGGCGGCCGGCGGCCGCGCCGTGGCCAACACGGATTCGGTGGCGGATTTCGAGGGTGCGCGGCGCATGGTGCAGACCGCGCTGGAGCACTTCGGCCGGCTGGACATCCTCTGCCACGTGGCCGGCATCCTGCGCGACCGCATGGTGTTCAACATGACGCCCGAGGAGTGGGACGCGGTGCTGGCCGTGCACCTCAAGGGCGCCTTCAACACCGTGCGCCACGCGGTGGAGCCGATGATGGCCCAACGCTGGGGCCGCATCCTGCTCTTCTCCTCCGGCTCCGGCCTGGGCAACTCCGGCCAGGCCAACTACTCCGCCGCCAAGGAGGGGATGGTCGGCTTCGCCCGCGCGCTGGCACGGGAGCTGGGCCCCTACGGCATCAACGTGAACGCCATCTACCCCGGCGGCGCCACGCGCATGACCGCCACCGTGCCGACACAGGCGCGCGAGCGGCGGGCCGCGGCCGGGATCGTGGGCGGTGGCCAGCTCGCCGGGCGGGCCGACGTGCCGCTGGCCGCCGTGCCGGCCGCGAGCGAGGCCGAGGGTGGCCCGCGCGACCCACTCAATAACGCGCCGACAGTGGTGTTTCTGTGCACGGAGGCGGCGGCCAACATCTCTGGGCAGGTGATCGGCACCAGCGGCTGGCAGGCCTCGCGCTACAGCCCGCGGCATGTGATCCGCTCCATCAGCCGGCCGCGCCGCTGGACGGTGGCCGAGCTGATGCAGGTGGTGCCCGGCGCCATCACCGCCGGCATCCCCAACCCGGCGCCGGCCCAGCAACCGCAACCACAGCCACAGGCCCAGCCGGCCGGTAACTGATCCCAGGCGCAGGCGTGACCGCGGCGCGTTGACGGTGGCCTCGCCTGCGCCTACCCTCCGGAAAACAGAACGAATGTTCATTTCCGGAGGGATACCCGTGGACGCGCTGCCCCTACCCCGGCTCATCGCGCGCCTGGACGCCGACCGCCTGCGCCGCTACCGCGAGTACCTGGACTTCTACCAGGGCCGCCAGTGGAGCGCCCCGCCCCGGCGGCGAGAACGCCAGCTCACGTTCAACTACGCCCGCGTGCTGGTTGAGAAAGTCACCAGCTATCTGATGAGCGGCATGGACTTCGCCGTGGACCCACCGCCCGACATGGACCCGGCCGAGGGACGGGCGCTGGCCGCGCGCACCGAGGCGGCGCTGCGCCGCGTGTGGGAGGACAACGCCCTCGACCTGTTGGACTTCGAGACGGAGATCGACGCCGCCGTGCTGGGCGACGCCGCCTATAAAGTCACGTGGGACGCCGCGGCCGGGCGGGTGCGGGTGACGGCCCCGGACGTGCAGGGCCTGTTCGCCTGGTGGCGCGGCGACGACCCCGGCCGCCTGTGGCGCGTGGCCAGCCGCTACCAGCTCACGCCAGACGAGCTAGTGGCCGTCGTGCCCTCATTCCACCCGTCGGGCACCCCTCTCCCGCCGGCGGGAGAGGGGGTGGGGGTGAGGGCCGGCAGCGGCGACCGTCTGCTCACGGTGGTGGAGGGCTGGACGGAGGAGTCGTTCGAGCTGTGGGTGGAAGAGCGGCTGGAGATGCGCCGACCCAACCCCTACGGCCTCATCCCGAAGAAGCTTTGATATCCACCCACCGGACCTCAGCCATGCTCGTGGCAGGCGGCGAGTCAACCGCTGCGTCAATCAGCTCAAGCGGCACAGCCGCGGTGATCGTCCAGCGTTCCGGCTCGTCCTTGCGGTACAGCTTCACCCGCACGCCGAGCCGCAACAGCTTTTCCCGCTTGGTGTCGTAATCGTCTTCCTCATCAGTCGGCGCCTGCCCGAGCAGCCACGCGACCAGGCGGCCGAAGCTGGACAGTGCGGCCGCAGCGGCGTCGCGGCTGGCGGTCAGCTCGGCACGCTCCCGCTCAAGTTGGCGGTGCTGCTCGACCAACATGCCCAGCTTCTCCCGGTAGAGCGCGGCGATGTCCGCGTCATCCTCGCCAGCGATGCGGGCGAGCAGGTTATCGCGCTGGCGGGCAATGTCCTTCAGTCGCCGGTTGACGGCCGCCAGGTCGGCTTCAGCGGGCGATTCCTCGTGCTGGCGGCGCAGTTCTTCGAGCCGCACGCCGGGGCTGCGCAGGAAGGCGCTCACCCGCGCCCACACGGCCGCGTCAAGCTCGGCGGCAACTATCGTCGGCTGCCGGCAGTTCGGGTTCTTGCGGTTGTCACAGCGGTAGCGCACCGCTTTGCCTCGATTCACGCCGCTGGGGTTGTGGCGCACCAGCGCGCCGCCGCAGTACCCACACCGGCCGATGCCGCCGCGCAACAGCAGTTCTTCCCGGTCCTTCGCGTCGCGCCGCACGCTCCGCATCGCCTGCCCCGTCTCCGTCAGCCGCGCCTGGACCGTGGCGAACAGCTCCGGGGAGACGAGGGCGGGCGCGATGTCGGGCAGGATGACGGGCGACCCGTCCCACTCGCGCAGCGACGCAACTTCAGCGAGGGGGCGCGGCCCGCCCTCGCCGACCGGGCGGCGCACCGTCGTCTTCGTGCCGCGCTTCGACCGGACCATTCGATGCCGGTGCGCGACCCACAGCCCGATGTACACCGGATTGGTCACGATGTCCCGGACGCTGACGTAATCCCACACTGCCTTACCGGTGGCCGTGGGGATGCCGGCCTTCGTCAACTGCGTGGCGACGCCGAGCAGGGTCGCGCCGTTTGCCAGCGCCGAGAACATCCGCCGCGCGATGGGCGCCGTGGTGGGGTCCGGCTCAAGCCGGGTCTTTGCCTCGTCCACCCACAGGTAGCCGTACGGTGGCCGCTTGCCCGGCAACGGCCGCCCGGAGAGGATGCGCGCCCGGCGCTCTCGGATTGCCCGTTCCCGAATCTTCTCGTGCTCCACCTTGGCGGCGTAGCCGCGTACGAACCGGATCAACTGCCCTTCGGGCGAGTTGTCCAGCGGCTCGGTTACGAATTCGACCATCACGCCGGCGTGTTCGGCCTCGGAGATGATCACCCCGAGGTGGACCGGATCGCGGCTCAGGCGATCAATTGCGTAGATGATCACGGCGTCCGCCTGCCGGCGCCGGACGGCATCGCGGAGCACCGTGAGTTGTGGCCGCTCCCATAGCTCGGTCCCCGTATGAACTTCGCGGTAGACGCCGACCACGGTGTAGCCCTTGCTCGCGGCATACTCCCGACAGGCAGCCTCTTGCGTTTCGAGGCTTGTCCCTTCCTCTTGCGGGCCGCTCGACACACGGACGTAGATCAGTGCGTTCACTTCGCCCCCTTGTTGCGGTGGTAGGCTGCCCGCTGCCGGCAACGCTGACCGCAGTACCGCTGACCGGACCGCCCGGTGAAGGCGATGCCGCATTCCTCGCAGACCAGGGACAGCCGCCGACGCCGCGCGGCGAGCTGCCGGGCCGCCCCTTCAATATCGGGGGCCGGTCCAGTACTCTTTCCGATGAGAACGAACCCCCCGGCGCCCACGTAGACCCGGCCCTCGATGTCCGGCGCCGGTCTGGTGCTCTCGCCAACGGCTTCGGCAGCGTCCGCCCCAGCCGGCTCGGGCGCCCCCGCAAGCCGCATTTCGAGGCGCCGGCCGGCCCACTGGCCGCCCACCATCTCGAACACGGCGACGGCGCCCTCGATGCCTGTCAGCCGGACGGTGTACGTCCCCGGTGGCCCTGATTCCGGCGGGTCGGGCTTCAGTTCCTGTGTCATCACCCACTCGCTTATGTCCTGGTAGGAGCAGGCTACCACGAATCCGACGCGAGCGCAAACGTCGTAGTAGGCCGCGCAAGGGGATTGTACCGGCGCGGGCAGCGACCCCCGGCCGGCATGTCGGCAGCGGGCGGTTCCGCTCCTCCACTCCATCCCTTAGGCGCGTAATGTGGGTTGATTCAGACCAGCTCCAGGAGCCGGATCGTATGGGCCAGGATAGTGGCGGCCGTGCGGGTGAGCAGCCCCCAGACGGTCTTGGCTCCATGCCGGGCCAGCCGCAGCCGGTCGGGGTCGGTAAGCTCGCCGACGGTCGTCTCGATGCGATTGCGCAGCCGCGCCACTGGGCGACGGACCGCGGCCGGCAGGATGCGTCGCTCGGTGTGGCTGGGGGTATAGACGACGTGCGTGCCACGCTCGCGGTGCGCGGCCGCCCATGGCCGACTGCGGAAGCCCTGGTCCAGCAGCAGCCCGGCCGGTGGCGCCGTGCCGGCGAGCAGGTCGTCCGCCACGGCCCGTTCATCCACCGCAGCGGGGACCAGTGCCCAGCCGCGCACCAACCGGCGGCCCAGGTCCGTGCGCAGGCCGAGCCGAAAGCCATAGAACCACTCGTGGTGGGCGGCATCCCAGCCGAAGCCGGCATGCAGGCCGTCCGGTCCGTGCCAGGCATCCGGGCCGCGTACGCGACTGGGATGCTTGACCGGCAGGGCGGTGGTGTCGAGTTGTTGCCAAATGTCCTCCAGCACTTGGGTGAGCAGGTGGCAGCGCAGGATCTCGAACGCGCCCCACAGCCAGCGCACCCGCCGGTTGAACTCACTCTGAGCCGGCAGCGTGGGGAAGTAGGCCGCCCACTCGCGCCGGACCTCATCCAAGAATGCCCGCTCGCTGGGACGGGCCAGCAGGTGGCGCACCAGGGCGATGGTAAGCACCTCGGCATCCGAGCAGGCCGGGGCGGGGCCGGGCGGCGTGGCACCGGCACCACCCCCGCAGCCACGGCATCATCGATGAGCACGTACACGTGGACAAACAAGTCGCCAAGCGGCACCATCGGGACGCGATCTCCATGGTGGGAGTAGCTGAGCACTCCTCCCTTGCCATGGAGGTCGCGGTACTTCAACTCACATCACGCGCCTTAGGGGATGGATGGAGTGGAGGAGCGCGCTCCATGCAGGACTACATGGAGTGGATGGAGCGGCGACTTGACTACTCAGTGGCGGGTTTCTTTCCTGGCAGCGGCTCATAACGGATGCCATGATCACCCGGATACGGCTTCCGATGGTCGGCGGCGTTCAAGATGATCGGCATAGGGATGCCGTTGGGGAAGGCGTCGCAGGTCATAGCCTCCGTGTTGTCCTGATGCCAGTGCTTGCAGGTCACGCAGATCGGTTCCGGCCCCGTGGTCATATCGCGTCCTCCGGTATGCCGAGCCGCTTGGCGATGACGCGCAGCCGCTCCCACGCGGCGGCCCGCTGCTCTTGCGGCGCGTCGAACTGGAACATCCAGGCGCCGTCCGGTGTCAGCCGTTCCGGCCGGGTCAGCTCCACCCACTTGCGCAGCGCCTTGACGTACTTGTACCTCTGAACGTCCCTCGTGCCGTGGTAGAGCGCGCCGAAGCCTTCCGCGAACGCCTCATCGCGGTTCGTCGTGGCGTAGCGGCTCAGCCTGCTATCGGCCTTGTTGTGGAACTTGAACTTCTCATGCGTGCTGCTGACCAGGCCGAACCCGGAGGCGCGCACGATGGGATCGAACGCCTCTTTCGTCCGCGTCCGCAGCCAGCCATCGAGCAGGTGGCCGAACTCGTGCGTGACTACGCTCTCGATCTGCGTCATGCCGTCAGGATGCCACGTGGACCCGTCGGCGTACTTGTTCGTGGCGGACCGGGCGACGCTCTCCCGGAAGGCGTTCGGCTTGCCGTACCACTTGGGGTTGAGGCCGATGCGCTCGCCGCTGAAGGTGGCATGCGCGTAGACGTTGCCGTTCCAGCGGTTCCGTGGCGCGCCCTCGCCCCGGTACGTGCCAACGTAGCGCAGCCGCTCCGCCACGTGCGGGTATTCCTGCATCAGCTTGTCGAGCTGGCGCAGCGTGGGGTTGATCGCGTCCGGGTGAGCGCCCTTGAAGTCGAACCGCACATGCGGGTACTTCACCGTCGCCCACGCCTCCGCTTCCTTCACCGTCTTGAAGCCAGCGGCCGGGAAGGCGCCGGGCGGCTTGGGCTTCGGCGCCGGCGCGGCCGTCTTGGGCTTGCGGGGTCGGGGTGCCGGCTTCGGTTCAGGCGGGCGCTCCGGCTCCCGCTCGCGGCGCAGCCGGGCCGCTTCCAGCGCATCGCGGATGCCGCGCTCGTACCCGACCGGCCCCCAGCGGTGATCGCGCCGCTCGCCGATCAGGTCCACAAGCCGTATCTGACCGGACTGGAACAGCTCAAACTTGCGCGGCCCCAGCACAGCGAACTGGTCGGCCTCGGGCAGCGCGCGGAACAGGGATTCGCCGTCCTCGACCAGCTTGCGCCGGCCGTCGGTGATGGGCACCATCGTGCAACGGCAGCGGGGATGCGTCGCCATGCTCTCGTTTACGTCGTGCTCCGAGCCGTGGCGCGCCCAACAGAACGGGCACGTGCGCGTGGTGGCGGCGCTGAGCCACTGCCAGCCCTTCACCACACGCCGGTTCTCCTGGTAGGTCTGTTTGGTCGCCTCGCGGTAGGCGCGCAGCGACTCCGAGCGGGCGATGGTGGTGGCGCGAACCATGTTGCCGGCCAGCACGTCGCGAAGCGCGTCTGCGATCACGCGCGGGTGGCGCCCGAGGCCAACGCTCGCGATGATCGCCTCGCGCGCCTGCGTCACGGCGTCCCCGCCCAGCTCCGTGAACAGGTCTGTCAGTGGCGACTTCTCCCCGAGCGCGGCGATCAGGTTGTCAAGCGCGCCGTGCGGAAGGACGTTGAAGTTGACATCCAGGGCGGCGAGCGTGGCGGCCGTGTGCGTCGCGCCCATACTTGCCATACCCGCCCGCGCAAGCGCCGTCACGCCGGCGTTGCGCTGCCCCAGGTCGGCCATGCGGGCGCCGAGCTGATCGAGCAGGTCACGCAGCCGCTTCGAGCGGTGGAGCTGCGATGGGGTAGGCTCATCCTCCACGATCTCCGCCTCGAGGGCGGCCAGCTCGCGGCGAATGCCGGCCCGCACTTCCGCGTAGCCGGCCATGATGCGGGTCAGGGCCGCCATGTCGCGCCGGAGCACAGCGGCCCTGAAGCCGTCCAGGATTTCGAGGATGTCCGGCCCTGCCATCGGCTACGGCCCCGCGTTCAGCTTGTCCAGGAACGAGGCCGCCGCGCCGGCAGCATCGCGCATGGCGGCCATGCGCTCGATGTCGGCCTGCCCGTAGCCCATCTCGCTCCAAAGCTGTTCGTCCGGGATGCCAAGCCGCTTCTTCGCTTCGAGGGCTTCGAGGCGTTCCTTCTCGCTCACCGGGGCGGGGTCCGTCCAGCGGGCGTTCAGTCGCACGTCTGCGCGGCCATCCGCCTTCAGCGCCAGGCGCATGACATCTTCCCAGCGGTTGCCGAACGCGGTGAGCCGCTTGCGGATCTTGGACAGGAACCGGCTTTCCGCCGTCCGCATCGCCTCGCCGCTGGGGAAGTCGCCCGTTTGCAGCAGCAGGTAATGGAGCGGCGTGCCGGACACACGCGCCACTTCCGCCCGGAAGCTCTCTTGCACGGCGATGAACTGCTGCAAGCCGGCCGGATCGAACTGGCCGAACTTCGCATCGGCCGCCGGCGTCACCCAGATGCGGTCCGAGCCGGCTTCGAAGGGCACGACGGGCTTGCCGCTCTCGTCATACTGGACCTGCACGCCGGTCGCCCACCGCTGAAGGAAGGCGTGGAACTCCATCGCGACGAGCATGTCGGCCACGGCCTTGTTCAGCGCGTCTTGCAGCGGAATCGTGTCCACCAGCTCGCTCTTGCCCACGTCCCCGAGCCGGGCGTTGTTGGCGAAGTGGACGATGGGGACTTCGCCGAGCGGGTTGGCGAGCGGCCACGGCTCGCCCTCATCCGCATACGGGAAGAACGAGCGGTACGAGCCGGGGAGCGCCGACATCGCGCGGCCGGTGATGAACTTCTCCAGCCGGTCCGGGAAGTAGACGTTCGCGCGGATGAAGCTGTCCGGCCGGCGCCACAGCTTGACGGCCCACACGATCCGATGCGGCTCATCCTCGTCATGCTTGACGTGCATCACGTCCGCCGCCTGCGGGTGGAGCGCGGGACCGCCCTCGCCCGGCCAGACGAGCACGTAGGCATCGCCGGCCGTGACGGCTTCCTGATGGACCTCGCCGGCGCGCGCGTCCATGCGGTTCGCGTCCCATATCTGACGGACGCGCTCCAGCAGCGCGGGCGGCCTCGTCCAGCTCACCGTCGCCGGCCGCCTCGATGGTGAACTCCTGGAGCTGGAGCCGGTCGGTCACGGCGTCCACCACCGCCGGGCAGAGGTTGTCCGCGAACGCCTGGAACATCGCGCCGAAGGCGTTGCGGAACTTGTCGGTGGCGAAGTTGAGGGCGTGCTTGCCGGCGTAATACTCCCGGTACTTGCGGTACGCAGCGGACCGACCGGAGAGGGAGCGGATCGCTTCGTTGAGGATGGGCCGCGTCTTCTCCGGCACGACGCCCCGGCGTGCGGCCTCGGCCGCTTGGCCCAGATCGTCGATGGCGTGGTGGTAGATACCGATCTTGTCGCCGGCCTTGCCCGCGAGTCGGAGCGTGTAATCGTCGCTGTACGCGACCGCCGGCTCGATGAACGCGCTGACCATTGCCCAGCCCTCCGCCCCCATTGTCAGACAAGCTTGCCGCGCCAGGCGCCGGGGGGCTTTATCCCGTGACGATGATCCGGTCCCGTGCGGCGGCGAGCGCGTTGCGGGCGCCGGCGGCCGCGTCAACCTGGTCATCGTGCGGCCCGTCCGGGAAGGACTCGATCTCATCCAGGAAGTCGGCGTTCCAGGGGCCGCGTACCAGCTTGACGTTGCGGGCTTCGGCGCTGCTGGACAGCGGCAGCGCCCGTGTGAGCTTGTTCGTGCCCACCGAGTCGCCCTCGACCATGTAGCCGCGCAGCACGTTATCCCGGTAGTGCTCCACGGTCCCCTTGCCCGAGGCGCCCGGCTCGCGCTCGATCCAGACCGGCACGCCCCTGCCGTCCAGGGCAGCCGTCTGCTTGACCAGCTCCTCGACGGCGCGCGGCCGCGCCCGGATGCCGCGCATGTCCAGGATGAAGTAGACACCGTTGCGCTCCCCCATCAGACAGCCGCGCGTCCAGTCCGGATCCGGGTTGCGGTGGTCCGGCTCGGTGGCCGCCAAGTCCCAGTAGCGGACGCGGCGGATGCCGGCCGGCGCTTCGCCGACGATCTCGAACCAGTGGCGCTGGAAGTAGCGGCCCGGCTCCTTCGCGTCCCACGAGCCGGAGAGGAGCTGCGCCCGCGTCACCGGGTCCAGCTCGGCCAGCGCGGCGACGTATTCGTCCCGGTCCACGTGCGGGTTGTCTTCGAGCTTCGCCGGCACGTAGGCGCGGTGCGGGTGGTCCGTATCGATGAACCGGCGCTTCACCCACTCGTGGCCCAGCCCGCCGGGGTTGCTCGCCGCCCGCATCCGTATCGGAATGCGGGAGTGCTGAGCGCGCCGCAGCCGGGAGAACATGTAGCGGTACTGGCGTTCCTCGAACTGCGTCAGTTCGTCGAAGGCGATGTAATGGAACTCCGCCGACTGATAGCGGTACATATCCGTCGCGTGCTGAAGGTAGCCGAAGGTGAGCGTGGCGCCGCTCGGGAACGTCCAGGTCTTATCGACCTCGCTCCAATGGGCGTCCGTGGGGCGCAGCCACTCGTTCGCCCGGTCCATGAGGGCACCCGGCAGCGCCAGGTCGGCGTAGGTCCGGCGCAGGATGAGGGCGGCGTACTCCGGCTGATCGACGTACTGAAGCGCGCCCATCAGGAGCGCACTGGACTTGCCGCCACCGGCCGACCCACCGTAGAGGGCTTTACGCTTCGCGTTCAGCAGGGGACTGAGGAAGAGCGCCTGCCTCGGGGTCGGCATCTGTTGGATGAACGGGGTCAAACGCGGCTCGAAGCACGTCCGCCACAGCTCCCGTGACAAGTCCGCTCTCGATAGCCGCTGCAAGAACGCCACGCCGGTACTCATCGTCGTCTGCCATCGCCTGCCGCAGTTCGAGCGGGCCGCCCTCGGGGCCGGTGATCTCGCGCCCCTCGCGCTTCATCCAGCGTTGCGGGAAGCGCCGTTCCAGGAACCACGCCTGCGCCTTCCACGTGCCGGCGCTGCGCAGCGTGCGGACGGCGGCAGCCTCCGACTCGGATTCGGCCTCGCGCACGGCCGCCGCGAAGGCGGCGTACACTTCGTCGCCGGCGACGCCCTTGCGCAGCCACTCGTTCAGCGTGGTGCGGCTGATGCCCGCGCTCGCGGCCGCCGTCTCGGGATGGTTCCCCTTGCGCACCATCTCGATGATGTGGCGCTGCACGTCGTCCGCGAACCGGGACTTCGGGTTGCGCGGCCCGCGCATGATCGGCGGCTTCGGCCGCGGCGTCAGCCGCTTCGTCGTCTTCGATGCCGGCGGCGCGTAGTCCGGTGCGTCCGGGTCTTGCGCCGGCGTGCCGTCGATCCGGGGCCGGCCGCCCTTGTTGCGCTTCGGCCGCTCGCGTGTGTCCATGCTTCGAGCATACGAGAGGGCGCCGGCGCCACGTCCGCTGGCCTTACGCGGCGAGCGGGAACGCCCGTTGCATCAGGCGGCCGGCCGCGATCTCGCAGTACCCCTCCTCGCGCTCGATGCCGATGCAGCGCCGCCCGAGGTCGGTACATGCCCGCGCCGTGGTGCCGGAGCCGAGAAACGGGTCGATCACGAGGTCGCCGGGGTCGGTGGCGGCGAGGATGATGCGCTTGAACAGGTCAAGGGGCTTCTGCGTCGGGTGCGCCGTCTTGCCGGGCGCGCCGTTCGCCATGATCGGCACGTCGATCACGTTCCGCATCTCCGCTTGCCCGAGGAAATGCTTCGGCTTGCCGACCCATACGCACAGCTCGGACACATAGCGCCAGCTCGCCTTGCGGACGGACGGCGGCGCGTTCGTCTTGCGCCACACGAGGAAGCCCGTCTTGCGGCCGGTGGCGGCGAGGATGGACTCGATCATGCCGAACTGTCGATGCCCGCACCACCAGTAGGCGGCGCCGTCCGGCCGCATGAGCGGCAGGGTCATCCGGCACGCCTCGGCCACGAGTGCGTTCATGGTCGCCGTGTCGTCATCGCCGGCGAAGAACTCCTGCCGCAGCCGGCTGCCGCCCGGCCGGTAGATGTCGCCGCCTACCACGCTGATGCCGTACGGCGGGTCGGTAAGGATGAGCGCGGCGGCGCTGTGTGCCAGCTCGGGCAGCACGTCCCGGCAGTCGGCGTGGTAGATGGTGATGCCGGCATCGGCGTCGTGGAAGTACGGCTTCATCGGATGCCCCTCTCCGCCGCGATCAGGTAGTAGCGCCGGGCCGTCGTCACGATACGCACCTGATGCCCGCACGCCAGGGCGGCCACGACTTCGGTCGGGCCGGGACAGAGGCCCTCGACGCATAACGGCCCCGGCCGGTGGACCACCGGCAGTCCGGCGCCGACCCAGCCTTCGACCCGCTGGAGTCGGTGGGCCGGGTCGTGCTGGCAGTAGGCCCTGAAGTCATCGGTCATATGACGCCTGCCCTTCCCCTTCGCGCCCGGCGCCAGCGCCAAGGTCGCGCTGGGCCCGGAGTACGAGATAGGCGTCCCGCCACGTCGGATACCACTCGACGGCCGGCAGGTGGTGAAAGACGTTCTCGCATGGCCCGACGATCATCAGTCGCTTACCGGTCGCCAGCGCGATCCCGAACTCCACATGCCGCCCACCCCGGTTACGGCCGTGCGCGTTCGGGTGCTCCGTGAAGGAGATCACCGCGTCGGCGGCGAGCAGGTCCGTGATGTCATCCGTGGCGATCTCCACCGGCGAGAGGATGCCGGCCGCCTCCGCCCGTTCGGCCTCGGCGGGGTCGTACTCGTGATGCCCGTGAATCCAGCGGGCCGTCACCTCGTGCCCGAGCCGCCGAAGGTCCGCCGCGATCTGGCGCATCTCGGGATGGCGGGAGTAGCGGGCGGCAAGGTAGACCTTCATCGCTACACCTGCCTGTCGATGTCGAAGAGCGGGAGCTGTGTGCCGTCCGGCAAGGACGGCTGCCGCCGCTCGCCCTCTCTGGGTGGCAAGCGGAATTCCTCGCCTGTCCAGTCGCAGTTGATGCACGCCCACTCGTAGACGCCCGGCACGTTGTCAATCGTGGTGATGTCCGTCATCCGCCGGTACTCGCAGCGGCCCCGGCAGCGCGGGCAGCGCAGCGCCTCCGTGGGACGGTAGACCGGCACGCGCCGCCAGTCCCGTTCCCCCGGCAAGGGCTTCACGCGGAGCCGCAACAGCCGCTCGATCTGTCGTGCCATCATGGGGCCGCGCGTCATGGGCCGCCCCCTTCCTCACCCGGCCGGCCGAAGTTGGCGATCCACTCGTCCAGCTCCATCACCGCGAGCCGGAGCGGCCGCCGTCCCGGCCGATGCATGGACACGATCACGAGCGGCGATTGCCCCTCGCCGGCGTTGCGCCGCACCTGCTCGACCGCGCCGGTCAGCCACTTCGGCAGCGCCTCGCGGCTCTTGTGCTCCACGGCGAAGCCGCCGGCCACCATGTCCGGCTGCCCCCTGCCGCTGTTCGGGATGCGCGCGGTCCCGAGCGCGCGGGCCGTCGCCCGCTCGCGCGCCTTCCACTGCCGGTGGCTCATGCGATCCCCTCGCGCTCCACCCGCCCCAGGTAGGCCAACCCCGCCGGCGTGATGGTGTACCGCACGTCATCCTCACCCCCGGCGCACGGCGACCCCGCCGCCTCGTCCGGCTCGGCGACGATGCGGGGCCGGCGACGGCGCGTGATGTACCGCACCTTGTCCGGCTCCGGCTCGGGCAGGCCCACCGCTTGGGTGGCGGCCGGGCGCCGTGGCGGGTCCGGCGGCAGCTCGCCCATGATGCCGGCGATGAACATGACGTAGTTCGCCACGTCAACGGCCTTGTCCAGCACGTCGGGGCCGCCGTGGCGCACCTGTAGCTCAAGCTCCCCGACCTCGATGGGCAGCCGGCGGAGGAAGAACTCGGCCGGCAGCGCGCGCCAGTCGCCGCGGTGGTCGTTGAGACGGAGCATCCGCTCCATGTGGACGGCGAAGGCGGCGAGCGAGGGCCGGAGCGTCACACCGTTGACCGTCCGCTGCCCGCCGGGCGGCTCACACGCCGCGCCGTCGGCGGCGTGCGTCCGCTGCTGCGGGCCTAGCCCAGCTCGTTCCGACCCGATGCCGTGCATCCCGCCGATGTCGTACCCCATGCGACGCACCCCGGAGCCTACGGCCATGCACAAGGACCGGCTCGCTCCGGCGCAAGTATCAGGGATAGCAGTACGCCGGCCGCATACTGTCCCGGCAAACAGCGCCGGGAGAGCGGGCGATTTCCGGGGCCTTGTTGGTCGGGGTGATGTGGAGTATGGGTCAGGGCGGCGAGGGCGGCTCCCGGCCTTCCTGACGCGCCTACGCGGCCTTCTGGTCGGCTGGGGCGGATCGCTTCAGTCGCACGCCGCTCGGCAGCGACGGGGCCACGGGTGGGATCTGCGACGGGTCGCAGCGCAGGCAGACATCGCGATGGATCGTGAGCTTCCCACACGCGACGCAGCTCCGGTAGCCGGCGCGCTCCATATCCGGCGTCGGCGGCATGGTGTCGTTCCCCCCGCCGGCGATGGGCCGCATCCAGGGCGGCGTGATCGGGCAGGCGGCGCCCGGCGTGTCCGGCGCCGCTTCGTAGTCAATCGGCGGCTCATCAAGGGTCAGCAGCACCGGTGCCACCGTCAAGCCGTCCGCATGGAGCCGGCCCGCCAGCCGCACGAGGTCTGCCGCTTGCTCGGGGGCGGGCTCCAAGTCGGGGGCGCGTACCGGGGCCGCCGGCGCCGGCTCAGCCGAGGCGGGAGAGGCGTCGATCAGCCGGCTGTCCGCCTCCGGGTCATCCTCGTAGAACTGCCGCGCCAGCCGGGTGGCGTGAACGTCGAGGGCCGGGGTGGCGTGGTCGAGGCAGTACCAGGGCGGCCCAACCGTGCCATCTTTCGGCCAGTCGTTGCCGAACTTGCACGAGACGCACTCGGCGTCGGCCGGCCGCCGCTTCAGGTAGTCGGCCTGGAAGCCGCGCAGATACCACATGCGCAGGTACTTGGCGGCGGCCGCGCGGTCGCCGGCCGCGTCCAGTTCGGTCCATTTCCGCTCCGCATTGTCCATGCGGCGCAGCAGGTCCGCCACGAGGGTCGCCGTTTCTTCGCTCATACCCCATGTCCTTTCCGCTGACTCCCTCTCCGCTTCCGTCCGCGCCTGATCGGCCAGGTCGCGCAGGCAGTCCCGTAATCCCACGTCCATGACCCAGGCGCGGAACTCAAGATAGGTCCGACAGGGCCGCTCCGGGAACGTGTTGCAGACGGATTCGAGCGCGGCGCGGTCCGCCCGTTCCCGGCGTGCGGCGTCCGGGTCAACGGCCAGCGGCTCCGGTATCCGGCCCATTCCGGCAGGCCGGATTCGACCCGGCCGTGCCTCTACCACGAAGTCGAGATCGTCCACGGTCGCCACTCCCGGCGCGGCCGCTCCACCGCTGCGCTGCTCCACTCCATCCCTAAAGGGATGGATGGAGTGGAGCGCAGTCCTGCATGGAGCACTCCATGGAGCGGGATGGAGCGCGGTGCTACCCTTCCGGCTCGACGATGAACGACAGCGCATCGAGCGCCGGGTCCGCGTACCAGCGGCCGCCGGACTGCCGGGCGGCGCCGGCATCGGCCATGCGCCTCAGGTTGCTGCTGAAGGTCGATTCCGCGGCCGCGATACCCGCCTCGGCGGCCGCGCGCCGCCATTCCGCATAGGTGGCGCCGCCTGCCCCGAACCGGTCCCACAGCAGGCGCGCGAGCTGGAGTGCGCGCTCCGGCAGGCCGAACGGCGCCCGCCGGTCCGCGAGCGCGGCGTCGCTCACCCGCGAGAGGATGATTGCGCCGTCGCCGATGCCATCTGCCAGCCGGTAGAAGAGCGGTTCCGCCTCGCGGCCCACGCGCTGCTTCTCCTGCTGGACCCGGATTACCTTGTCTGGGTCGCCCTCGCGGCCCTCACGCCGGAGTTGGATATGGATGTCGGCGTAGGCTTTCAGGTCCGAGCTGCCCCGGATGCGGTCGCCGGCACTGCGCTCGGAGCCGCCTTTGTTGAGGTGGTGGATCATCAGCCAGGCGCAGCCCGTCGCCTTGCGTGTGCGGCTGATGACGTGGTGGAACGCCGTCACGTCCTGCGCCGCGTTCTCGTTCCCGTCGAAGACGCGGGAGAGGGAGTCCGTCATCACGAGGTTGGCGCCCACATCTCGGATGAAGGCGGTCAGGTCGAGCACGTCCTGCGCGTTGCCGAGCCGGATGCCCTCGCTGTTGAGGACGTAGATCGGTAGCCCGTGCGGGTCGATGCCGAGGCCGGCGCACAGCGCCCGCAGCCGGCGGTTCGTCTCGCGCTGGCCGTTCTCCTCATCCACGACGATGGCGCGCACCGGCCGCGTCTCGATGCCAAGGAACCGCCGGCCGGCAGCGGCCGCCAGCAGCCACGCCAGGATGAACATCGACTTCCCCAGGCCGCTTTCCCCCGTCAGCAGGTGGTACTTCTCCGCCGCAATCCAGCCGTCGAGCAGCCATTCGAGCGGCGGGAACTCCATGTCGAACAGCTCGCCGACCGTGTGCGGCTGCCAGCGATGCGCCCGCTCGCCGCGCGGCGAGTCGCCCGCGTCGTCCACCGCCAGCCGGGTAATCGCCTCGTGGTACGGCGTGCCGGCGCCGGCCATATGTGCCCGCGCGCCTTCCACAGCCTTCTTGATCGTCTCGGCGCCGTACGTGCTGTCGGGCCACGAGCGGTCCCACTTCTCGCGCATCAGACCGGAGCGGCGGAAGAAGGCGTCCACGAGCGCCGCGTCCCCGCCGAGCCGTTGCGCCAGCATGGTGCAGAGGGCAAGGTCCGCCTCGGAGTGGGAGACGTAGCCGGCGCCCTGCCAGTCGCCCGCCCACAGCTTCGCGATCTTCGCGTTTGTCGGCTCGCTGGCGACGAACGCCAGCGGGTCACTGTCAAGCGCGCCTGTATCGCTCTCGGGCGCGTCCGCGTCCTGCTCGAAGACGGACCGGTGGAAGGACGCCAGCCGGTCGGCGCGTTCCTCCACCGTGGCCGGCGTCCCGTCCAGGTGCTCGCCGGTGACGGTGAAGAAGCGGCCGGAGTCGTACATCTCGATGCGGCCCTTGCGCCGGCGTCCCGGCGGCAGGTTGCCGCGCACGAAGATATGGACGCCCCGGCCGGAGGGGCTGATCTCCGTGTAGCTGTCCAGGGTGTCGATGGCGGTCCGCGCCCACGCGGCGATCTCGCCCGTGTCCGGGTCGCGGCAGCCGTCCAGGTCGATCCCGGTGATACCGTCCGCTTCCGCGAAGACGAACCCGAGGCCGTCGAACTCGCCCGCCTGCCACGCCGCGAGCGCATCGGCCGCTGTGGCCCACGTCGCCGGGTCGGTGCTGCTGGCGTGCGTCCGGGTCCGGGGCGCATAGGGCACCTTGGTCGGTTTCCCGCCGCGATCTTCCAGCCGCCACACGACCCATCGGGGCAGCGCCACCAGCTCAGCCGGGAACCGCTCCAGAGGGTTCGACATCACCCGCTCCTACGCGGCCGCCCGGAACTCGGGACCATCGTTCAGCGCCCCGCGCTCGACGGCCGTGCCCCCGCACGGTGGGCAGCGGTCCGGGTTCCCCCGGCGGATGCGGTCGAGCGTGGTGATGATGTCGGCAAGGTCGGCCGCGTTCACCTGGATGCTCATCCCCACGTTCAGATCGGGCATGGCGATGAACAGCCGCTTGCGCTGATCGATGTGGTACAGCAGGAAGCGGTTATCCCACGGGTCGAATTCCAGGTAGAAGCGACACTCGACCGGGCGGGTGAAGTGGACTTCGAGGAACAGGTAGAAGCTCGGGACGCGGTGGGCGCCGTTGCCACGCACCAGCGCCCGCCAGCGCGTCGCACACCGGCTGGTGCCGGCGTCGCCGTAGACGCGGGGCAGGTCGCGGATGTCGGGCCGGCCGCGTGCGTCGATCAGCACGGTCGGCTCGCCGTCGCGCGGGTCGAAGACCATGCGGGTGATCGGCACCTGCCCGGCCCGAAACGCCTCGAGCTGCTGGGCACCAGCGTCGGTGTCTACACGGGTCGTCTCAAGGGTCATGGAGCGAATACCTCGTTGCGAAGGTTGGGGCCGGCATCGCGCCGGCCCCACGGGTGCGCTCACGCGGTCCGACAGCCCCACCGGGCCGCGTTACGGCGCTGAGCAGCGGTTAGACATCCTCGTCATCGGCGTCCGCCGGAGTCGGCGGCGGCGCGGCCGTACGGCGCCGGGACGCCTGGCGGGGATACACGTCGGTCACTTGCGCGAACACGCCACCTTGCCCGGTCGTCTTGTTGTTCACCATGATGTCGCACTCGCGGCCGATCAGCGGCCGGAACGAGCCGCGCATCCCCGGCGGCGGGTTCTCGCCGGTCAGGCCGTTGTACCAGGCAAACAGCTTGCTCTTCTCCGTCATGGTCTTGGAGGCGATGCCGTCCACGGTGATCCCGGCCCACTCGCCGCCGGTGATCTCGAAGATGAACTTCAGCGCATCGCCGAACTTGCCACCAGTGAACGGCTCGATGGCCTTGAGCCGGGCCGGGTAGCGTCCCGGCGGTACGACCTCGAATTCCGTTACCTCGAAGTCCAGGAAATCGGGTTGTGGCATGGCCTTGCTGTCCTCTCCTGTCGCTGTCACTGTCCTGTCCTGCCGTGGTCACTGGCCCCGGCACGCCGGGGCATCCGCTCGACCGCTTCATCCCCCCTTCCCGCGCCGGTTGGCGCGTGGCAAGCGCCGTCCCGGCCGGCCCATTCACGCCGGAATAGTAGAACGTCCGTGCTGTACGGGCCGACGGCATCCCGGCGGAACGGAGAAGTGAACGAAACCGGGCCGGGAAGTGACATCGTGCCCTTGCTCGGCTTGCCGGACGGCCTGATACTCACTCGTGCCAAGCGAATACCGGACAGCCGACGCGGAGCCGTGGGGAGCGGCCGCAAGGGTGTAGGTGGACCGTGATGCCGTGACATGTCCGGCCGCTCACGGGGGAGGCGCCGAAACTCCGCGGTGGGTGGGAGTCCGAAAGGAGAGGAGACGGCCGGGCCTGCGTCCGGTCGCGGAGTTCCGCCAGGGAGGGTCAGCGAGTGTGAACGACGGCGGCAGCAGGAGGCGCGGCATCACCGCGCGCAAGGTGCAGCGGGCCGGCGAGGAGCCGGCCTTTTCGCTTACCGAGTGGCAAGAGGAAGGACGCCGGCTGATGGAGGCCGGAGACCGCTTCGGCCTCGGCGATTGGTACAACAAGGGGCAAGCGCGCTTCGGACGCAACACGGCGGCCGCGATTGTCCGCGCCGGCCTGCTGGAAGGGCTGAAGTCCAACACCCTGGGACGCTATGCCCGCGTCGCCGAGATCGTGCCACCCGCGGACCGGCATCTCGAAGTCCCGTTCGCGTTCTATCGCGCCCTGCTCGGTCTGCCCAAGGACCAACAGCGGCAGGTGATCCAGCTCGTGAAGGAGCGCGGGGCGCAAGGGCTGCTCGGCGTCGATCAGGTGCCCAGCCGCCTCGCCGCGTGGAAGGACGCCGTGTTCGCGGGCGAGCCGCCGATCTACGCCGAAGCGGGAGAGGAACGCCTGCCGGCGCCGGCACGACCCGGCCGGACCAAGGCGCCCGGTGCGTTCCCGCCGGCCGTCCAGGAACTCGTTGACATCAGCGAGTACCTATCGTTGGCGATGGAGCGCATCGCCCGCCGGCTCGGCAAGACTGTGCCGGAACTGCTCGCGCTCGCCCGCGACACGGAAGAAGAAGCAGGAGGGTAGACCAAGGCGCGGGCCGGCCCCCATCCAGCCCGCGCCACGGGGATATATAACAGAACATATGTGCGCATCTGTGCCGCGATGCCCCTGACCGGCGCCATGGTGCGGGAGCACACTGGAGGAACCACCTGGTTGCGCATGCATGGAGAGAGGCCCGCATGGAGCGAGGAAGCTACGTCCTGGCGATGGTGGCGGCCGCGTCGGTCCTCGTGATCGTCGCGGTGCTGCCCGACATGATTGAACTGGTGGCGCTGCGTCTGCTCGCGGCGCCGTTTCTCTTTGGCTTCTGGCTGTTTCGTATCCGCCAGAACACGACACGTGACACGCGCAAGGGAGGGGAACGCCGTGACTCGTTTCGCGGCCTACACGGTCCCGAGTGAGAGCGAACCCGGCGGCGACTACACCGTCTGCGGTCCGCCGCACGGCGAAGACGGCGCATGGTCATGCACGTGCAAGGGGTTCGCCCGCTGGGGTCGGTGCAAACACGTGGACAAGTTGAAAGGCCGACGGGCCGGCAGCCCGGCCAATCGGCGCCCCGGTGTCCGCTACAACAGTCGGGGCGAACCGACGGGCTACCCGTGGCTGCCGGCGCCGCCGGGGACCGCCACCCGCGAAGATGTCGCCCATCTCCCGAAGGTCGATCCAGGCGTACTGTACACGCCATAGCGGAAGCTCACGAGAGGGTCACGTGCGAGACCGGTCGTGGTCGGCCGGCGGCGTGGCCCTCTCGTCTTCCAGCCACCGAGGAACACCACAGATGTCCTACAAGCTGATGAAACGGTTCCACTGGCGCGACGGCCGTCGGCTGCACGGTGCGGCGACGCTGGACAAGGCGATGCGCCGCGCCCGCGAACAAGCCCGGCGCGATGGGCGCGCCGTCCCGGTGTTCGAGCTTATCCCGAGTGGCGCGGGACGTTATCGCCACGTCGGCACGGCCCAGCCTCCGGCACCGGCACCCCTCATGCGGGAGGCCGCCGCATGAGCGTCCACTACCTGCGCGTGATCGACGCGCCCGCGCGCGAGCCGCTGCCGCTCGTCAAGCCGGCCGAACTGCCGGACGGCGCGGACTACGTTGACACCGGCTGCTCGATTCAGGGCCGGGTGGTGGCGGATCGCTGTACCGCCTGCCCGCTGCCGGAGTGCCGCTATCTGATGCGCCCCGGCGTCGCCCGCATGTATCTGCTGGCGCTGGAGCTGCGCGACCACCTGCGTGCCGGCATGAGCATCCGCCAGGCGGCCGCCCCCATGGGCATCAGCGAGCGGTCCGCCTATCGCGTCTACACCTACATCGCCACGCTCGGGCCGGGGCAGTCCCCGGCCCGAGCCGCGTGAGGGAGGGTCACCGATGCCTCGGTTGTTGGTTCAGCAGTGTACGCCGGCCGGCCAGCCGCAAACGGCCGCTGTCCTGGTTGCAGGCGTGCGACATCCGCGATAACGCCGTCGGGCATCCTGAGATCGCCTGAGGCAGATCGCGGCAGCGGCCGGCGCCAGCCAGCGCATCGTCTCGGAGATCGCCGCCGGCAAGACGTACCTCGCGCCGGCCCGCATCCCGCAGACGATCATGCTGCCCCGGCCGCTGAGCCGCGAAGAAGGCGCCCGCTTCCTCGCCGCCGGCGCCGCCGGCAAGGCCGCCATCCTGACGGCCGCCGGCGCCGTGCGCGTGCCGCTCGACGGCGGCCGGCCGAAGCCCGCGCCGAGGCTGCGCAGGCGCTACCCAAGTCGGCGTCGCCATCCGGTCAGCATGCTGATCCCGCCGATCGAGGCCGCGCGTGGTCACCCAACCTAAACCGAGGCATCCGCACCGGCAACGGGCCGGCCACGCGGCTGGCCCCCGAAGTCCGCGAGGATGGCCCTCCAAGGCCCTCAGTCGGGCGATAGCCGGCCGGAAGCGCCGGGCGGCTATCCTGCATGCTCCCGGTGGAAATAGCCCCGCCGACACGCTCGCACGGGACATACAGGTGGTACGGCCGGGGTCGCACGTCTGCGGCACCCGCTGTCGGCGGACGTTCCCGCTACCCCGGCCGGTGCTCACGCGTAGCGCGGCCGGCGGACCTGCGAAGGGCGGCGGTGGAGCGCCGCCTTCAGTCCGTCGCCCACGAATGCGGGCGAGGGTCCGCAGACTGACGCCCGGCGCCTCGCAGACTTGCTTGTCCGTCCAGCGCGGCTCGCCGGGCGCGGCGTCGCCCTTGAGCAGCATCAGGACATGCGTCAGCGTGGAGGTCGCAGCGCGGGCGGTGCTCACCAGCCTGGCCAAGGTCGTGCGCTCCTCCTCTGTGAGCGTCACAACGAACCTCTCAGGCTGCAACGTGTACTCTCGGATGGCATTGTCGCGCACCAGGGATGCTCTCTCCCGTGAGATCCCTACACTGGTCACGCGCTGGCTCGTGCATGGTCCACGGACGACCGATCTCGTGTGTAAGGAGAGGAAAGGATGCATCGTGCCCTCCAATCCGCCGTCGTCAGCCACGGGCTGACCATCGCGCTTGGCGCCGCTGGTGTATTGTTCCTGGTGACCGCCGGACTGGCGCTCATGTATCGCCCCGTGATGGCGTACCACCCCAACAACCCTCCGATTCACCTCACCGTGTAGCACTTTGCCAACGCCTATGAGGAGTACTGTGTGTGGGTCGAAGACACTTCCACCACCCACACCGCCGCGTACAACACCATCACCGACATTCTCTGGCGGACCAACCCCAGCGAAGACTGGGATTCTCTTGCCTACGATGCGACTCCGGGCGTCAACTTCTGGCGCATCTATTGGAGCCCGATTGACGGCAACCCTTGCTACCCCAGTCAATACGGCGCCTACTTCGATGTCCAGTATCGGGTTCGCGCCGATCAGAGCGTGAACGGCTGCGGATCAGTTAACTGTGTGTATCACTACACCCCCACCTGGAATTCGGGCTGGGGCCACTATGATTATGGCCTCAGCATCGCGTTCATGCGGACCAACAACCTCTATGCACATGCGATCAACCACGAGACCGGACACGTCCTTGGTCTCGCTGATCCAGCACGATCAGGGGACTGCCCAACTGGTGGCAGTGTCATGCACTCGCGCTACTACGGGTGCACCACCGACTACTCCTGGCCTACCTACAACGACCGCTACAACGTGGAGTACATCTCCACCTACCCGTGGCCGTAGCTGACTCGCTCGTCGCACGTGCGGGTGCGTGCCGCGACCGGCGACGGCGAAGTACGGAGACAGGATGATGCGGAAGCAACTCACATCATGGCAGGTGAAGGTCGCAGGCATTGCCCTGCTTGTGCTCGGCTCCGTCGGGCTCGGGACGCTGACGGTACTGGGCCAGCAGGGTCCGATCGGCGGGCAGCCGGAGCGCGGCCCGATCGACACTCGGAGCGGTCTCCTTGCCCGAGGACGAGATCGGCTGCTCATCTGCGTGCAGGGCGTCGGGCCGGTGTCCTCGGCAGTGCCTAACGCGCGCCAGCGCATCGAGGAGGCCCTGAGCGCGGTAGCCAGCCAGCATCCGAACTGGAACCCTGCGGGGTACGGGCGAGTTTCGCGCGCGGTCCAGATCGGCTGTCCCAAGGATGCCCACTTACTCCGCCCCGGCGTGGAATACGTGAACGGGCGGCCCGGACCATCGAACGTCGGCGAGCGCGCATTGCAGGCACAGACGGCGACCCCGTTTCGGCTGTACGTGTTTGTGCTCCCACCCGATGACCTCAGGCGGGTCATTCACGGTGAATTCAACGTCCGAACGGCGGCACAGGAGGTGCTGTGCGACGACGGCCGGTGCGCCGAAGTCACAACCGGTCTGTACCTGACGCCCGAGGACCTCACCAATCGGCCCTTCTTGCAGGAGTGGGTGGCGAAAGGACTGGGTCTGGAGCCACCGTACACATTGCCTACAGAGCCGCGGCCTCCGACCGGCCGTTAGATTAGAGGTATCACCTGCGAGGTTGCTCGCCTCGGCACGAGGTCTAAGGCGAGCAACCTCGCTCCATGCCGTTCTGGAAGGGACCTTCGTGGAGATCACCAGGGTCCGCCCTGATGGAGTTTCGTCATGCAGCACCAGCCGTTCCCTCGTGGCGCCGCGCTCCTCGCGGCACTGGCGATCATCGTGGTGGCCGCCCGGCCCGCTGCTGCACAGACACCAACGCCAGCGGTGCCGCAGCCTGCCGTGCAAGGCGCCGCCGTTCCAGCAGGCGGCAGCAGCACATTCGCGGGCGTCACTATCAACAATCGTTTGAGCGGTGAGGTGACGATCACGCTTGCGGAGCAGGTGTTGACCATTACCGCCAGGAGCGGCACGCCGCCGTTCGTGATTGCACCGGGATCGGGCGGGGGCTGCGTGCTGACGCCGCCTGATGCCGCAACGGGTGCACGGTGTCCGGCTCCGCCAGGTACCACCATCACCCTTATCGCCGCGGCCGCACAGGCACCGACGGCCCTGCCCCGTACCGGTACCGGCCTTACGACCGATAATGGATCGACGAGTGGCTGGGGATTTGGGATTGGCATCGTGGTTGTCGCGGTGGCGGGCATGGCTGCCGTGCTCCGAAGTTGTCGCAGGAAGGACACGTCCGCCGCGCCGCGCAGACCTACGCCCGCTCGTGGATCAACGGGTGCCCGTCCGCCGTCAA
The DNA here is from genome assembly GCA_042408665.1 of Dehalococcoidia bacterium. Lineage (GTDB taxonomy): Bacteria > Chloroflexota > Dehalococcoidia > CAUJGQ01 > CAUJGQ01 > CAUJGQ01. The sequence goes on from JBHOQW010000181.1 coordinate 24,875, forward strand.
CCCACCTGCATAGAGGCGATTGATAGGGGTAGACAACTTGCGGACCATCCGGCGTGTAGCCGGAACACGTGGGCCACCAACGGCAAGCGGAAGGAGCCGGCCATTGCCGTGGCAGACGTTAGTGGGTCTCTTGTCGGCGGCTTCGCCGCAAGTCCCTTGGGCTACACGCTGACCACGATGCGACCGCGCTCGTCGTGCCAGTAGGCTTGTCCCTGCCACAGCAGGCGCCCGCTCACGTAGGTCGCCAGGCTTGGGCTGAACGTCCCATCGGGGTTGAGGTAGACCGTGCAGAACCCCGGCTGCCAGTCGGGCGCTACCGCGTACCCGAGGCCGCCGCTCACCTGCGCCAGCGTGCCGGCCTCGATGCCACAGTGAATCCGCACCCGGCCGTCGATCTTGTGCTGTGTGTGGTACACGAGCGCCTGCCGGTGCGTGTGGCCGACGATCACCGAGTGCCCGAGGTAGGTCAGCGTGGCGAGCGCCGTGGCGCCGCTGCCCTTCCGTGCCAGCCATCCATGCCGCACATGCGCAGCTTGTCCAGAATGGCGTTGATGCCGCCGATGAACTTGTTCAGCACGCCGACGGCGACGTTGATCGCCCCGGACAGCAGGCCGCCCAGCCCCCGGAAGGGCGACAGGAAGGCATCGGCGGCCCGGCGCCCGCCGGCCTGCATGGCTGTCCAGATGGCGGAAAGGCTCGTCTCGATCAGGCCGGTGATGACCTGCCACTGGCCGCGGAGGATGCGCTCGATGCCCTCCCACACGCCCGAGAACATGTCCTTGATGCTGTTCCAGGCGCCGAACCAGTCACCTTGCAGGATATTCAGGCCGGTCAGGATGATCCCGGAGACGATGGCCCACTGGACCTGCACCATCCCACTGATCACGTTCCAGGCGCCCTCGATCACCCGGCTGATCGAGTCCCAGTTGTCCCGGACGAAGCCGGCCAGCACGGTGAAGCGGTCCGTGATGAAGCTGGCGAGCGCGCCGATCACCCCCTGGACGCGCGGCCCCCAGACCTCGATCACGCCCTGAACCTCGGGCAGCACCTCGCGCCCGAAGGACAGTACGGTATCAATCGGCGGCTGAAGGAATCGCACCACGGCGCCGGCGAAGTCTTCGAGATGGCCGCGCATCCCGAGGAAGTCGGTCTTCCAAGCGAGCGCCAGGCCGGCCACGGCCAGCGCCACGGCGCCGATGGTCAGGGTGAGCGGGCCACCCATGACCGCGACCAGCGCCGGCACAACGCCGCCGGCCGCCGTAATGCCCGCCCCCATCGCGGTGATGGCGCCCGTCACGGACGTGACCACGCCGACCACGGTGGACAGGGTGGCGAAGGCGGCCACGGCCACGCCGATCACCGGCGCGATGGTGCCGAAGTGCTCCACCGTAAAGGACAGGAAGGACCGCACCGGCGGCCCCACCCGGTCGATCACGACGCCGATGGCGGTGAAGCCCTCACGGAAGATGGCGACGGCCGGCGGCCCGACCTCGGAACCGATCCGCACCAACCCGGCGATGCCGTCCGCTAGGAAGCGGCCGAACCGCTCCGCGCCCTGCTGGAAGCCAGGAGAACCCACAACGTCCGTGACCCGTGCCAGCCCCTCGGACGCCGTGTCGAACAGCGGCCGCAGCGCGGTCGCCGTCAGGATGGTGAAGTTGTCTTTGAGGGTGGAGACAAGGCCGCCCCAGGTGCGGCTTTGCTTCTCCATCATCCCGCCGAACCGCTCATTCATCCCCTCGGTGATGGCGGTGATGGCGGTCGTGGCGTCGATAGCCCCCTTCTCCGAGAGCTTCATCGCCTCGGGGATGCTCACCCCGATCTTCCGGGCGAGCATGTCCCAGGCCGGTATCCCGGCCTCGGTCAACTGCAACATCTCCTCAGCGGAGACCTTGCCCTTGGCCTGCATCTGGCCCAGCGCATTCGTCACCCGCTGAACGGCCTCGGACCCGCCACCCAGGCCGGCAACGGCGTCCCCGATGCTGCGCAGCATGGGGATCACGCGCTCGCTGCTGAAACCGAAGGCGAGCATCTTCTGCGAGGCCGTGACCAGCTCGGGGAACTCGAACGGGGTCGCGGCCGCGAACCGTTGGAGGTCGCCCAACATGCCCCGCGCCTTGTCGGCGCTGCCGAGCATGGTGGTGAACGCGATATCCGCCTGCTGCATCCGGCTGTTGAAGCCGAACACGGCATCGGTCACGCCGCCGATGGCGGACTGGATACCCTGGAAGCCGGCGAGGCCGGCCGCGAAGCCGGCGCCGGAGAACAGGCCCTTGCTCAGCGTGCCGGCCAGCCCCGACGCCTTATGACCGAGGGCATCGAAGCCCTGACCGGCCCGCTGCGTGTGCCGTTCCGTGTCGCGGGCGAAGTCGTCAACGGCCCCCTTCGCGCGCGCAACCCCGCGCTCGAATTCGTCCGTATCGGCAATGAACGAGGCCCGTACCCGTGCGGCTTCCAGCATGGCGTTGGCCCTGTGCCGAGAACGCGAAAACCCGCCGGAGCGGCTACCGGCGCGCTCTCACGTGTCGCGCCTACCGCCCGGCGGGTTTCCGTCGTGTGCTGTCTTTAGTCTATTCGAGCTGCGCCGGCCCCGGCCTGCCCGTCGGCTGACGGCGCCACCGTTCCAGGATGGCGGTCGCCTCTGCTTCCGCGGCCTGGAGCACCTCCACCGCGTCGATCCAGAACTGCGCCGTGCGCAGCATCCGCTCAGGATGCTGGCCATAGTAATGTGCGGCTTTCACCACGCCGTACCACCACGGCAGCCGACCGTCCGCGCCGCCGGTGATCAGGAATTCAACGAGGTCGGCTCGCTCGCTTCCCCCGGCCGCATGTCCTCCTGGATCGCGTCCATCAGCCCCTTGAGGAACTGTGATGGCATGGTGCCGAGGTTCTGCGGCGTCGGCGGGAACGGCACGGTCTTGATCCTGCCGTCCGGCCCTTTGACCGGGTTGCCGTGCTCATCGAGAACCGCGTCCACCACGTCCCATGACTCGATCATCTTCGCCAGGACGCCGATGATCAGCCGACCCTGCACACCGGCGTTCGGTGCCGAGGCGATGGCGATCTCGTCGTCCGCCGTATAGGCGGCCGGCCGGTAGCGCAGGTTCACTTCCTCGACCGCGCCGCCTTCCAGGGTCACGTTCAACTTCGCCGGCCGCACGTGTCCCCGCCTGATCTGGCTCGCCGTGACGGGCATATGCACGCTGCCTCCCTCGCACGATAGAATGGCCGGGGAACGGACGGCCCCGCTTCCCCGGCCATGAGTCTACCCGGCCGCTATAGCGCCCCAAAGGGCATCCCGGCTGGCCTACAGTGCGTTGAGCGCGTTCTGTACCTCCACGGTGAACGCCTTGCCCGGCGCGGCGCCGAAGGCGGAATCGTAGACGCTGCTGAAGGTCCAGGGCACCGCAATCAGGCCGTTCGATTCCTCGAAGCGGTCCGGCACGCGGATCTTGCCGGCCATGTCCACCTGGAAGTAGTAGTCGTTCCCCGCCTCGATGTTCGGCCCCGTCACCTTCAGCCGAAGGTACTGGACCGTGCCGTCGCGCATCTTCTGAAGGTGGGCCATGCCCTCGCTGTTTGCCTTGAACAGCAGGCGCAGCTCGGCACGCGCCGCGCCCTCGACGTGGCCGCTGTAGCTCTCCTTCGTGCTGTCGAGCGTCCACACGGGGTTGTAGCGGCCGGCGACGTTGAAGCTGGCTTCGAGCACGCCGAGCATCTTCGTGGTGCCGAGGCCGGCGGAGGTGGGGTCGATCCAGATATCCACCTTCTTCGGCAGCGCCTTCACGGGCAGCACTACGGTGGGAGCGGCGGTCAGGGCGATGTTGTCCTGGAGCTGCGGCCCCATGCCCCGGCCGGTCAGCTCGATCCGCTGCCGGTTGAAGCGCAGGCCCAGCTCGTTCACCATGAAGTACGTCGCCTTGTGGGCACGCACGGCGGACCCCTGCTCGATGGTGAAGGTCGTATTCGTGTCATCCGTCGCCGGCTGCGGCGTGAACGTCCATGTCCGCGCGGTGGCGTTCGCCGGCGTTGGCGGCGTGGTCGGCGTCACGGTCCGCAGCAGGCTGCTCAGCAGGTACACGATGTCGGTGAAGCTGAGCGAGCGGCCGCTGATCTCGTACTCGGTCCACTCCTGCCCCGGCACGATGTCCGTGATGAACTTGTAGCCCGCCGGGTCCACTTCCTCGCTGTTGAACTGGATACCCGGCGAGATGCGGACCGTGGTCAACTTCTTGTTGGCCGCAACGCTGGTCCCCGGCGTCGCCTCGACGCCGAGCTGCACCCCCTGCGTGACCCAACTGCGCTCAGGCATGACATCTGCTCCCTTCCGCCGTCCGCTACAGCGCGGCTATGCGGTACAGCCCGCCCAGGTGCCGGTACTCGACCCCGCCATCGTCCTCGGTGTAGGACACGGGACTCTCGCGAAAGCAGTAGAACACCTCGCCGTTCGCGGTCGTGAACACGACGGCCCCCGACAGGGCGGCCTCGATCCGGTCCGCTAGCGCTTCCAGGTCCGTGCCGGCGTCCGCCCGGCCCGTCGCCTTGACGATGTACGTCATCTCCGTCCAGTAGCGGGACAGCCCCACCCCGTATTCGTCGGTCCCGGACTGGAACGCGAAGGTCACGGCCGGGAACGTCTCGTTCTGGGGCACGGCATCGGGGAAGATGCGGCCGTCCACGCGGGCATTCAGCGCCGTATCGCCGGACAGCCGCGCGTACATCCACTGTTCGGCGACGGTGGTGGGCATCGCCATCAGTCCAGTAACCTCCGTACCCGTTCCACGAACTCGGGCCGGGTCTCTTCGGCCGCTGGCCCGAGATACGGGCGGGGCGCGAGGTGAACGCCCCCGCCCTCCAGGACTTCCGCGTACGCCTTGTTCGTGTAGACCGTGTGCTCCTGCGGTCCGGTCCGGCTCACCTGAAGCGAGTTGGCGAGGGCGCCCACGTCAATCGCCGGTGCCTCGCCCGGTGCGGAGGCCTGGTGCTCCCGGCCCCGACGCCGGTAGACGCGCCCGGACTTGCGGCCGGACATGGACCGCTTCGCCCGGCCCTCGGTGGCGTGCGCTGCATCGGCTGCGGCATCGTCGGCAGCCCGGCGGACCTTTCGTGCGATCTGGTCCCAGTTGTCCACCTCGCGGCTGATGCGTACTGTGCGCGTCGGCATCACGGCCCCCTGCTACGTGACCTGGAGCGCCACCACGCGCCGGGTGATCTCATCCGTGCGCGGGCCGGCGATGCCGGCGACTTCGTAGGTGATGCCGTCCATCACGATCCGGTCATCGGCCCGCACGTCGGTCAGGGCCGGGAAGGTGAACACCCACGCAGCAGCCGAGCTGAGCCGGCCGGCGATCAGCCGCTCCGCCGGCGCGTAGCCGGCCGGCGCCCTGCGGACGGCGATGGTGGCGACATCCGCCCACGTCGCGGTGCGACGCCCCTGCGCGTCACGGGCACCGGCCGTCTTGCGCTGGATGGTGGCGCTGCCGGTTAGCTCCAGGTTCGCCACCCGGCGCGCTTCGGCCAGCGCGGCAGCGTTGATCGGCATGGTCACAGCTCCGAGCTGATGTTGCCGAGCGGCTTGGCCGACGGCGGCCGGCCGGAGAGGCGCAGCGTGCCGAACACGCGGCGCGCGTAGTGCTGCGCCATCGCGAGACACCGCTCGGCGACCTGCGAGTTGCTGAACTGCTGGCCGTCCGTGCTGAAGTCGATCCGGGCCGCCGCCCTGCCGGCCTTCAGCGTCCAGCCCTCCACCGCGGCCGCGTCCACGTCATAGCTCGGCGTCCAGCTCGTCGCGCCATCCTCGATCCAGGTCGCCGTGCCGTCGGCCAGCGTGGCGCCCGTCGCCGTGGGAAACGCCGGCTGCACCGCCCCGCTCGTGCCGGCCACGGTGCAGCGGTACAGATGCCCGTTGCGGGGCGACGGCACGACCTCGGCGCCCACGGCGTAGGCCGTGTTCGCTTGCCAGTCGGCGTAGGTGTCCGGCGGGTTGCCGTTCGCGTCGGCGACCTTCGCCTCGGACAGCAGGCGGTCAAGGTCGGCGGACGTGAGCACCGGGTCGCTGTTCGCGTCAGTCATGCTGATCAGGGCATCACGCGCCGCCGGAAGGCTCATCACCCGTCGCATCGGTCCTCTTCCTCTTGCGCCGACGATAGGTGGAACCGGTCCGGTGGGAACCGGCCACCGTCACGTGCCCGGCGCCTCTGCCGGCGTCGGCGGCTCGGGCGCTTCGCGGTCGCGAGGATGCTCGCGCGTCCCCTTGACCACCTTCGCGCCGGCCGGCGCGTAGATCGTCGCGTACTGTTCCTCCGTCACGTCGAGGAAGTTGCCGCCGACCGAAGCGTCCGGCATGTGGATCGTCAGCAGCTTGTCTGGCACGGCCTATTCCCCCCTCGCGGCGCGCCGGCCGCCACGCTGCTCGCCATCGCCGTCGCCTTCAGCCTTGGACTCCACCGGGGCGGACTCGCGCACGATCTCGTAGCCGGCCGGCCGGTACACGACCTCGGCCGCCTTGCGGGTGACGAGCTTCGGCACCCGCTCGTCAGGATGCTTCACCGTGACCATCTCCGGCGTATCCGCCATGACCGTGGCCCCCTTCCGTCGGTGCGCAGCGCGCTAATCGCGGGAAACGTCTACCTCCACCGTGCCGCCGGGGTCCGCAAGGCCCGTGCCCACGGGAGAGGACCGGAACTCCAGCACGTCGCCCTCGGCGACGGCCAGGTTCGCGGCCGCGTCCAGCGTGAGCGCGCGGGACTGGAAACCCGGCGCGTTCGTACCCGCATTGAACTGAAGCGAGGCCACGCGCACGGCGGCGCCGCCGGCGGCCGGCCGCCGGTACACCTCGATCAGCCGCGTGTTCGTGTTGACGCCGTTGATGTCCGCCAGCGGGATGTACCGCACGGCCGTCACGGCGCCCGTGAACGGCACACGGCCGATGACCTCCGACGCGCCGGCACCGGCCGCCTGCGGCTCGGCGTCGTGAACGAGCGTCCTGACAAGGGGCGCCTGTCCGGTGGGCATGATCATCCTCCGTCGCTGCGCTCAGGGGCCGGGCGAAGCCGGCCCCCGTCGCCCTGCATGACTGGCCGCTCGGCTACGGACCCACGAAGCCCACGGGACGGAGCACCGCGAAGGGCGCGCGGTTCTTCTCCACCGTTTGCAGGCGGGTGATCGGGTTCGCCACCTGGTACGCCGCCCGGAAGGTCACACGGAGCGCGACCATATCCTGCTGCGCCAGGTTGAAGATCACGTTGCCGGCGCTGTCGTGGATCGTCGCCTCGGTCAGCATCTTGTAGGTGATGTCCTGCCGCAGCGAGATGATCGCCTGGCTGAAATCACCGGCGATCAGGTCGGCCCGTCCGTTGTCCCAGACGCCGTTGGTGAGGAACCGGATCGTCTCGCCGTACAGCGTGGATGGGGTGCCGGCCGCAAGCGACGGCTGGAACAGCAGCCCCTTGTTGTTGTCGCGCAGCCCGCGCAGGTCGGCCTTCATCCCCACCCGCCCGAGGAAGCCGTTGACGGCGAAACCGTCCGCTTCGACCAGCGCCATCAGGCTGTTGATGTCGCCGGCCACGTCCTGCCCGGCGACACTGCCGCGGACGAAGGTATTGCCGGCCGCGCTGGCGAAGTCCTCCACAGCGTTCGGCCAGCTCGCGGGCTTGTTCGTGCCGAAGATCACGGCCCCATCGAGGGTGAGGCCGATGGCTTCCTCAATCAGCGGCTTGATCTCCTCCCAGATGTCGTACTCGGCATCGTCGAGCACGTTCTCGGGGATCGGCACGATGCAGGCGATCTCCTCGGCGTTCAGGTACTTGTTCTGCCACGCCGCCTTGGTCGTCTGCTTGAGGCCCGTGTCACCGTTGACGAAGTAGGCTTGCGGCAGCATCGACAGCACCGGGACGCGCTGCTGGTTGCGGCTCATCGTCTGGCCGCGCCGGAACAGGGTCAGGGCCGCGGACTGCGCCGGCAGCGCCCCAAGGATCTCCCGGCTGACTTCCTCGGGGATGAGCGCGGACGCATCACCGCGCATGATGGCATCGCTGAAGGGCATGGCCGTCGCTCCTTTCCGGCACGGGGCCGCTTACAGCCGGCCAGCCGCCCGCCGGATGAACTCGTTCATGGACTGACCGGCAGCGGAGCGGCCGCCCTGCGAGCCTTCCCCGCCGTTCGGGTTGCCTGCCGGCCGGTACGGTGCGGCTCCCGGCCGCGCACCGAACAGGGCCGGATACGCTGATCGAACCTCTTGCACGAGCGCGTCAAGGTTCTTCGGCTTGCCGTCCTTGTCGCGCTCGAACTTCGCCGGGTCGATCTTCGCCAGCACCAGGTCGGGGTAGAGCGCGTCGCGGCCGGTGGCAGTCTCCGCAATCGCCCGTTCCAGGGCGGCCCGCTCGCGCTCGGCGCGCAGCGTGGTCAACTCGCCCTCGTAGCCGGTCGCCTTCGACTTCCACTCATCCCGCTCGCGTTCCAGCGCGGCGACCCGTTCCTCAGCCGCGCGCAGCGCCGTCCGGTGAGATGCACTCTCCCGGCGGATGGCGGCCACGTAATCGCGGCTGAACGTCTCCGGCTCGGTGTGCGGGGCGCCTGTCCGCTCACCGCCTTGCGGTCCCTGCCCGCTCTGCTGTCCGGGTTCCTGACCCGTGCCGCTTGCGTCCGCGCCCATCACGCGCCCTACCCCTTCCTGGTTCCCGGTCCAGCCGGCGAACATTTGTGCTGCTCGCATTGTGACGGCCGGCGAGAAAACCACACAACAAGCGCCGGGGACACAGGACGGCCCCGGTGTGGATGCCAGGGCCGTTGCGGCGCGCTGAGATGCACGGTTGAAGTCGCTCACACGGTCAATGCCGCCCGTCGTTCCCGGCGCCGCCGGCGGCTGCGGTATGAAGGGTGGTCAAGTCGATGAGCAGTCGGGACGCTGGTGGGTGCGTACCAAGGGACCATCCCCTTCGTCATCTTCGCCAACCTGCGGGAGGCGAAGGCCGTCTGGGGGGTCTCCGACCTGGCCGCCATCCTGGAGCCGGCGCGCGAGCTCAACCGCGCCCTCTCCCAGCTCTCGCTCATCCTGGAGCTGTCCGGCAACCCCATCGCCGTGCTGGAGAACGTCACCGACGCCCAGGACATCGCCGTGGCGCCGGGCGCAGTGTGGGAGATCCCGCCCGACGCCCGCGCCTACCTGCTCGACCTGCTCCAAGGCGGCGGCGTGCGCCTGCACGTGGACTACATCGACCTGCTCTACCGCACCCTGCACGACCTGGGCGAGACGCCGCGCACGGCCTTCGGCGAGAACCGCCAGGGGCTGTCCGGCGTGGCCCTTAACACCGAGCTGGACCCGCTCCTGAAGAAGGTGCAGCGCAAGCGACTCATCCGGTCGGCGGCCTACCGGCGGCGCAACGAGCTGATCCTGCGCCTCCTGGAGCGGTTCACGGGGGAGGCGTTCGCGCCCTACCGCAGCCGCATCGTGTGGGGTCCCGTGCTGCCGCAGGACCGCAGCCGGCAGGTGGCGGACGAGCAGGCGCTGGTGGCGGCCGGCATTCACTCCCGCCGCCGCGCCGCTGACGCCCTCGGCGTCGAGGACCCGGACGCCGAGTTCGAGCGCTGGCTGGCGGAGGAGGCACGGGTGGGGGCCACGCACCGGTAGCCGCCTTGGCGCGCGCAGGGCAGCGTCCGCCGCCCCGCCGACCATGCGTATACTGGTGGCACCGACCGTGGCACGGCGCCAGCGGCAGGGACACCGATGGCCGTGAGCCAGGAGGGGTCGGCCATCCCGCTCCCACAAGCGGAAGCGGAAGAGGGGGAGCGCGGGCCGGCCCTCACCCCCATCCTCCTTCTCCCGCTTGCCGCGGGCGAGGGGGAGCAGAAAACCCGCTCCCGGCAGGTGGGAGCGGGTGCCCCGGCCCACTGAATCCTTGGTACCGTTTTTCTCAGCGGGCCAGGGCGGGTGAGGGCCACACCCGACGCCGCCGGGGTGAGCCGGGTGCGGGCTCGCCGGCTCACGGACGGACGAGGAGGCACGCGGAAGGCATGGACGAGACCACCGGCCTTCCCGCTCACGGCGGCGCGGTCCCAGATGAGGCGCGTGCGGATGCGCTCCCACCTGTCTCTGGGCCGGCGGCTACCGGGCACGGGCCGGAGACCAGCGCATCCGATTCATCCGCGGCCGCCGCCACGCCGTCACCGCGCCCCCCGGGCAGCCGCGCGGCGCTGCGCGAGGTGGCGCTGCTGTTCCTGCGCCTGGGCTGCACGGCCTTCGGCGGGCCGGCGGCACATATCGCCCTGATGCGCCAGGAGGTGGTGACACGCCGCCGTTGGCTCGCGGACCGAGAGTTCCTGGACCTGCTCGGCGCCACCAACCTCATCCCCGGGCCCAACTCCACGGAGATGGCCATCCACCTCGGCTACGCCCGCGCCGGCTGGCTCGGTCTGCTGGCCGCCGGGGCGCTGTTCATCCTGCCCGCCGTGCTGATCGTGCTCGCCTTGGCCTGGCTGTACGTGCGCTTCGGCACCACCCCTGAAGCGACGTGGCTGCTGTACGGGATCAAGCCGGTGATCATCGCCGTGGTGGTACAGGCGCTGTGGGGCCTGGGCCGGGCGGCCATCACCGGCCCCCTGCCCGCCGCCGTGGGCGCGGCCGTGATCGCCCTCTCCCTGCGCGGCGGCAACGAGATCGTCCTCCTGTTTGGCGGCGGGCTGGCCCTGTGGCTGGTCCGCAACGCTCGCCGCTGGGTGGGGCGCCGGTCTCTGGCCGCGCTCCTGCCCTTGCCATTGCCCCTCCTGCCAGGCGTGAGCGCCCCGGCCGTCGGCGGCGCCGACCTCCTCACCCTGTTTCTCACCTTCCTCAAGATCGGGTCGGTGCTGTACGGCAGCGGCTACGTGCTGCTGGCGTTCCTGCGCAACGACTTCGTCCAGCGCCTGGGCTGGCTCACCGACGCGCAGCTTCTGGACGCCGTGGCCGTCGGCCAGGTGACACCCGGCCCGGTGTTCACCACCGCCACCTTCATCGGCTATCTCGTCGCCGGGCTGCCGGGCGCGCTCCTGGCCACGGTGGGCATCTTCCTGCCCTCATTCGTGTTCGTGGCGCTCACCCACCCGCTGGTGCCGCGGCTGCGCGCCTCCACCCGGCTGCGCGACCTGCTGGACGGCGTCAACGTCGCCGCCCTCGGCCTGATGGCCGCCGTCACCTGGCAGCTCGGCCGCGACGCGGTGGTGGACCCCCTCACCGCCGCCCTAGCCCTCCTGGCGGGCGTCGCGCTCCTGCGGTTTCGGGCCAACTCCACCTGGCTGATCGCCGGCGGCGCGGCCGTCGGGCTGGCCCGCCACCTGCTGGCCGGCTGAGATGGGGGGCCGGGCAACGGCTAGGAAAGCCGTAGCAGTGCCCGGCCCGTGCTGGATTCAGAGTGCCAACCCGCTCAGGCGACGGCCGCGCGCGCCGCGGGGCGCACCTGATAGACGCCGGTCTGCTCGAAGGCGTGCGCGGCGCGCAGCACCGTCGCGTCCTCCCAGCGCCGGCCGACGAGCATCATCCCCACCGGCAGGCCGTTGGATTTGGCGCAGGGCACGTTCATCGCCGGGTGGCCGGTGACGTCGAACGGGCAGGTGTTGGCGATCATCTCCAGCGCCCGCGCCACCCACACCTCGCGCGGCGCGTCCGCCGGCGGGATGGGCGTGGCCTTCATCGGTGTGGTGGGCATCACTAGCAGGTCCACCTGGCGCAGCGCCTCGTCGTACGCCTCGGTGAGCGTGCGCGCCAGGTTCTGCGCGCGGTCGTAGTAGCGCCCGTGGTAGGCATCCTGCATGTACTGGCCGAGCAGGGTGACGATCTTGACGGTGTCCGACAGGTCGTTGGCGTGCGTCAGGCGCCCGCGGGCGTAGGCGGTGAGCAGCGAGGTGGCAAACAGCCCCTTCCAGTTGGTGCCGAAGCCGTTGCCGCGCACCATCAGCGCCGTGGCGCCCTCCACGGCGATCCCGTTCCAGATGTGGATGCCGTCGCGGTGCAGGGGGATGGAGATAGACCGCACCTCGGCGCCGAGCGCGGCAAAGCGCTGCGCCGCCTCCCGCACCGCCGCGTCCACATCCGGCTCGGACAGGCCCGGCCAGCCGAACCCCTCCTCCACGATACCGATCTTCAACCCGCGCACGGTGCCGGTGAGCATCTGGCTGTAGGGCTCTAGGCGCACGGTGCGCTGGCGCGGGTCCAGCCCGTCCTCGCCGGCGATCGCCTCCAGCAGCAAGGCCACGTCCATGACATTGGCCCCGATGGGGCCGGCGTGGTCCAGCGTCAACTCGATGGGAAAGATGCCGGTGTAGGGCACCAGGCCGTAGGTGGGTTTCAGGCCGTAGGCGCCGCAGTAGGAGCTGGGGATGCGGATGGAGCCGCCCTGGTCGCCGCCGATGGCCAGGTCCACCTCGCCGGCCACCACCAGCGCCGCGCTGCCGCTGGAGGAGCCACCGGCCGAGCGCGTGGGGTCGTGCGGGTTGCGCACCGGACCGGTGTCGGCGGTGTGGCTACCGCCGGAGAAGCACAGGTGCTCGCACACCGCCTTGCCGACGATCTCACCGCCCGCGTCCAGAATGCGGGTGACGATGGTCGCATCGAACTCGGGCACGTAGCCCTCGAGCGTGACCGAGCCGTTCATCATCGGGATGCCAGCCACGCACACGTTGTCCTTGACGGCGATGCGCTTGCCGGCCAGGCGCCCGGTGGGTGCGCCCTTGATCGAGCACTTCCAGTACCACGCGTTCAGGGTGTTCTCCTGTGGCGACGGGCGATAGCCGCTGGTCCGCGGGTAGCGCACCGGCGGCAGCGGTTCCGTGAGCTCGTCCAGCCGGTTGTAGGAGGCCAGCACCCCGGCCATCAGGCCGCGGTAGGTGGCCAGCTCCTCGTCGGTCAGCTCCAGCCCGTACACCTGGCCGGCACGTCGCAACGCGGCAATCGACGGGGGATGGACAGGCATGAGGACAACCTCCGAGTATGAATGCCCGACCGCGGCGGGCTCGGCCGGCGGCACGTCCAGTGTGGTCCCAGAACAGAAGATGTCAAGCGCGCGCGGACGCGGCTAGGGCCATCGCGGCCCCGTTGCGGGGGACGAGCGGGGAGTCACCTCGCGCGTTCCCGCGGTTGTGCAGCCTTGCGCCGCCGGGCAAGGATCGTGCGGGCGCCGTGTCCCTCAGCGGCCGGCCGTCCGCACCCCCAGCCCCTCTCCCGGAAGCGGGAGGGGGGTGGCCGACCCCAGCCCGCCGGGGCGGGCAGGCCGGGGTGCGGGCATCAGGGCGGAATCGGGCGTGAGGCGGTGCCGCATGCGCCGGGCGTAGAGCAGGCCGGCGCACACGCCGGCGCCACACACGACGGCCAGGCCGGCCACCGCCGGCTGCACACCCAGGTGCTCGGCCAGCGTGCCGATGATCAGGCTGCCCACGGGCGTGGAGCCCATGAACAGCAGCGTGTAGATGCTCATCACCCGGCCGCGCAGATGCGGGGGTGTGGTGAGCTGGAGGCGTGTGTTGGCGGTGGCGGTGAACACGATGCTGCACAGGCCCAGCGCCACCAACAGGGCCATGCTCACCAGCCAGACATGGGAGAGGGCCACGGCGAAGAGCAGCACGCTGAAGCCGGCGGCGCCCATGAGCAGCGTCTGCCAGCGCGCCCGGCCGGTGTACGCGATGGCGAGCGAGCCGGCCAGCGAGCCGGCGGCCACGGCCGAGGTGAGGGCGCCGAAGCCGGCGGGGCCGGTGTGCAGCACGAACCGCGCCAGCAGCGGCATGATCACCTGGAAGTTGTAGCCGAACGTCCCGATCACGGCCATGAGCAGCACCACCAGCGCCACGTCCGGCGTGCGCACGGCGTAGCTCAGCCCCTCGCCGATCTGGCCTAGGACGTGGCCGCGCGCCGGGCGCGGCGCCGTGAAGAACCGCTCCGGGCGCATGAGCAGAAGGCCGCCGATCACGGCCAGGAAGCTGAGCGCGTTGAGGTAAAAGCAGCCGGCCACGCCGAGCGCGGCGATGGTCACGCCGCCCAGCGCCGGGCCAACGAGCCGCGCGGAGTTGAACAGCGTGGAGTTAAGCGCCACCGCGTTGGGCAGGTCATCCGGCCCCACCATCTCGGAGACGAACGCCTGCCGGGTGGGGTTGTCGACCGCGTTGGCCAGGCCCATGAGCCCCACCAGGACGTAGATCGCGGGCAGCGTGACCCGGCCGGAAACGGTGAGCGTGGCCAGGGTGAGCGCGTCCAGCGCCATGACGCTCTGGGTGACGAGCAGCAGCCGCCGCTTGCGCACCCGGTCGGCGATCACCCCGCCGAACAGCGAGAAGAACAAAAAGGGGGTAGTCTGTACCAAGGTGACGGTGCCCAGCGCCAGCGGCGAACCGGTGAGGCGCAGCACCAGCCATGCCTGCGCCACGGACTGCATCCAGGTGCCCGTCAACGAGACGAGCTGACCGAACCAGAACAACCGGTAGTTGGGGTTGCGGAAGGCACGGAAGGCACGCCGCAGGGGCGCGCGGGTGGTCGACTGCATCATCCCTCCTTGATCCGTATCGGTGCCGGTGCCGTTCCGACACCATCGCGGTTGGCTTAATTGTACATCATTTCGATATCATTTAGCGATCATAAAATACTTGCGAGCCGGGGAAGTCCTGCCCTCCCGGCTTGCGGCACGGTCCGCTACGCTGGTGCGGACGACACCACAGGAGGGTAAGCCCGTGCGGGTGATCCGCATCGACGACATCCCGGCACAGCCGGCCAACCGCCCGATCTTTATCGGACACGTCGAGACCCAGCCCCTGCTGGACGAGGTGAGCGAGCACGTGCGCCTGACCGTGGTGCGCTTCAGCCCCGGAGCGCGTACCCGCATGCACACGCACACCTTCGAGCAGGTGCTGCTCATCACCGAGGGCAAGGGGATCCTGGCCACGGAAACGGAGGAGCACATCGTTACGCCCGGCATGGTGGTGGTGATCCCGCCCGGCGAGCCGCACCGCCACGGCGCCACGGCCGACACGCCCATGGCCCATATCTCCATCACCACCCCGGGCGAGACGACCATCGTGGAATGAGCGGGGGATAGGCGCGTTTCCCGTTTGCCCGTGCCCGTCCTACGATAGAGAGGGAACGCAGGTTCCGGTAGGAGATGGTCCCATGAGCAACGAGGTGTACGCCGAGATCGCGCGCGCCCTGCGGGAGGGCACCCCGATCGCGCTCGCTACCGTGGCACGCACGCGCGGCTCCACCCCGCGCAAGGCCGGCGCCAAGATGGTCGTGCGGCCGGACGGCAGCTTCTTCGGCACTATCGGCGGCGGCTGCGGCGAAGGGGAGGTGCGCTTGAAGGCGCTGGAGGTGTTGCGCACCGGCCGCCCCGAGATCGTCCAGGTGGATCTCACCAACCCCATGGACGGCGAGGACAAGATCTGCGGCGGCGTGATGGACGTGTTCGTGGAGCGGATCGGCGGCCCTGCCGAGAAGTGAGCGGGGGAGGCTGCGGCTCTCACTCCGGGTTGTGGCCGCCCCCGATCCGCTGCCCCCTAGGACCAAGTCCGCAGCGGGTCGGGGCGCACGCGCAGCACGGCATCCGGGAGGAACCCTCGTTGAGCGATCCCTTTGCCTCAATTGAGTCGGTCCAGGAGGCGCTGGCCCGCGAGCGCTATTTTGCCGACCGCGCCATCGCCACCACCGTGTTCCTCGCCCAGCGGCTGGGCAAACCGCTCTTCTTAGAGGGTGAGGCCGGGGTGGGCAAGACCGAGATCGCCAAGGTGCTGGCCCGCATCCTGGACACCCGCCTCATCCGCCTACAGTGCTACGAGGGGCTGGACGCCTCCCACGCCCTGTACGAGTGGAACTACCCCAAGCAGCTCCTGCGCATCAAGATGGGCGAGGTGGACCACGCCGCGCCGCGCGACCTGGGCCGCGAGATCTTCAGCGAGGAATACCTCATCCGCCGCCCCCTCCTGGAGGCCATCGCCAGCGAGGGTCAGCACCCGCCGGTGCTGCTCATCGACGAGGTGGACCGCGCCGACGAGGAGTTCGAGGCCTTTCTGCTGGAGGTCCTCTCCGACTTCCAGATCACGATCCCCGAGCTGGGCACCATCCGCGCATCCCGCCCGCCGTTCGTGGTGCTCACCTCCAACCGCACGCGCGAGATCCACGACGCCCTCAAACGCCGCTGCCTCTATCTCTGGATCGGCTACCCGTCGTTTGAGCGCGAGCTCGAGATCGTGCTGGCCAAGGTGCCGGGCATCAACGGGCAGCTCGCCGCCCAGATCTGCGCCTTCATGCAGCTCATCCGCGAGCGCGACTTCTACAAGCGCCCCGGCGTGGCCGAGACGATCGACTGGGCGCAGGCACTGGTGACCCTGCACCGCGACGCGCTTGACCCCGCCGTGGTGGACGAGACGCTGGGCTGCATCTTCAAGTACCAGGACGACGTCAACGCCTTCCGCGCGGCTGACCCAGCGGCGGTGGTCGAACGGGCTAGGAGCGAGGCGGCGGGGCGTCACACGAACCGTGCGGCGGCCGCCTCCGGCCAGGGCTCGGTATCGGGCACCACCATCCCCTCGTAGGCGAAGCGCACGTCCATTCCCAGCACGCGGGAGACGTAGCCGGCCAGCCAGTGCAGCTCCGGGTCCGTGAGCGGCCGGCGCACCTGCACGTCCGGCAGTTCCAGCACGGGGTTGACCGCCGGCTCGGCGGGTAGGAGGTCCTCGTGCCCGCCGTAATGCGTCCAGTACAGCCGCCGCGGGCGCCAGGCACGGGCCAGGGCCAGCCCCTCCACCATGGATAGGTGCCCGGTCGCCGGGTGCGGATGCCAGGTGTTGGCGTCCAGAAACAGCAGGTCGGCGTCCCGCACGAGACCGGCCTGGACGGCGGGCAGGGCCGTCACGTGCACCGCCCGCTCCGCCTCTGAGGGCACCTCCGGCTCTTCCACCACGCGCAGCACATCCCAGGCGAAGATCACCTTACGGCCCGCTCCCTCCACCACGTAGATCACCGCCCCGGGCGCCGTCGGCCCGTGGTAGACCGAGACCGGCGTCACCGTCACCGCCGCGTCCTCGACCGGAAAGCGCACCGGCCGGCAGGGGGTGACCGGGTGGTGGGTGATGCGGCCGTACCGGCCGGGGACGGCCAGCCAGGCGAAGGCGCCCCGCTCCCCGAACGCCTGCGCCGCGCAGGGCGCCGTGCAGTACACCGGCAGGCGCCAGGACTCATCGCCTTGCAGGCGGCGGGCGCGTTGCAGGCTGTTGGCCAGGCGGTCCAGCTCGGCGTAGTGGTCGAGGTGGGGGTGGGTGAGGAAGACGGCATCCACGATTTGCGGACCGCCGCGCGCCGCCCAGTCCAGCAGGCGGTTCACCACGCCCAAGCCGGCATCGAACAGCAGGTGCAACGCGATTCGTCCGGAGGCGGCCGCGCGCAGGAGCACGGAGCAGGAGGTGTTGGCCGCGTGGTAGGGGTCGGCGCGCAGGTAGCGGTCCCGGGGCGTATCTCGCCCGAGCTCGCCCTGGAAGGCGTGATGGTGGCCGTTGACGCGCACCGCCAGCGTCCAGCCGTTCTCAGCCATCGCCCGCGTCCCGGGAAACATGTCCGGGCGCACGATAGCGCACCCACGAGCGTGAGAAAACGGCCGCGACCGCGCTGGATCCTATCTCCGCACATCGGTGCGGGGCTGCCCCATGCAGAGAAGGGGATGGGGGCGTGCCCAGGCGCGCCCCCATCCCCTTGCCCCCGGCGGCGCCCCGTTCAGGCGCGCTCGCGTGCGAACCAGGCGCGCAGTTCGCGGCTGCGGCCCAGGCGGTCTAACAGATTGCGGGTGGCGCGGTAGACGTCGGCCACCGTGGGAAAGAGGTCTGGCCGCGCCGCCTGCACGGCGGCGGAGCGCAGGCCCAGCTCGTAGCTGAGCACCACGATGGCGCGGTCCCGCTCGTCGCGGACGTGACGCAGCACCAGGTCGCGCAGGCGGGCGCGCTCCTCCGCCGCCGTCACGGCCTCCTCCGGTGAGGGCATCAGGTCTGGCCGTGTGCCCGCGGCATCAAGCGGCAGGGGTGCGAGCCGACGCCGCTGGGCGTCCACAACCACGCTGTGCACGCAGGCCTTGAGGTAGGCCAGCACGCTGCCAGCACCGCGGCAGGCCGCCAGTTTATCGGCGGTGAAGCTGCGCCAGAACTTCTCCCATGCCAGCGCTGCCAGCTCCTCTACCTCTAGCTCCGCGCGCCGGTACATGGCCCGGCACCACGCCTGCACCACCGGCCCGTACATGGCGTGCAGCGCCTCCCAGCAGACCTCGTCCCGCTCCACCACCGCCCGGCGGACGACCTCCATGGCGAACCGTTCATCGCCTGTCATCCCGGTGCGATAGCGGTTGGTCTCCTCCTGGGCGCGCCGGCACAGGTGCGCCACCGGCATGGTTTCTGGCCGTTCGCCCGATGCTGGTGCCTCAATGGCCAGTACGGCCGGCATGATATGCCTCCCCCCCGGCATCGCCGGGGCCCGCTCTCGTCGTGGCGGTGGGCGCCTGCGCGACACGAACCTCACGGCGGGGTATGATGGCCCGTGTCGCCCTCGGTGCAGCACCCACTGCGCGGACGATACCCGCCAGCGTATGCAGGCCGCGGCCCGGCAATGACCCAGAAACGACCCAGAAACGACCCACGACGGTGACCATCCATGGCGCAGGCCAGTGCCACCGGCCCTCCGTTCTGGAGCCAGGTGTTGCGCGCGCTACGAGAGGCGCGCGGGGTGACCCGTGAGGGATGGGCCGCCCGCCTCGGTTACGGCCGCACCACCGTACAGCGCTGGGAGTCCGGCGAAGCGGTGCCGGACGCCGAGGCCGAAGCCGCTATCCTCCGCGCCTGCGCGGACCTGGGCCTCTTCCGCCCCTTCGACCGCGGCGTGCTCCAGGGCCACACCGTCACACCGGAATGGCTGCGCCACCTGCTCGCTGAGGCGCGGCTGGGCGCGGCCACGTCGCCCGCCCCGTCGATGCCCGCCCCGTTCCTCCAGGACCACATCCCATCGCCGCCGCCCGCGCGCCCGCGCACCAACCTGCCGGCGCCGCTCACGAGCTTCATTGGGCGGGAGCCGGAGCTCGAGGCGGGCCGCCGTCTGCTGGCCACCGCACGGCTGATCACCCTCACCGGACCGGGCGGGTGCGGCAAGACCCGCCTCGCCCTGGAGCTGGCCGCCCGCGCCCTGCCCGAGTTCGCGGACGGCGCCTGGTTCGTGGACCTCGCCAGCATTACCGACCCGGCGCTCGTCCCCCTCGCCATCGCCCATGTCCTGGGTGTACAGGAAGCGCGCACCCCCCTCCTGGAGTCGTTGAAGGCCTTCCTGCGCGACCGCACCCTGCTGCTGGTGCTGGACAACTTCGAGCAGGTGACCGCCGCCGCCCTGACCGTGGTGGAGCTGTTACAGGCGGCGCCGCGGGTGAAGGCGCTGGTCACCAGCCGGGCGGCGCTGCGCGTGCGCGGCGAGCACGAGCTGCCGGTGCCGCCCCTACCGGTGCCGGACCCACGCCAGCCACCGCCCGCCTACACCCTCACGGACTACGCCGGCACGGCGCTCTTTCTGGAGCGGGCCCGCGCCGTGCGGCCCGATTTCACCCTGACGCCGGAGAACGCCCACGCCGTAGCCGAGATCTGCGCCCGACTCGACGGCCTACCCCTGGCCATCGAGCTGGCGGCCGTCCACGTCCGCGTCCTACCGCCCCGCCTGCTCGCCGACCGCCTGGAGCGGCGCCTGCCGGCCCTGGCCGGCGGCATGCGTGACCTCCCCGCCCGCCACCGCACCCTCGCCGATACGATCGCCTGGAGCTACGACCTGCTCAGCGCCGCGGAGCAGCGCCTGTTCCGCCGCCTGGGCGCCTTCGCCGGTGGCTGGACGCTGGAGGCAGCGGAGACGGTGTGCGCGGACGACGCCCTCGAGGGCACCCACCTGGTCGAGGCGTTGAACGCGCTGGCCGCCAGCTCGCTGATCGTCGTTGAAGAGAGCGATCCGCCCCGGTACCGCATGTTGCAGACGATCCGCGAGTACGCGCAGGAGCGGCTAGCGGAGTCCGGTGAGGCGCCGCTCATCTTCCGCCGCCACCGCGACTGGTTCCTCCGCCTGGCCGAGCAACCGCCGCCGCACCCGCCCCCGGCGGGCCGGGGCTGGCTGCAGCAGCTGGCGCGCGAGCACGACAACTTCCGCACCGCCCTCACCTGGTGCCTGGCGGAGGGCGACACCGCCGCCGGGTTACGCCTGGCCGCCGCCCTGGGTCCCTTCTGGTACGAGCACGGCCACGTGGCGGAAGGGCTGGACTGGCTGGAGCGGCTGCTGGCGGCAGATGGCGGCGTGCCGCCATCCGTGCGGGCGCACGCCCTGGCCCAGGCCGGCTGGCTGGCCTGGGAGCAGGGCGCCTTCGAGCGCGCGGGCACGCGCCTGACGGAGAGCCTGGAGCTGTACCGGCGGCTGCACGACCTGCGCCGCACGGCGGACACCCTGGTGCTCCTGGGACGCTACCTCCAGGTGTGCGGCGATTGGGACGGCGCCCTGGCCCGCCTGGAGGAGGCGCTGAACCTCTACCAGGAGCTGAACGAGCCCCTGGGCGTGGCCGAGGCCGTGGGGCGCATGGGCTTTACCTTGTACGCCAAAGGGGAGTGGGAGCGGGCCGCGACGCTGTGCGAGGAGAGCATCGCCCTGCGCCGTCGCCACGGCGACCGGTTCGGCATCTTCGACGCGCTGTGCGTGCTGGCCCGCATCGCCTCCCGCCGCCAGGACGTCGCCCGCGCCGCCGACCTGTACGAGCAAGCGCTGGCCCTGGCCCGCGCGGCGGACAACGAGCGCTGGCTGGCCGACGTGCTGGTGGAGGCCGGCATCTTCCTCAGCCGCACCGGTGCGCATCAACGGGCCCTGGCCTACCAGCAGGAGAGCCTGACCCTGTACCATCGCCGTGGCACCCGGGCCGGGATCGTGTACGCGCTGGACGCTATCGCCGGCACGCTGGTGGTGATGGGTCAAGCGGAGCGGGCGGTGCGGCTGTTCGCCGCCGCCGAGGCGCTGCGTGAGGCGATCGGCCTTCCCCGGCCACCGGCCTTTCGCGGTATCTACCAGCGGGTGACGGAGCTGGCGCGCCGGACGCTGGGCGAGGAGGCCTTCGCCGCCGCCTGGGCGGCCGGCCGGGCCCTGCCGACGGACGAAGCCATCGCCGAGGCGCTGCATGTCCCCTAGCGCGCTCGCGGAGCTGGAGGGAGAGGTCGCCGCCCGCGCGGCGGCGTTCCTGGCGCTGCACGCGGTGAACGCCCGCCAGTATGCCCTGCTCACCGCCGCCCTCGACCGCCTGCGCGCACGGGCCGCCGAGCATGGTGCGCCGTTCACGGCCCTCACGTGCGTGCGGGTGCCGCTGCTCGTGCACGCCGCGGTGCGGGGCGAGGCGGCGCCGGCCCTGCCCCTGGCCGTGGCCGCCACGCTGTTGGTCGCCGGCCTGGACCTGCTGGACGACCTGATAGACGGCGATCTGGCGGACGGCTGGCACGACTATCGCCCGAGTGAGCTGCTGCTGGCCGGGGCCACGCTGGTGGCGGCGCTACCGCAACTGGCGCTGGGCGAGCTGCCGCTGCCACCGGATCGGCTGGTGGCCATGCAGCGCGCCCTGGCCCGCGCCGGCCTGCGCATCAGCGCCGGTCAACAGCGCGATCTGCGCGCGATCGGCCATCCGCGCCTCTCGCCCGCCGCGGCGGAGGCCATCGCCGCCGGCAAGAGCGGGGAGGTGCTGGCCGTGATCGCCGCCCTGGCCGCCACTCTGGCCGGTGCGCGTCCGCGGGTGGTGACGGGGTACGCCGCGGTCGGCCGGGCGCTGGGCACCGCCCTCCAGATCCGCTCCGACTGCTACGACCTGTTCGGCGCCCCCCTGAGCCGCGACCTGACCGCCGGCACGCGCACCTTGCCCCTCGCCCTCTACCTGCACGCGCGACCGGGGGAGCGGCGGATGTTCCTCGCCCTCCTCACGGCGGCCCGCACCGATCCCACGGTCCAAAACGCCGTGCGCGCCCGGTTAATCGATGCGGACGTGCCGCGGTTGGCCGGGGCCGTGATCGCCCGCCACTGCGCGCGGGCGCACGCCGCGCTCGACCGGCTCCACCCGCACGAGCCGGCCGCCGGTGCCCTGCGTGCCCTGATCGACCGCTGTTCCCTGGCGGAGGCCCCGGCCGGCCGGGGCGGGAAAGGAGGAGCCCCGTGAGCCCATCCCTGCAGCAGCGACTGGAGCAGGACGCCGCCTTCCGGGAGAAGGTGTACGCCTACCTGACGGGCCAGGCCCGGCAGATGGACCCGGAGATCGCGCAGCTCAGCGCAGCCGACCGCCGCTTCCTGGAGCGACGCCGCAAGCGGGCGGAGCTGGTGGAACGGTGGCGGGAGGACGCGCGCTACCGCGCGGCCGTCAAGGAGAACCCGACGGCGGCGGTGCGCGCGTACGGCATCCGTCTCACGGTGGCGGAGGTGGCGTTCGTGCGCGAGCGTGACCCGGGGCGCTCGGACGAGGAGCTGTACCGG
Organism: Dehalococcoidia bacterium; assembly: GCA_042408665.1. Classification (GTDB taxonomy): domain Bacteria; phylum Chloroflexota; class Dehalococcoidia; order CAUJGQ01; family CAUJGQ01; genus CAUJGQ01. The sequence goes on from JBHOQW010000181.1 coordinate 47,373, forward strand.
CGCGCGCGCCAGGGGGCCGAGTGGCTGCTACCGCCGCGCAAGCCGGGCACGGAGACGCGCTAGCTCAGTCCTCGACCTCGACGATCATCTCGTCGATCTCGACGGCGATGCTGCCCTCCCGGCCGCCGGGCAGGGACTGCATGCCCACGGCCGAGCGGGCGTGGTGGCCGCGGTCACCGAACAGGTCCACCAGCAGGTCGGAGGCGCCGTTGATCACCTGCGGCTGCTCGGTGAAGTCCTCGGTGCAGTTGACCATGCCCAGCAGCTTGACGATCCGCCGCACGCGGTCCAGGTCGCCGATGGTGGCCTTGAGGGTGGCGAGCATGCCGATCATCACCTGGCGCGCCGCCCGGTACCCCTCCTCGGTGGTCAGATCGCGCCCCACCTTGCCCACGTAGCGGTGGCGCGCGTCGCCACGCGGGCCGTGACCGGAGAGGAACACCAGGTTGCCCACGCGCACGGCCGGCACGTAGTTGGCCATCGGTCGGGGCGGCTCCGGCAGCTCGATCCCCATGGCCTTGAGCCTGGCTTCTACCTGCACCGGCGGCACCTCCCTGTGTGATGGCGCGTGACCGTGCGCCCCGCCGCTGAACGCGGCTACGGCGTCACCCGGTAGCCGATCCACGGCACCGTCTGGATGTAGCGCGGCTTCTCCGGATCGGGCTCCAGCTTGCGCTTGAGCCGGTAGACCAGCCGGTGCAGCATGTCCCGGTCCCAGTTGCCGGCCCCCCAGATGACGTCGCCCAGCTCCTGGCTGGAGCAGACGCGGTCGCGGTGCTCGTAGAGCAGGCGCAGCAGCTCGAACTCCTGGGAGGAGAGGCGCCGCTCCAGCCGCCGGTCGCCGGTCCAGACCTCGAAGCTCTGGGTATCGACCCGCAAGCGGTCGTCGGCCGGCTGCGCCTCGGCCGTGGGGCGCTCGAAGACGCGGGTGGTGGGCTCGGCCGGCCCCTCAGCCAGGCAGCGGATCGTCACATCGGCGATGCGGATCACGCTGCCCGGTGCCAGCGGCACCATCCCCTGCACCCGCTGGCCATCCACCAGCGAGCCGTTGCGGCTGCCCAGGTCCACGAACACCGGGCCCTCCGGCCGCATCTCGATACGGGCATGCTGGCGGGACACGTAGGGGCTGTCGATGCGGATGGTGCAGGCAGGGTCTCGCCCCAGCGTGAACACGTCCCGGTCTAAGGGGACCATCCGCTCGACACCGGACGGGTCAACCACCAGGAGGGTGCGCACCTGCTCCGCCATCGGTGATCTCCATCGGGCACGGCCGCGCTCGTTCCTGAGCGTACGGGTGGGTCGCCCACCCGTCAAATAGAATTTCTCGGCCGCCTCTGCCGGGTGTATCCTGTTCGTACGTCACTCATGGGCGCCTGGAGCGCCGGGCAGCGCGCCGTGGAACTGCCACTGGACTACTACCCCCTGCTCCACCGCGGGCTCGTGCGCGAGCGGAACGAAGACCGCTGCGGGGCGTTTGAGCCGGAGGATGCGGCCCTGCGCGCCCAGCGCGGGCACCTGTTCATCGTGGCCGACGGCATGGGTGGACTGGCGGCCGGCGACGTGGCTGCCGAGGCCGCGGTACGGGTGGTGCAGGAGGCGTATTTCCGCGACGCGTGGCGCGGACCGGCCGAGCAACTGCGGGCGGCGTTTGCCCTGGCCAACGCGCACATCATCGCCTTGGCCGAGCAGCAGGGGCACGAGGGCATGGGCGCGGCCGTGGTTGCCGCCGCGGTGGTGCAGCAGAGCGTGTGGGTGGCCCACGTGGGCGACTGCCGCGGCTATCTCGTACGCGGCGGGGCGATCACGCGCCTGACCACGGACCACTCGTGGGTGCAGGAGAGCGTCGACGCCGGCCGTCTCAGCCCGGCGGAGGCGCAGGACCACCCCTACCGCAACGTGCTCACCCGTGCCCTGGGTGTGGACACCCAGGCCACCCCGGACGTGTGCACCGCGCAGCTCACCCCGGGCGACGCGCTGTTGCTGTGCTCCGACGGGCTATGGAGCCTGGCCGACGACGCGGAGCTGGCGGCGGCGATCACCGCCGCGGCGGACGCCACCGGCGCGGCGCAGGCGCTCGCCGACCTGGCCCTGGCCCGCGGCGGCCACGACAATATCGCGGTGATCGTGGTGCGCATCGCCGGCCCTACCGGTGTGGCGCCCACGCTTCGCCTGCACCGCGAGCCGACCGCCGGCGGCCAGCGATGACCCTCACCCCGCGTGCCCCGGCTCTGCTGGGGAACGGCCACGACCCAGCCCGATCAGCGAGCCCACGATCAGCAACGCGCCAACGGCGGCCGCGATGTGGCCGCCGAGCGACTCATCCGCCATCCCCAGCGCGAACAGCGCGCCGCCAATCGCCACCCCGAGTGTACCGATCACGGCTGCCAGCATACGGCCTCTCCCAGGCGGTGTAAGGGCGGCGGGCGAGGGGACGAGCGGAACATCGATCGCCCACCACCCCGTTCCGGCTCCCAGTGTAGCCGGACGGTGCCCTCAGCGCGATCCGCCGCGCAGGCGGCGCAGGATGCGGAACACATGGCGGCGGGAGACACCGAGCCGCGCGGCCACCTCCGGCACGGAACACCCCTCGCCGATCAGGCGCAGCACCTCACGATCGCGGGTCTGGCGCAGGTACCGCTGCACCCCACGCGGGTCCTCGTAGACGCAGCGCGGCAGCGGGCAGCGCAGGCAGGAGGGGAAAAGCACGCAGCCGGTGTCTTCATAGTGGGTCAGCTCCGGCTCACGGTCCGGGGGCATGTGCCGCTCCGGCCGCTTCCGTCCGTTGGTCTTCATCGCCACCTCCTTCCACAGATCCGACGCGTCGACCCCCTCTCCTGCTCGCGGAAGAGGGCCACTAGAGACCGGGGGGAGGGAGGTGGCCGTGGGCCACCCGCGGCGTGAGGCCGCGCGCCGCCTCCACCGCCAGCGCCAGGCTCATGAGAAAGTCGTCGTGCCCCTCGGCCGGGTCCACCTGCCAGGCCAGGCGGCGGCCGGTGCGGTGCTCGGCGCGGGCCAGCTCCAACTCCCGCCAGAGAGCAGCGCACTCGCGGGAGCCGTCCGGCCGGTACAGGCGCAGGCGGCCGCCGTTGACCGCCGCCAGCAGGCCGTAGCCCAGGGCCGACTTGCGCTCCTCCGTGAGGCGCAGGCGCACGATCTCCGGCCCGCCCCGGCAGGCCGCCGTCAGCGTGGCGGCCAGGCCCTCGCCCACGCCGGTGGCGTCCACCATCAGGCGGCGCACCCGCCACACCGCGCGGACCAGCCGCACCAGGGCGCCGGCCAGCTCGGCATGCGACGCCCCCTGCCAGGCGACGTGCTCCACTACCTCGATGTGCGGCTCCGGCGCCACCGCGTCCGCCGGCGCGGCCAGGACACGGGCCACTGTGAGCACGGTGGCGTCCGGCGACCGCCCGGGGGCGAGGGCTTCGCCGCCCACGTCCAGCCCGGCCACGTGGCCCAGCAACCGCCCCGGCGCCTGGGCCGGCGGCGCGTGCAGGCGTGGGTGATCGCCACGCAGGAGGGCGCGCTGGGTGGGGGTAAACAGGCGACCGGCGCCGGGCAGCGGTTGGAGCAGGTACTGGGTGAGAAACAGGGGGTGGCCCTCGCCCAACCGTTCCCGCTCCTGCGCTACGAACTGGGCGTAGGGCGGGTGGGAGCGGGCCACGGTCTCCCAATCGAAGGCGAAGTGGCGACGGATGCCGTCACGTCGCTCCAGCTCCAGGTGGCGGGCGCGCACGCGCGCCAGCAGGTCGTCCTCGCGCCAGGCCGTGCCGTAGAAGACGATCGTGGCGCCCGTGGCGGCGGCCATGGGGCGGAAGTCCTTGTCGAACTTGTCCGGGTCCACATCCTGCGCCTCGTCGCACTCCAGCAGCAGGTGGGCGGTGTGGCCGACAACGTTGCTGCCCGGCTCAGCGGAGAGGAAGAGCTGACCGGCGCGGCCCACGCGCACACGGTTGCCACCCTCTAACCGCGCCAACCGGGGCCCCTCCGGCTTGCCGGGGTCCAGGCCCACCGCCTGCAGGCGCGTCCACAGGCGGCGCAGGCTGATCTGGGCCTGCGGCCGGAAGGTGGGCGCACACTTGACGGACTCCACGTCCTGGGCGTGGTGGCGGATGAGCAGGTAGGCCTCGAGCTGGGCGGATAGCTCGTTCTTGCCGGCCTGGCGGCTCATCATCACGGAGAAACTCAAGCCGCGCCCGTCGCGCACGCTGGCGAGCACGGCGCAGCACCTCAACCTGGTAGGGCCGCAAGCGCGGCCACGCCGCCAGCACCGTGCCGGCGCCCATCGCTGCCACCCTCTTTCACTTTCACCGCACTCGACCGTAGACCGGTGCCTTTCCGTTCACATCCCCTCCCCACCGGGCGCGGTCTCATCGGTGAACAGCTCGCCTTCCAGCGCGTGTGCGATCTGCTCCAGGCGCGCCGCCTCATCCGTGACCGCCGGCAGACGGCCCCGGGCAACGACGAGGCGCATCACGCGGGTGAGGCCCTCGAACAGCAGGCGCAGGTCGGCCGGCCGCTCGACCAGGGCGCGGTAGAGGAGCACGCGCAGGAGCGCCACCTCATCGTCCAGGCCGGGCACCGCGGCCGCGGCGTCGAGCAGGACCTGCCGCTCCGCGTCCAGGGCATCGCGGTAGAAGTTGGGGCGCGGCCCCGTCAGCCAGCAGCCGCCCGTGCGCTCGTCCATGCGTGAACCTCCATCAGGCTTCCGCAGCAAATTAGGACATTTGTTCTGTTTGGTCGTCAACCGGTCGCGGTCACGGGGGTTGACAAAAGTGGAACGAGTGTTCTATAGAGAGCATGATACGAACAGACGTTCGGTCCGGTTTAGCGAGATCGGGAGTAGACCGGAGGGAGCGAAGATGACCGTTGCCGTGGTCCCCGCGCGCCCCGCGTCCGGAGCACCGTCGCTGCCGCTGCCGCCCGCCCCGCGTGTACGCCTGCGCGCGCGGCCCATCCCGGTGGCCGCCTACCCGGCGGGCACCCCACGCTGGGTGACGTATGCCGGCCGTCGCCAGCGCGTGGTGGCGGTGCACGAGCAGCCCCCGCTCGACCCGCGCCTGGAGCCGCTTCCAGCCGGCGTCCGTCGTCTCCAGGTGGAGTTGGCCGGCGGCGCCGTCCTCACCCTGATCCACGACCGGGGTGGCTGGTACCGACACGAAGCGTAGCGCCCGGGGGCAGCACGGCCCACCTTGACCCTGAGCGCCGGGCGCGGCACGCTGCCACTGCGCTGCTCCCCCAGCGCGGCACGCAGGACCAGCACGCCCAGGAGGCCGGTGTGAGCTACCAGTACGCCATCTACGAGAAGAAGGGGCGCATCGCCTACGTCACCCTCAACCGCCCCGAGGTGATGAACGCCCTGCACGCGGACGCCAACCGCGAGCTGTCCGCCATCTGGACCGATTTCCGCGACGACCCAGAGGTGTGGGTTGCCATCCTCACCGGTGCCGGCGACCGCGCCTTCTCCGCCGGCAACGACCTCAAGGTCACGGCCGCGGGCGGTGGCACGTCGACCGGCGGCTATGCCGGCCCACCGATCGTGGGCGGCTTCGGCGGTCTCACCAGCCGCTTCGACATCTTCAAGCCGATCATCGCCGCGGTAAACGGCTACGCCCTGGGCGGCGGCCTGGAGCTGGCCCTGGCCTGCGACATCATCATCTGCGCCGAGCACGCGCGCCTGGGCCTGCCCGAGCCGCGCGTGGGCCTGATGGCCGGCGCCGGCGGCGTGCACCGCCTGCCCCGCCACATCCCCTTCAAGGTCGCCATGGGCATGATCCTCACCGGCCGCCACATCACGGCGCAGGAGGCCTACCGCCTGGGCCTGGTGAACGAGGTGGTGCCGCTCAGCGAGCTGATGGCGACGGCGGAGCGGTGGGCGAACGAGATCCTGGCCTGCGCCCCCCTCTCGGTGCGCGCCTCCAAGCAGGCGGCGCTGCAGGGCCTCGGCCTGCCGCTCGAAGAAGCGATGTCGCGTCGCTACGAGCTGGTGACGGCCATGCGCGAGTCGGAGGACTTCAAAGAAGGCCCGCGCGCCTTCGCCGAGAAGCGCCCGCCGCGCTGGACCGGCCGCTAACGGCCCGGGACGGCGGCGGGCCGGTCCAGCCCCGATATGTCGGGGTGGCGGTGAGCCGGGGCCCCGCTTGTCGCCCCGCCGCCACGGGCGCACAATGCGTCCGTGAAGGCAACGGCTATGTCCGCGCACGACCCGGACCGTCCCTCACCCCCAGCCCCTCTCCCGCTTCCGGGAGAGGGGTGGCCGAAGGCGGGGGCGAAAGTAGGTGAGGGCCAAGAGCCGCAGGCCGGCCCCCCGGTCGAAGGCACCGGGGCCCTGCTCCATGACCGGACCGGGACGGGCCTCTGGGCCGCGCTTCGCCGCGCCGCCGAGCCTGCCCCGGCGCCCCCGGGACGGCCTGACCGTGGGATGCGGGGCGGGCCGCCGGACCCGCGCCGGCCCGTCCGCGGTGTGCTGCTGGGGGCGGCGCTCGGCGGCGCGCTGTGGGCCGGCATCCTTCTCCTGCTCCGGCGGCTGTTTGGTTGAGCACCGCGCGGCTATCGTTTAGGTGCGGAACTCCACGTCGCGCACGCGCGCCGGGTCCACGGCCGCCAGCACGGCCAGCTCCTCGGCCGTGGGGACCAGCTCCGGCACCTCGGCCGGGCAGCGGAAGGCAAAGCCGGTGGCGGCGGCGATGGCGTCGGCCGTCACACCGGGGGCGCGCCCCTCCAGCGCGAAGTGATCCCCGTCTCGGCGGAAGACGCACAGCGGCGTCACCAGCCGGTCCACGTTGCCGGCCGCGGTGACGAAGTCCAGCCGCTCCACCAGACTGCGCGGCGTGTGCTGGGTGCGCCAGAGGATGGTGCGCCGGGCCGTGGGCAGGATGAGGGCGCTGCCGGCGCCGCCCGGTAGGCGCACCGTCGGCCGCGCAAAGGTGCCGATAACGGACATGTTGATGCGGCCCGCGCCGTCGATCTGCACACCGCTCAGGAAGGCCGTGTCCAGCCCGCCCCGCGCCGACAGGTCGAACAGCTCAGCCAGGGTCATCAGCGTGGCCGTGCCGGCCAGCAGCGCCGGGTCTACCGTGGACTTGGGCAGCGCGGCCGGCAGCGGGTCCACCGAGCCGGTAATGTTCAGGTACACCAGCCGCGGCGCGTGCAGGCGCTTGGCCAGGAGGATGGCCACCATCGGCAGGGGCGAGGCCACGCCGTGGAACACCCGCTCGCCGTCGCGCAGCAGGCGCGCCATGGCCACGGCCATGAAATCGGCAGGCGAAAGCCGGCCATTACCGCTCATCGTGGCCTCTTTCCGGTCAGCGTGCCGGCGCGGCCGCCTCCTGGGGCTGGTCGCAGGCGGCGAGGTAGGCCTGCAGCGTCTCCGGGCTGCGGGCGGCCTCCAGGTAGGCGCGCACGCCGGCGGGGTCGTAGCCGTACAGCGGGTAGCAACTTCCCGGCCAGGCGCCGCGCGGGGCATGAACCACGGCGGTCACCAGGAAGGCGGGAATCTTGGTCAACTCCGGCTGCCGTGCCAGCTCTTCGGTGGGGACGATGCGCTCGGCGGTGACGATCACGCCGGCGGCGGCGCGGCTCATGAGCACGTCCTCGAACTCCGTGCCGTAGATGCGCGCGTTGCCCTCTGCGTCGGCCTCCGGTACGTGGATCAGCGCCCACCGCGGGCGGATGGGCGGCACGGCCAACACCTCCACGCCGGTGTACGGGTCGCGCACCGTCTGGAAGCCGCGGGCGGCGGGCAGGTCGCTGCCCGCAAAGCCAGCGGCGGGCATGAAGGGCAGCCCGAAGGCGGCCGCGCGCAGCCCCTGGATGACGGTGTAGCAGGCGTGCTCTCGCGCCTCGACCGTTCCCGCCTCCACGGCGCGCCGATAGCTCGGCGCCAGGCCGAACTCGTTTTCAAAGCCCACGAAGCCGCAACTGGCGGCACGCAGGCAGCCGGCGGCGGCAAGCAGGTCGACGTCGTAGGCGCCCGCCGTCTTGACGATCTCCAGGTCGCGCCGTCCCTGGCGCGCCAGCTCGCGCACCAGGGCGAACGGCCCGCGGTGCAGAAGGTTGCCACCGCAAGCGATGGTATCGCCGTCGCGCACCAGCGCCGCCGCCTCACGCAAGCTCATCAGCTTGCCCATCGCCCCGCCTCCGCCGTTTACTGCCCCGATGGTACCACATTGTCGTCCGGCCAACGTGTCCCGCGATCTATGCCTCCACCAGGCCCGCCAGGCGCTCCAGTTCGGCGCGCGCGTCGCCCTGCCATGGTGGGAAGTGGCTGAGCGCCAGCACCGCGAAATCCAGGCCGGTGAGCCGGCGCAGGGAGCGCAGCGCCCCTTCCCAGTCCTCAGAGGCGAGGCGGGCGGGCGGGATGAGCCGTCCCTGCCGCACCTGGAGCGCATCGCCGGCGATGAGCACGCCCCGCTCGGGCAGATGCAGGGCAATATGGCCCGGTGTGTGCCCAGGCAGGTGCACGACGCGCAGGCCGCCCAGCACCGGCAGCTCGTCGCCGTCGCGCAGGAGGGTGTCCACCCGCGCGGGCGGCAGCAGGCGGCGGCCCAGCAGGCGAACCGGCCGGCGCAGCAGCGGGTGGTCGACGGGCAGGGGTGGGGGCAGGTCGCCGCGCACCACCGGCGCCTCCACCGCGTGCACGCCGGTGCGCGCCGGCAGGTGGCGTTGCAGGCCGGCCAGCCCACCCACGTGGTCCGGATGGTAGTGCGTGATGAGGATCTGTTCCACCTCGTCCGCCGCCCGCCCCAGCAGGCGCAGGGCGCGCAGCACCCGGCCGGCGCTGCCCACCGGCCCGGCATCGACGATCGTCACGCGCCGGTCCAGCAGGAGAAAGACGCTGGAGCCCGGCACCGGCAGTTGCAGCACCTGGGGCGCGACGAACCGGGGTACGTTGTCCAGCATGAGCCCGCTCAGCGCGGCACGGGACAGACGCCAGAGGGTGCGCGGCCCCGGCGTGCCGGGGCGGCTCCGCTCTCGGCGCGGGAAGGAGGCATCAGTCCCGCTGCTTTTCCACCTCGGTGTAGTAGACATTGAGCACCACGATTGCCGCCCACACGCCGATGATCCCCACCACGCCGCCGATGCTGCCGGCTATGGCCGTGAGCGGGATGCCGATGCCGAGCGAGGCGGCGATGCGGCCGGTGAAGTTGCGCGTCCGCTCGGCGGCCGCCGCCCCGGAGCGTCCCACCCGCTCCCGCACCTTGGCCTCGATGCGGGCGTCGAGCGCGCGCTCCACCCGGTCCAGGAAGGCGTCGATCACCTCGGCCTCCATGCGCTCGCCCAGCTCCTGGCGCGCGGCCACGGCCGCCTGCAGCTCCTCTCTGGCGATAAGCGGCGGCCCGGCCGGGCGCGGCGGCGTGGGAGGGGGCGGCGGGCGCTGGAAGGTCAGCCGCTGGCCACAGCCCGGGCAGAACAGGGCGCTGGGCGGAAGCGGTGTGCCGCAGGAGGCGCAGTTCATGGCGTGGCACCTGTCCCCGAGCGCCCCGCGGCGGGCGTGCCGGCCGACGCGCTAGCCATGACGCATCACCTCGATCACCTGTTCCGCCACCGGCTCGGCCTCAGTGGGGCGCGGGCGGCGGCAGGCCTCCAGCCGCGAGAGCTGCACCAGACCGCGGCGGGTGTCGCTGGCCACGCGCGCCGGGTCGGCCGTGCGCAGGCGGCGCTTGAACAGCCAATAGGTGAACTCCCGCTGCTCGGTGAGCGAGATGGAGGGCGCCTGCGGCAGGCCGCGCTCACCGCGGAACTCGGCCAGCAGCTCCTCGCGCGTGCGCCCATAGATCCGCTCAAAGACCGTCTCGTCCGTGCGCCGGTCGCTTCCCCAGACGCGCGCGCGCAGCTCCTTCTGCACGTCGAGCTCCACGGCCAGTTGCAGCGCCTCCTCCACCACCACGCCGTAGAGGAAGTTCAAATGGGCGCGGTACTTGGCCGGGCCGATGAGCCGCCGGAACTCGTCCGGACCGAGTTCGAGGGGCGGACGGTTGAAGAACAGCAACTGCTCGCGCTTGTGCTCCGGAATGAGATCGGCGGCGGCATCGGTGAGCCGCTCGGCCAGGAGCAGCCAGTCGAACGCCTCCCCGCCGATGAGGTAGTGGTACAGGCGCCCGTCTACCTGCTCCCGCGGCAGCCGCCAGCGGCCGATGGCGCGCAACAGCGCCGGGTACCAGGGCTCACCGGCCAGGATCTCCCGGCGAAAGGCGGCGATCACCGCCTCCGGGGTGGTGGTATCCTCCGGGTCCCGCGTGCACTCGTGCAGTTCGGCGGTCATGGTCGGTCCAGATGTGGCTGCCCGCCCCCGGCGCCGGGTGCGACTGAGCCGTCACCCAGCGCGCCGCGTCGTCGCACGAAGCGGGCGCCCTCCTCATTGTCACCCAAGGGGGCCGTCCCCTCAAAGGCCAGGCGCAGGGCGGCGGCCGCCGCCCACAGGTGATGCAGGACCGTGAGCACGCGGCCGGGCGCGATCACCCACAGCAGGTCGCCCGGGCGCATGCGCGCCGCCAAGGCCAGGAACCGGGCCGGGTCGGCCGCGCCGCGCACCCGCCAAAGCGTCACCACCGGGTGCTCCTCCGGCGCGGGTGAGGCGCTGAGACGGGCGCCCGCCGGCAGGGCCGCACGTAGGCGCTCGGCGAAGGCCGCGCTCAACCCCTCCACGGCCACCAGGCTGCCGGGACGGATGCCGAGTCGCTCGACGAACCCGGGCGGCAGCGGCGCCAGGTCGGCGGGTGGGGCGGGCGGGGCGGCGGCGGCCAGCTCGCGCAACAGCGGCGAACCGGCGAAGGCGATCACCTCCTCGCTCACCAGCCGGTTGAGGGACAGACGCGGCACCACCTGCCACGGCCACCAGGCCAGGCCCTGCCCCTCGCCCAGGCACAGATCGGCCAACGACCAGTCGACGGCGGCGGCGAAGAGATGGATGCGGTAAGGCTGACCGGTGTCCGGTCGCACGCGCTCCACCACGCCGACAGACACCAACCGCTCCACCGTGCGGCCGCATTCTTCCAGCAGTTCTCGTCGCGCCGTCTCCTCGGCCGATTCGCCCGGTTCGATGCGACCGCCAATGGTGGACCAGGTGTTGGCGCCGTCCAGGCCGGGGCGGTCGTCGCGCAGGTGCAGCAGCACCTCCCCGCGGGCGTTCACGGGGAGCACGCTGACGAAGGCCCGCACCGGTTGCTGCGGTCGCATGGGCGTCCCTTCCGCGCGGCCAGGGTGAGGGGCGGAGGACGCGCTACACCGTCACCGAGGCGCCGTGGCACTTCTTGTACTTGCGGCCGCTGCCGCAGGGGCAAGGGTCGTTGCGGCCCACGCGCCGCACCGCCGTGGCACCCGCCGTGCGGGCGCCGTTGCCTCTGGCGGCGCCGGCCGGCACGGGGGAACCGTCCGATTCGTCCACGTTGGTGCGCAGCTTGGTGGGGTCGGCGATGAGCGGGGGCGGAGGCGGCGGCGCCTCGCGCAGCTGCACGTTGTAGATCGTGTGCACGATGGTGCCGCGGATGGTGCGCTGAAGCTGCTCGAACATGTCGTAGGCTTCCCGCTTGTAGGCCACCAGCGGGTCGATCTGGCCGTACGCCTGCAGGCCGATGCCCTCGCGCATCGCCTCCATTTCGGTGAGGTGCTGCACCCACAGGTCGTCGATGGTCTTGAGCATGAGCAGGCGCTCGAGCAGGCGCATGCGCGGCTCGCCCGTCTGCGGGTCGACACCCATCTCCCGCTCGCGCCGCTCGTACTCGGCGTGGGCGTAGGCGATGAGCCGCTCCTCGATCTCATCCCGCCCCAGCCGGCGCAGCGCCTCCACGGACAGCTCCTTGGGCAGGGGCAGGATGGCGTTCACCTCGTTCCACAGCCCCTCGATATCCCACAGCTCGGCGGCCCGGTCCTGGCAATAGGTCTCCACCAGGCCGCGAATGGCGTCGTCCACCATGGCCAGGATGTTGGCCTTGAGGTCCGCCCCCTCCAGGATCTTGCGCCGGTCGCCGTAGACCTTCTCGCGGTGCAGGTTCATCACGTCGTCGTATTCGACGACGTGCTTGCGGATGTCGAAGTTGTGCCCCTCGACCTTGACCTGCGCCGTCTGGATGGCCTTGGTCACCCAGGAGTGCTCGATGGGCGTGTGGTCGTCCATGCCCAGCTTGGACATCATGCCCGGCAGCCACTCCGGCGCGAACCGCTTCATCAGGTCGTCCTCGAAGGACACGTAGAAGCGGGAGGAGCCGGGGTCGCCCTGGCGGCCGGCGCGGCCGCGGAGCTGGTTGTCGATGCGGCGCGACTCGTGCCGCTCGGTGCCGATGATGTGCAGGCCGCCGAGCGCCACGACCTTGTCGTGCTCCTCCTGCCACTCGGCCTGCGCCCGCTCGCGCAGCTCCTTGAGCTTCTCCGGGTCACCGCGCTCCGGGTCCACGCCGGCCTTGCGACACAGCTCCTTGAAGCGCGCCTCCGGGTTGCCGCCGAGGATGATGTCCGTGCCGCGGCCGGCCATGTTGGTGGCGATGGTGACCGCGCCCAGCCGCCCCGCCTCGGCCACGATCATCGCCTCGCGCTCGTGGTGCTTGGCGTTGAGCACCTGGTGGGGGATGCCGCGCCGGCGCAGCAGCTCGGACAGGTACTCGGACTTCTCGATGGAGACGGTGCCCACCAGCACCGGCTGGCCGGTGCGGTGCCGCTCCACCACCTCCTCCACCACGGCGTCGAACTTGCCCTTCTCGGTGCGGAAGACGAGGTCCGGGTAGTCGACGCGAATCATGGGCCGGTGGGTGGGGATCACCACGACGTCCAGCTTGTAGATCTTGTGAAACTCCTCCGCCTCCGTGGCGGCCGTGCCGGTCATGCCGGCCAGCTTCTTGTACAGGCGGAAGTAGTTCTGCAGGGTGATGGTGGCGTAGGTGATCGACTCCTGCTGGATCTTGACGCGCTCTTTAGCTTCCACGGCCTGGTGCAGGCCGTCGGACCAGCGCCGGCCGAACATGAGGCGGCCGGTGAAGTCGTCGACGATGATCACCTCGCCGTCTTTGACCACGTAGTCGCGATCGCGCTGGTAGATGAACTGCGCCTTGAGGGCGGCTTCCAGGAAGCGGGTGAGGCGGTAATTCTCGGGCGCGTAGATGCTGGCGCCGTCTTTGATGAGGCCCACGCGCTGCAGCGCCCGCTCGACCTTCTCAATACCCTCCTCGGTGAGCTGGACGGTGCGGGACTTCAGCTCGATGGTGAAGTCCTCCTCCTCGCGCAGCTGGGGCACGATCTGGGCGAAGACCTGATAGATGCGCGTGTTCTCCTCAGCCGGTCCGGAGATGATGAGCGGCGTGCGCGCCTCATCGATGAGGATGTTGTCGACTTCGTCGACGATGGCGTAGTACAGCTCGCGCTGGACGGTGTACTCCAGCGCGGTAGCCATGTTATCGCGCAGGTAGTCGAAGCCAAACTCGTGGTTGGTGCCGTACAGCACGTCGGCCCGGTACACCTGCCGACGCGGCAGGGGGCCGGCCAGGTGCTCCATGTTCGGCACGTCGGAGGCCGGCTCACGGGTGAAGAGGTAGGCGCTGTCGTGCTGCAGGCAGCCCACGGTGAGGCCGAGCAGGTCGTAGATGCGCCCCATCCACTGCGCGTCACGGCGGGCGAGGTAGTCGTTGACGGTAACGACGTGCACGCCGCGCCCGGTGAGGGCGTTCAAGTAGGATGGCAGGGTGGCGACGAGGGTCTTGCCCTCACCGGTCTTCATCTCGGCGATCTTGCCCTGGTGCAGAACGATGCCGCCCATGAGCTGCACGTCGAAATGGCGCTGACCGATGGTGCGCTTGGCGGCCTCGCGCACCATGGCGAAGGCCTCGGGCAAGATCTCGTCCAGGATCTCCTGCTGCTCGTCGTAGTCCTTGCCGGCCAGCAGGTCTTTGAATTCGGCCGTGCGGGCGCGCAGCTCCGCGTCGGAGCGGCGCTCCATCTCCGGCTCGAGGGCGTTGATGCGGTCCACCAGCGGCCGCAGTTTTTTCAGTTCTTTCTCGTTCGGGTCACCAAACAGCTTGGTGAGGAGGTTCATGGGCGTCTCCGGGCGAATCCGCCGGGCGTGGCAGGTAGCGGG
>JBHOQW010000184.1:0-7422 GCA_042408665.1 Dehalococcoidia bacterium
CCCCTTCAGGTGCTGGACGTGGGCGCCGGCTACGGCGCCGTGGCCGCCGCCGTGCTGGACGCCTTCCCCCTGGCCACGGCCGTGCTGCTGGACGTGTCCGAGGAGATGATCCGCCTGGGCGGCGAACGCATGGCACCCTACACCGGCCGGTACCGCTACGTCCACGGCGATTTCGCCGACGGCGTCCTGCCCGCCGAGGTGGGCGGCCCGTTTCACGCCGTGGTCTCCAGCCTGGCCATCCACCACCTACCGCCCGAGGGCAAGCAGTCGCTCTACCGCGACATCGCCGCGCGGCTGGTGCCCGGCGGCTGCTTCCTCAACCTGGATATCGTGGCGGCCCCGGACCCGGCGCTGGCGGAGCTGTACACGCGCATCGAGGCGCAGGAGCGTGCGGCCCGCGGTGAGCCGCCCCGCTCCGACAGCGGTACCTCCCACCATGCCGAGCTGCAGCCGCTGGAGGAGCACCTCACCTGGTTGCGCGCGGCCGGACTGGCGCACGTGGACTGTTTCTGGAAGCGGCTGGGCACCGCCCTCTTCGGCGGCTACCGCCCGGAGTCAACCCTTTGAGACACCTAGAAGCATGGAGCAACCCATGGAGCAACCGATGCGTCACCTCACGCGCGTTGTCTTTCTGCTGAGCATCCTGCTCGCTGTAGCGTGCAGCGGGGGTCAGAAAACGGTCGGCCAACCGACCGCGGCGCCCACCGGCACATCCGCCGGGCGCACTGGCGGCACGCTCATTTACGCGGCTGAATCCGAACCCGACATCGTCAATCCTGCCCTCACGGAGCCGAACATCCCCTCCGGCATGATCTTCCGGGGGCTTACCCGCCACGACCAGAACAACCGCGTCCAGCCCGACCTGGCACGCTCCTGGGATATTTCCCCGGATATGCTCATGTATACCTTTAAGCTCCGCGAGAACGTGACGTGGCACGACGGCACCCCGTTCACTGCCCAGGACGTCAAATTTACCATCGACATGATCCTAGACAAGTCCAGCAACTCGACAAACCGACAGGATTTCGAGCTCGTCCAGAGCGTCGACGTCGTCGATCCGCTAACGGTTACCATCAAACTTGCGCAGCCGTTCGCACCACTGCTGGACAAATTAACGATTGGTATCGTCCCCAGACATCTTCTCCAGGGAAAAGATCCGACGAAGGCAGAATTTAACCAGAATCCTATCGGAACTGGACCGTATAAGTTCGTTGAGTGGCGAAAGGGCGAGTTCATGACGCTGGAAGCGTACGATAGGTTTTATAACGGTCGGCCAAAACTAGACAAAATCGTGATCAAGTTCGTCCCAGACGCGTCGCAGCGACTGCTCCAGCTGAAGAATGGGGAGGTTGATGCCGCGTTTCTTGAGCCAAAGCAGGTGGACCAGTTTAAGAACTCTGACAAGATAGATCTCTACATCTGGCCAACCGCCGATTATCGCGTAGTAATGTTCAACTTCAAGAACTCACTCTTTCAGGATTCGCGGGTTCGAATCGCTCTCAACTACGCGATCGATCGAGACGCCCTCGTGAAGAGCGTCTTGGTCGGGTACGGAGAGCCGGCATATGGGCCACTGCAGAAGAGTGAGTATAACAACCCAGATGTAACGAAATTCACGTATGACCCGGCGAAGGTCAAGTCGCTTATGACTGAATCAGGGTGGACGCAGGGCGCGGACGGGGTCTGGCAGAAGGACGGGAAGCGCTTCTCGGTGACACTCACCGCGCCGGCCACCGATCCGGTGCGTGTAGATATCGCTAACGTGGTGGCCACTTCACTGCGCGCAAACGGTATCGATGTCAAGGTTGACCCACGTGACTGGGCGTACATCAGGCAAAACTGGGGCAAGCTCGATCTATTTGTCCTCGGCTGGGGGAGCCCCTTCGATCCGGATGACCATACCTTCAAGATCTTCCACTCCAGCCAGGTGCTCGATAAGGGCGGCTATAACCTGGGCAGCTACATCAATCCCAAAGTGGATCGCCTCCTCGAGCAAGGCCGGACAACACTCGATGACAACCAGCGCAAGCAGATCTACCGCGAGTTTCAAAAGGAGCTCAATGCCGACCCGCCCTACATCTGGGGGGTGTACCTCCAGGCAATCTACGGGGTGAGCAAGAAGTTCCAGGGTCCAAAGCAACGGCTGCTCGGCCACCACGGCTCTGGTTTCTTCTGGAACGTGGAGGAATGGTCGCTCAAATAGGTGACCTCATATCAGTGATGGCGGCGCTGTGGCGCGCGCCTCACCAGAGGAAGCCCGGTATGGTGCGCTACGTGGTTGTTCGCCTCGTTGAGGCGCTCCCGCTGATCGTGCTTCTCAGCGTGGTGACGTTCGCGCTACTGACGGTAGCACCTGGTGATCCGGCCGCGGCGCTGCTGCAGTCACGCGCGGGTGGAACACCACCGCGCCCAGAGGACATCGAGCGTGTGCGACACAACCTGGGCCTTGACCGGCCCTGGCCCGAGCGCTACCTGCGCTGGGCCGCGCGGATGCTCCACGGCGACTTCGGCACCTCCTACCTGAAGCAGCGGCCGGTGGGCGCGGTGCTCCGCGAGACGCTTCCACCCACGCTTCTCCTGACCTCCACGGCGCTGCTCCTGATGGTTGGGTTGGCGCTTGTGCTGGGGCTGGGTGCAGGGCTCGCACCGGGTACGTGGCTGGCACGCGGGATCGGTACCCTGGTGCTACTCCTGTACAGCGCGCCGACTTT
Source organism: Dehalococcoidia bacterium (assembly GCA_042408665.1). Lineage (GTDB taxonomy): Bacteria > Chloroflexota > Dehalococcoidia > CAUJGQ01 > CAUJGQ01 > CAUJGQ01. The sequence continues at coordinate 2,712 of JBHOQW010000184.1, forward strand.
TCTCATCGGCCTGCTGGCAGTGCTACTCTTCAGCGTTCACTGGGGCATCTTGCCCTCGAGCGGGATGTCCAGAGCCGGTGCGGATATCACCGCCACCGAAGTACTACGCCATCTGGTGCTGCCCGCACTGGTGCTGGCCGTCGGCCACCACCTGGCCGCCTATGTGCGCCTCGTCGAAGTGGCCGTGAACGATGTCCGCCATGCCTCGTTCGTGCAGAGCGCGGTGGCGCGGGGTCTCCCGGGATGGATGGTCATCCTCTGGTACGTCGTGCCACACTCCCTTCCGCCCTTCATCGCGCAACTGGGCACCTCCCTGGGCTCGCTCGTGGGCGGAGCCTATGCCGTCGAGGTCATCTTCTCCTGGCCAGGTATGGGGCGGGCCGCTATGCAGGCAGCCGCCGGTCGCGACTACCCCGTGCTGATGGCCGTCGTGCTGCTTACAGGCATCGTGGTGGTGCTGGGAAACGTGCTGGCCGACGTGCTCGTCGCGGCGCTCGATCCGAGGGTACGAGCGCACTGGGCATCATCGCCTGACACGCGCGTGCAAACCTCGGAGGCCTACGGTGCAAACACCGCCTGAGGTGCCCACGGTCACGAGCACCGCCGCAACGCTCGGTCCCGTGCGTCTGTCCCACGCCCGCCGACGAACACGGTTTCACCCCGGCACGGGCGCGCTCCTCACAGGCTGCGCCCTGCTCCTGTTTCTGGCCAGCGCCTCATTGCTTGCACCGGTGCTCACGCCCTACGACCTCTTGGCGACCGACGCCAGCATCACCGAGCTGCCGCCCGGCTCACCAGGCCACCCGCTCGGAACCGATACCCTGGGGCGCGACCTGCTCACGCGTGTGCTCTACGGCGGCCGCGTATCACTAAGCGTCGGTGTGCTCGCCGCTGGCCTGTCCCTCCTTATTGGCACCGCGGTGGGTGCCGTAGCCGGGATGAGCAACCCCGTGCTGGATGCCCTGCTTATGCGTACCGTGGATGCGCTGCTGGCACTACCGCTCCTGGTGGTAGCCATTGCTGTGCAGGCTGTCACCGACCCCAGCCTGACGAACGTGGTGCTGGTCATCGGCATCACCGGCTGGATGCCCGTGGCACGAGTGGTCCGAGTTCAGTTCCTCGCCCTGCGCCAGCGCGATTTCGTGCGCGCCGCGGTCGCGCTTGGCACACCTGGCCGACGTATCGCATGGCGCCACATTCTCCCCAACGCCCTGCCGCCGATCCTCGCGGTCACCGCCTTCCAGGTATCTCATGCCATCATGACTGAATCGACGCTCAGTTTTCTCGGCCTCGGCGTCCCGCCCCATCACCCCACGTGGGGGAACATGCTGACCGCGGCTCAGCAGCACCTGCTCACGGGTCAGTGGTGGACCTTGCTATGGCCCGGCGGGGCGATCGTGCTGACCCTGCTGGCGGTCAACCTGATCGCCGAGGGGTTGCGCCAGCGCGGCAACCCATACGCTATCCGGGGTGAACGGTGAGCGGGCCGGTGCTTCGCATCGACGATCTCCAGGTGCTTCTGCGGACACGCGAGGGCACCGTGCGCGCGGTCAACGGCGTGAGCCTTACAGTCTATCCCGGAAAGGTGTTGGCGCTCGTCGGCGAAAGCGGATGTGGGAAATCCACCACAGTGCGCGCGGTCCTGCGGGTTCTGCCCCCCGGCGCGCAGGTTACCGGTCACGCCTGGTTCGGCGAACACGATCTGCTGCGCCTGCCCGGCTCCGCGCTGCGCCGCATCCGCGGCCGTCACATCGCGCTCGTGTTCCAGAACGCCGCCGCTTCCCTCAACCCCACCCGCACCGTGGCGGACCATTTCCGCGACACGGTATGGGCCCACTTCGGGTTGCGGTCGATCTCGTGGCGCTCGCTGGCACACGACGCGTTACAGCGTGCCGGTCTAGCCGACGCGGGACCAATCCTGTCCGCCTATCCGTTTGAGCTGTCCGGCGGACAGCTACAGCGGGTGGCCCTGGCCCTGGCCACGGTGCTGCAACCGGCCGTCCTTCTGGCCGATGAGATAACCACCGCCCTCGACGTCACTACCCAGGCGCTTGTCCTGGACCAGCTTCGCGCCTACGCCCGTACCGACGGCCTGGCTTTTGTCTTGATCACGCATGACCTCGCGGTGGCAGCGCGATGGGCCGACGAGCTGGCGGTGATGTATGGCGGCATGGTCGTCGAGGAGGGGCCGGTCAAAACGCTGCTCAGCAGACCCGCCCACCCGTACACCGCCCTGCTCATCGCCTGTCAGCCGCGCCTAGACAGCGTCCCTCACGGTGTACCACCGGGCGGGGTCGACAGCCCGCCGGATGGGGAGCGGTGTCCCTTCCTGCCACGCTGCCCACAGGTCCAGCCGCGCTGCCGTACCGAGCCACGACCGCCCCTCGTAGGCGACGGACGTCGCGTGGCGTGCTACGCCCCTTGTGATGGAGAGAGATGGCCGAACCACTCATCGCAGCGCGGGGTTTGACCAAGCGCTATCGCGGCCATGGCCGGCGCATTGTCACCGCCCTCAACGGCGTGGATATCCATCTGCTGCCCGGTGAGTCGGTCGCCATCGTCGGTGAGAGCGGCTCTGGAAAGAGCACGTTGCTTCGCTGCCTGGCCGCACTGGAACGTCCGGATCAGGGATGCGTTCACTGGGAGGGTGCTGAGGTCTGGTCGCTCACCCCGGAACAGCGGCGGCAACGCCGGCGGGTGATACAGGTCGTCTTCCAGGACGCCTTAGCCTCATTCAACCCCCGGTTTACGGTCGCCGAGATCGTGCGAGAACCGCTGGAGAACTACGAAGACGCCCCACGCCACGTGCTCGACGAACAGGTCATTGCCCTTCTTCAGCGCGTTGGGTTGGCACCGGAGCTTGCCCGACGCTACCCTCACGAGCTCTCGGGCGGCCAGCAGCAGCGCGTGGCCCTCGCCCGCGCCCTTGCCCTTCGGCCGCGCCTCCTGCTATGCGACGAACCGCTCTCCAACCTGGATGTCACCATCCAGGCCTATCTGCTGGCTCTGCTCCGCTCGCTGCGCTGGCAGGAACAGCTTTCGCTTCTGTTTGTAACGCATAACCTGGCGCTCGTCCCGGCTATCTGCGATCGAGTGCTTGTGATGCTTCGTGGCCAGATCGTGGAGGAACTCCCTGCGAACCGGCTTACCGAAGCACAGCACCCGTACACCCGTGCCCTCCTTGCCGCCGTTCCGGACATCGACACTGCGCACCGGCCGTGTCAGAGGTGAACACCGATGGGCGTTACTCCGACATCGAACATGGACCAGATCCAACACCGGATCCGGGAAGCCTGGGAGCGCGGCGCGACGAGCTATGACGAGCAATACGGCCACGGGCTGAGGAGCACTGACGAGCACGACGCATGGTCTCTGCTCCTGCGTCGATTGCTGCCCCCTGAACCGCCGCTGCAGGTGCTCGACGTGGGAACAGGCACCGGCTTTCTTGCCATCTTGCTGGCCGAGCTCGGGCATACCGTGACAGGCATTGATATTTCCGAGAGCATGCTGCGCGTGGCACACGAGAAGGCAACGCGTCTGGGAATAACCGTTGCCCTTCGGGAGGCCGACGCCCATGCACTTCCCTTCCCCGACGCGAGCTTTGACGCCGTCGTCAGTCGGCACCTGTTGTGGACGCTGCTCGAGCCGGAGCGTGCCGTCCGTGAGTGGGCGAGGGTCACCCGGCCCGGCGGCCGCGTGCTCGCGATTGACGGGATATGGCAAGGCGAGAGCCTGATCGACCAAGTGATCACGCTGCTCAGCCATCTCGTCGGGCAGATCACGCGCGCACAGCGCGACCATCGGTACCCAGAAGAGGCACGCCACCGGCTCCCGCTGTGGCGCGTTCGATCACCCCAACCGGCCTGCAACGTGTTTGCGCGGGCCGGCCTCCACCACATCCGCAGCGAAGAGCTGACGTGGATCGACGCTGTGGAGCGTCGTGCTATGCCACTCTGGGAGCGGCTCCAACACCGATACCGGCGGTACCTGGTTGAGGCCGAGCGCTAAAAACCTTACACTCCAGCCCAAGCCTTACAGCTCTCCTCACCGCTCCGAGGAAGTATCGCTGCGCGGCTACCGCGCCTTGCGCGGGTCGAGCGCGTCGCGCAGGCCATCACCGACGAAGTTAATGGACAGCACCGTGAGGAAGATCATTAGCCCGGGGAAGATCACGGTGTGCGGCGCGGTCTGGAGCAGGTCCTTGGCGTCCAGCAGCAGCCGGCCCCAGGTGGGGTAATCCGGCGGGAACCCCAAGCCCAGGAAGGACAGCGACGACTCCGCCAGGATCACCGCGGCGATAGCCAACGAGGCGGCCACGATCACCTGGCTGAAGGCGTTGGGCAGCATGTGCACCAGTACTTGCCGCCAGGCCGGCACCCCCAGGCAGCGCGCCGCCTCCATGTACTCCTTTTCTTTGATGGAGAGAAACTGGGCCCGCACCAGCCGCGCCACCGGCATCCAGCGCAGCCCGCCCAGCACGATCACCATCAGCAAAAACGTCCCGCTTTCCACCCCGATCGACTGCCGCAGCCGGTCGCGGAACAGGTAGACCACCAGCAGGAGCAGGGGGAGCTGCGGCAGCGAGATGAGCAGGTCGGTGAAGCGCATGAGCACCGTGTCCACCACACCGCCCACGTAGCCGGCCACGGCGCCCACGGTCGTGCCGATGCTGACGGCGATGAGCATCGCCACCACACCCACGGACAGCGAG